>CAYHFK010000179.1:0-10167 GCA_964355895.1 uncultured Bifidobacterium sp. | reverse complement strand
GGCTTGTTGCCGTCCTTCACCCACCCAAACCCGCGTATTCCTCCTCCTGCTTCAGCGTGCGGCCCATCAAGACGTAATCGTGCGTCACCGCCTTCATGTCCATGACGTAATCCGGCTGGCGCATCAATTCGTTGAACCCGAGTTGCGCCAGCACCTGCAACGCGATCTTGCGTTCCCCGTTAATCTCGGCCTCCAACTGCCGCAGCCCGCATTGTCGGGCGAGGTAAATCAACTCCGTCACCAACACCTTCGACACATCTCGCCCGCGATAATCCGGATGGGTGAGCAGGGTGATCAAACCGATGTGCCGTTTCCAACCGCCGCCGCGCTGATGCAGCGTCGCTTCCCCGATGACCTTTTTTCCGTGCAGCATGAGCAGCGGCAGGTTGCGCTCGAAATCTGGCTGGCGACACCACTGACGAAACAAGGTGCGATCCGTGATCGGTTGCTTGACGAACAGACGTTCCTCTTCCGGCACAACGAGGAAAAACTTTTGCAATTTCACGTCGTCGCGGCGGTTGAGCGGACGGACAATGACCGGGGTGCCGTCGCGCAGTTTGATTTCCAGCGGGTATTTGTCGAGCGCGTCTACGAGTAACATAACTTTACCTTTCTAGTTGAGAACAAACCACAATCCGGGAGACTTCGCTAACGCGGAATTGCCAATCACTGACCGGGTATTGCGCTCGGTCAAATCAGCCTGCAGCCTTCAACTTCTTCATTCGTTCGCCTGGTACGGTCAGTTTGCGATTCTTTTGTAGGTCTTCCCCCCGTCTTGCCAAGCGAGGGTAACCCTTTAGCAAGATCTGGTGAGTCAGCTCCAGGGTATTCGGGTCCATACTTCCATCACCAAGACCTATGAAAATCGGGTTCCACACCGACGCCTTCAATTCCGCCTATTGGTCCTTCGAGAAATGCCTCCAATGGGCGCAAAAGAACAAAGTCCACTACATCGAGTGCGGTTTGATTGACGGCGTGAGCTGGATTCACGGGCTCGGCTACCAACCCCACGTCGCGCTTTATGAAGACCCGGTCCTGCTTCGCCGCAAAATGGATAAATATGGCGTGCAGTTCTCGCAGGTGGACGCGGCGTATCCGCTCTCGCAAGCCGACGGCCCGCTGCGCGGCGTGCCCTACGTGATGAAATCCATCGCCTGGGCGGCGCAGATCGGCTGCCCCTGCGTGGACACCACCGATGGCCTCCACGCACCTGAGGGCCTCAAGGATCCGGAAGCGATGGCCATGATGAAACGCAGCTACGAGCAAATCCTGCGCGTGGCCGAGGCGCACAAGATCATCGTCAACATCGAGCCGCACGGCTACTTCACCACCAATCCGGACCGGATGGCCGAGATGCAGGCGTTTAGTCGCAGTCAGTATTTGCGGATGAACATGGACACGGGCAACGCCTTCATCGCCGGCCACGACCCAGTGAAATTCCTCAAGCGCTTTCTCAAGCGAGTCAGCCACGTCCACGTGAAGGACGTATCGGAGTCGCTCGCCGTCGCGCTGCGTGGGAAAGACACCGGCATCGCGGTGAGCACCTGCTCGCTCGGCGGCGGTGTGAACGCCGTGAACATTAAGAAGTGCCTGGCGCTGCTGCGCGACGCCGGTTTCGATGGGGTGTTAAGCATTGAATGCGAAGGTCAGGGCGGGCCGATGATTGAGCAGTCCCTCGCCTGGTTGCGCGCCACGCTCAAAGAACTTGGAATCAAGGAAACCCGTTAAACAAAAACAAAACTGCATTTCGCCATGAACCCATTGACCGATATCACTCGCCGCACCTTCCTCAAAACCTCGGCGACAGCCGCTTCCGCCACCGCCTTGGGCGTGGGCTGCAAGACTACGCCGAAGCCCGCCGCCGTGACGACCACCGCAGCCACGCTCGCCGCCGTAACGCCCGTCCATGCCGCCGGCAGCGACATCCTCAAGGTCGGCATGATCGGTTGCGGCGGGCGCAATGCGGGCGCGATCGTCCAGGCGCTCACCGCCGACAAAGGCGCGCGGCTCGTTGCCATGTGCGACATCTTTCTGGATCGCATCCAGGAAAAGCTCACGCACATCCGCACCGCTAAACCCGACCAGGTGCAGGTGGACAGTGACCATTGCTTCACCGGGTTCGACGGTTACAAGCAGGTCATCGCAGCCGCGGACGTGGTGCTCATTGCCAACGCCGCGAAGTTTCATCCGCTGCACACGAAGGCTGCGATTGAGGCGGGCAAACACGTGTTTGTCGAGAAGCCGCACGGCATTGATCCTTACGGCATAAAGACGCTGCAGCAGGCGTGCGACCTGGCCCGCGCGAAGAAGCTCAGCATCGTCTCCGGCCTTCACAGCCGCTATCACGAGGGCTACGCGGAAACGGTCAAGCGCATCCATGATGGTGAGATCGGTGAGGTCATCGCCATCGAGGAGAATTTCCTGCGCGCTCCCTACGGCATCACCGATCGCAAGCCGGGCTTGACCGAGTTGGAATGGCAGTGCAGCACGCAATACCACTTCACATGGTTGTCGGGCGACGACGTGCCGCAATCGCTCGTTCATAACCTGGACCGCGCACGCTGGGTTTTGCACGAACAGACGCCGGTCAAATGCCATGGCCTCGGCGGACGTTCGACGATGGTCGAAGGCAAGTATGGCAACGTGTTTGATCATCACTCAGTGATTTACGAACTGGAAAGCGGCGTGCGCATTTATGCGTTCTGCCGGACCACGACCGGCTGCTACGATGAATCGTCGAGCATCATCCTCGGCTCGAAAGGCCGGGCCTCGCTTTTGAACTGCCGCATCTGGGGCGAGAAGAACTGGCGCTGGCAGGGCGATTGCGATCCGTATCAGATCGAGCACGACCGCCTGTTCGCCGCCATCCGCTCCGGCAATCCGATCAACAACGGCGACTACATGACGCGCAGCACATTGACGACGATCATGGGCCAGATTTCCTGCTACACGGGCAAGGAGGTGACGTGGGAGGAAATCAATCAATCCGACTTCGCCTATGCGCCAAAGCCGGAGGACTGTCGCGACGGCATGGCGCCGCCGGTGAAGCCGGGCGCGAATGGATCGTATCCGGTTTACATTCCGGGGCAGACGAAATTGCTGTAAAAAAACGGTAGCCGCCGACGTAAGGAGGCGGCTACAACGCTCGACGCACAACCCGGAAATTATTGAATTCGATGAAGCTCAGAACCTATTCCATTCTTATGGCGCTGGTGTTGGCGGTTTTCGCCACGTGCGCCGCCGACAAAGCCAGCATCCTGCTCGTGACCGGCGTGGATTATCCCGCGCATCTGTGGCGGGAAACTGCGCCCACATTGAAGCGCATCCTCGAAGCGGACGAACGCATAGATGTGCGCATTGTCGAAGACCCGCACTTCCTGGATTCCGCCGCGCTCACGAATTACGCCGCCGTGCTGCTCCATTTCCAGAATTGGGAAGTACCCGGCCCGGGCGCCGCAGCGCGTGAGAATCTCAGACGTTACGTTGAACAGGGCGGCGGTTTGATGAGCGTGCATTTCGCCTGTGGCGCTTGGCACGGTGAATGGCCGGAGTTTCAGAACATCGTGGGCCGCGTCTGGCACGGTTCGGGGCCGGGTAAACCCCAACACGACGCGCGCGGTCCTTTCGTGGTGCGCATCGTGGACAAATCGCATCCAGTCACCAAAGGGCTGAGCGACTTTGAAACCGATGACGAGCTTTACACCTGCCTGACCGGCGACGCACCGATTCATGTGCTCGCAGATGCGACGTCAAAGGTGGACAAGAAGAATCACCCCATGGCCTTCCTCCACGAATACGGCAAGGGCCGCGTGTTCCTGACCACGCTCGGCCACGACGTCCGGGCCTTCACAAACTCGTGTGTCCCGCAGTTGATCCGACAGGGCTGCGCGTGGACGGCAAAGCTGCCGGCGAAATAGGATTGGTTGCGGGCCGAGCTTAAGTCTGCTCCGCCGAAACATCAAACCGCTCGAAGAGCCAGCCGAGCAGCATCACGCCCAAGCCGGCTTCAACCACCAGCACCACCGCGGCGGCGGCGGACGCGGCGGGCACGGCTAGAACCAACCCGGCAGACTTCACCACGAAGAAGACCAACGTGAAAACCACAGCGGCGGGAATCAACGAAATGGCGAAAGCCAGAAATTGTCCGAGCGCGAAAATCAGTCGTTGCCCGGTGGCTTCGATGCCTTGCGTGGCGTCGCGACCGAGTTGAAACCACGAAGGAAACAACAGCACGGCGGCATTCGGAATCAACAGGGAGATCGCGTTCAACGCCGGCAGGATCAGCGCCGCGCCAATGCCGATGGGCAAAACCAATCCGCCCCATTCGCCCACGCCCTTGGCCAGGGAGAGACAAACCACCGCGAGCGTCAGCAGGAGCCAGTGAATGGCGGTCAGAATCACGATCGGCGCGAGGATTTCCCCCAACGCCACCTGCCAGCCGCGCATCGGAAAAGTCTTCAGCACGTCCGCTTGGGGCAGGTCCTGCCGGAAATCCTGTCGCACGATTTGCGGCCCAATGAGCAGCGCCCAAATGCCAACTGCCATGGCGAAAACCCCCGCCACCGCGAACCAGTTGCCATTGGCCAGCACGCCGCGCATGGCCACCGCCATGGCCGTCAAGGATACAAGGAGAATGATCCACAGCCGCCCGGTGAACCCCTGCCCGGCACTGATTAGATTCTTCCAGAGCAACGCCACTGCCGGCCATCCGACCGAACGCAAGGTGAATGGTGGCCGTTTGACTTTGTGATTCTTGTTTGCGCTTTGCCAGTTGCCGGCGCGAACGGCGGCGACTTTCTCCGCCAGTTTCTGCGAGGCTTCCAACGATGCTTCTTCGAAGGCCACGTCCGAGCGGATCACCCACCAGTAATGCGCCACCAGGAGCAACGCCGCCGGTCCGATCGCGTGCAGAAACGCGATTCCGTTCGCGGCGAGATACGGCCGCACGATCAGCCGGAACGGAAACAACACATACGGCAACGGTCCGGAAACCAGGGCGTGCCGGACGTACTGCTCGATCGCCAAACGCCCTTCGAAGTCGGCATCCGTGAGGGGAGGCAGGGAGCGGACTGTCCAGGCCGCCGCCGCGCCAAACGCCGCCAGCGCGAGCGCAATCACAATAATCCGCCGCGCCCAGTGAGAGATTCCCCGGTCGAGGAGCATCGTTCGTGCGAACGACGCGCCGAGGAGATGCAGGTTCAACGTCGATAGCGCCACCCACCCACCGGCCGCAGCAACGATGAAAAACTGGCCGCCCCCGCCGAACCCACGCGAAAGCACGGCAAAAAAGATGGCCATGATCAGAATGCTGGTCTGGGAACGCAGTAATTTGAAATGCACCAACCCGCGCCGGCTGATGGGCGCGGGGAAGAGGAAAGCGATTTCCGCTTCGGTAAAGGCCAGGGCCGCACGCTTGCGCGGAATGATCCACGCCAGCAGAACGAGTCCGAACAGAATCAAGGCGCCGAGAGATTCACGCAACAAGGCGTCCAGTGGTGTGGCCGCTACCGTGGCTGGCCCCCGAACGGAACCCGGTGATAAAAACATCCCGCGGAAAAAGAAAAAGTAGAAATACAAACCACCGACGATGGCGCCGACCAGATACTTCGGTTGCCGGAGCCGCTTGAACCGCCCGACGAGGCGATTCCGCACCGACGTCTGCCACAAGTAAAACAGCGCGGCAGTCATGCGGGTGGAGGCGGTGGCACCACTGGCGGCGCTGGTGCAGGCTCGGCGGTGGCGCGGAGGAAAACTTCCTCCAGATCGTTGCCCGCGGATTCCTGCGAAAAGCGACTGCGGATCTCAGCGATTGTGCCATCAATGACCTTGCTGCCTTTCTTGAGAATCAGAATGTGCGAACAGATTTGTTCCACCAGGTGCATCAGGTGCGAACTGACGATGATGGCCGCCCCTTCGCGCGCCCGCTTGAGAATCGAGTCCTTCATGCGCCGGATGCCGAGCGGGTCGAGGCCGGTGAGCGGTTCGTCGAAGTAAATCACCTTGGGTGAATGGAGCAGGCCACAGGCGATGGCGAGCTTCTGCTTCATGCCGCGCGAAAGTTCGCCCGGCAGTTGGTCGCGCTTGTCGGCGATTTCGAGTTCCTCCAGGAGCGGCGTTGCGATTTGCTCCCAGTTCACGACCTGATAAATCCGGGCGACAAAATTCAGGTGCTGCCAGACGGTGAGGTAATCGAACAGCCGCGGCTCGTCGGTGAAGAAGGCGAGTTGTTGCTTGGCGGCGATCGGATTGAGCGCGAGGTCGTGGCCGCCGGCGCAAATCGTGCCGCGCGTGGGCGGAATGATGCCGGCGAGACAACGCAACGTGGTGGTCTTGCCCGCACCGTTCGGTCCGACGAGGCCCAGCACTTCGCCGGACTGGACGGAAAACGAGAGCTCGTTCACCGCCACAAAGTCGCCGTAAAGTTTGGTGAGGTTTTCGACTTGGATCATGCGCGTCCTGATGTTGGGCTGCCCAATGTTGCTGCTTGCGGCAGACCCTATCAGCCGGCGGTGAGGGCGTAAAGCGTGGTGCCCGTAACCGAACCAAATCCTCCAGGCGGATTTGCAGGATTGACGAAATTTCACTTCACCCAAACAATCCGGGCAGCTCATTTGTTCATCGGCAAAAAAAACCCTCATGAAAAAAACTGCGCTCTCGTTCGTTGTTTTGCTGACCGGTATTTCCCTCTGGGTTGGCGACATCTCTGCCAGCGCTGCCGCCGATGAGATCGGCCTGGCGGGCCTGGGTGGCGGCGTGAACGTGGCTTTCGACCAGCACGACATCCCGCACATTTACGCGAAGTCGTGGCCGGACGCCGCGCGGGTGTTGGGTTATTTGCACGCCAGCGAACGCTTGTGGCAGATGGATCTTTTCCGGCGGCAAGGTTCCGGCACCGTGGCCGAAATTCTTGGCCCGGGTGCGCTCGAATCGGACATCCTCGTCCGGCAACTGGGTATCCGGCGCAGTTGTGAAGCCATATGGAATTCCAGCGAAGTGCCCGCTCAATTACGCGCCGAGCTGATTGCTTATGCCGAAGGCGTCAATGCGCGCATCGCCGAGCTGGGCGAGAAAGGTTTGCCGTCGCCCTTTCAAAAACTCGGATACCAACCGGCGCCTTGGACGCCGGTGGACACGCTCGTCTTCTCCAAATACATGGGCTGGGATCAATCGGGAACGATGGACGATCTCTGGTTCGGCCTGATGGTCGAAAAACTCGGCGCCACGGCGGCCGAAGAACTCTGGCCCATTGATCGCCCCTACGAAGTGTCGGCCGTCAAAGTGCAGGCCGACCGCCGCAAATATGCCGCCGCGTCGTCGCTCACGCCCGTGTCCGGTGCGGCCCCGGCTTATGCGGCGGCGGTGCGGCGTTACGCCAAGCTCCGTTGGCTGGGACGCGGCGGCAGTTTCGGCAGCAACAACTGGGCGGTGGACGGCTCAAAGACCGCCTCCGGCAAACCGATGCTCTGCAACGACCCGCATCTCGGTTTCAGCCTGCCGATGATCTGGTACACCTGCCACATTTCGGTCAACGGCGAGAATCTCGTCGGGGTCACGTTCCCCGGCGGGCCAGGCATGGTCATTGGCCACAACGATGAGCTCGGCTGGGGCTTCACCAACTTGCAGGCCGACGCGGTGGACATGTTTGTGGAATCGCTCAATCCCGCTGACGCCCTGCAATACCGCCATCATGGCAAGTGGAAGCAAATCAACCGCATCACCGAACAAGTCGCCGTGCGGGGGGAAGCGGCACATACCTTGAACATTGATTCCACGGTGCATGGCCCCATCATCAGTCGCGAAGGCAAGACCATCGCGCTCCAATGGACCGGCCTCGGCCCGACGAAAGATTTCGTCGCCCTCTGGCGCATCTCGCACGCAAAGAACCTCAGGCAGTTCCTCTCCGCGACGGAAGACCTCACGGTGCCGGCGATGAACGTCATTTATGCCGATCGCACCGGAAACATTGCCCTGCACCCGTGCGGCGCGTTGCCGATTCGATTGCGCGGACAGGGACGTATTCCGATGGACGGGGCCAGCGGGGACAATGACTGGACGGGAATGATCCCGCGCAACGAACTGCCGCTGGCGATCAATCCGCCCGATCATTTCGTCGCCTCGGCCAACGCCCGCCCCACGCCGCTCGACTACCCGCACTACCTGGGGTGGATGTGGGATTGCAATTATCGCATCCGGCGCATCAACGATATGCTCAAGCCGGCCCGGAAGCACACCGTCGAAACCATGAAGCCGATCCAGTTCGACGCGTATGACAAAGCCGCTGAGCGGTTCGTGCCGGTGCTGCTGCAAGATCTCAAGACGACGGACCTCAAAGACTCGGTGTCAAAGCGCGCCTTGCGGGAACTTGAGAAATGGAATTACGTCGCCGACACACGCGCCATCGGCCCGGCCATCTGGCTGCGTTGGTTTGACATTTACCGGGGCCAGGTCTGGGACGACGAATGGAAAAGCCGCGGCATCGAACAGCCCGGCGGCTCGTGGGGTTTCAGCGGCAGCAACAATCGCGAGCCGGAGCTGGAGGTGTTGGAATACCTTACCCGCGAATTCCCTGACTCAATCTGGTTCGACGATCGCAACACGCCCGGGCGGGAAACCCGCACTGACATCGCGCGGCGCTCGTTCGAACTGGCAATGGCCTCGCTCAAAAAACAATTCGGTGATGACGTGGAAAAATGGCGTTGGGGCAACATCAACCAGTTGAAGGTGCGCTCCCTGGCGCAAATACCCGAACTCGGCCGCAGCGGCGGGCCGACGGTCGGCACGGAGTTTACGGTCAATCCCGGAAGCAACGTCGGCACGGTGGGCGGCGGTGCGTCGTGGCGGATGATCGTGGACTTCGGCCATCCCGATCAAAGCGTCGGCATTTATCCCGGCGGCCAAAGCGAAAAGCCCGACAGCCCATTCTACAACGATCAAATGAGCCTCTGGGCCAAAGGCGAATACGTGCCGCTCAACATGGTCAGCGACGTGAAGAAGTTACCGGCGCAAGCCAAGGTGAGAACCATGACTTTTCGCCGACCGTAGCCGCCGACGTGAGGAGGCGGACCCGCTTGCGAGGCGCGCTCTATCCGCCTCCTCACGTCGGCGGCTACGAAGGTTGCAAGCAACTCGTATGATGATGAAAAATCAACTAAACCAATACATCGGCCATTCTGCGGTGAACCCAGTCACCCGTCGTGAATTCATGCGCAAGACCGCGCTCACCGCCGGTGTCGTTGCCATGACTGGTCCGTTCATACGCTCCACCCGCGCGGGCGAACCCGGCCCGAACGACAAGATCCGCGTCGGCCTCATCGGCTGCGGCGGTCAGGGCTGCCGGGACCTCCAATTCTTCCTCGATAATCCGGAGGTGGATTGCCCTGTGGTCTGCGATGTGGACGACGGACACCTTGCGGCCGGCGTGAAGGTTTGCACCGGCAAAGGGCGTTCGCAGCCGGCGACGGAAAAGGATTTCCGCCACGTCCTCGAACGCAAGGACCTCGACGCTGTCATCGTCGCCACGCCGGATCATTGGCACGCGCTGCCGACGGTCATGGCCTGTCAGGCCGGCAAGGATGTGTATGTGGAAAAACCGCTGGCCAAGACCATCATCGAAGGCCGCGCCATGGTCACCGCCGCCCGCCGCCACAACCGCATTGTGCAAATGGGTTCACAGTGGCGCAGTTGTAACCACATCATCGAGGCCGCCGAGTTCGTGAAATCCGGCAAGCTTGGCAAGATCAGCCTGGTCCGGGCCTGGGCCTGGCTCGATCAACCGACGATGGGCCGGCCCGCCGATACCACCCCACCCGCTGGTCTGGACTACGATCTCTGGCTCGGCCCGGCCCCCAAGCGCCCCTACAACCCGAACCGCTGTCACTACAACTTCCGCTGGTTCTGGGATTACGCCGGCGGGTTGATGACCGATTGGGGCGTTCACTTGATCAACATGGCCCTGATGGGCATGGGGCCGGAAGCGCCCAGGAATGTCTGTTCCAGCGGCGGCATCTTTTTGCAGGACGACATGCGCGAGACCCCCGACTCGCAGCTCGCGGTTTACGAATTTCCCAGCTACCTGCTGGTGTGGGAACACAAGAGCGGCCTGGGCGTGGGGCTCAATGGCCGTTCGTGGGGCGTCTCGTGGTCCGGCACCGACGGCACGATCTTTCT
>CAYHFK010000178.1:2508-10199 GCA_964355895.1 uncultured Bifidobacterium sp. | reverse complement strand
ATGAGCGCGAGGCCCACCGCCGCTTCCGCCGCTGCGACGCCAATCGAGAAAATCACGAACATGATGCCCGTGAGCGTCTCCGGGTGCTCGCTGAAACGCCAGAACGCGATGAAGTTCAGATTGGCCGCGTTGAGCATGAGTTCGATGCCGATGAGCACGATGATGGCGTTGCGCCGCGTCAACGCACCCGCCAGACCGATGGCGAACAGAAACGCGGAAAGGATGAGATAGCCGGCAAGGGGTGTCATTTCTTCCCCTCCTCTTTCATCGCAATAATGACAGCGCCGATAAGCGCGGCGGTCAACAGCAGTCCGATGACTTCCAGTGGCAGCACGTATTTGTTCATCAGCGCCTCGCCGATCTGTTTGACGGTGGCCTCGGGTGCGGGCGTAGATTCGCGTTGGGTCACGGCGCTCCGGGTGATGGCCCAGGTGAGGACGCCGAGCACGGCAACGGTCACGCCGATACCGGCGAACCATGACTTCGAGAAAACGGCGGCTTGTGACGGCTCGCCGCCGCGCGTGAGCAAAGCCGCGAACACGATGAGAATCGCCACCGCGCCGACATAGACCAGAATTTGCGCGAACCCGACAAATTGCGCGTTGAGTTGCAGATACGTCGCGGCCAGACCCACAAAGGCCACGGCCACGGCGAGCGCGCAATGAATCAAATTGCGCAGGCTCATCGCCGCCGCCGCCGCGGCGATGGTGAGCACAGCGATGATGATAAAGGGCCAATCCATTTCTACTTTACGATTTGACCAGCGTTCATTCGGCGTAGCGATAAATGCGTTTGGAAATGTTCTTCCCCGCCAACAATCCGCGTCCGAGCAAAACATACGGACCGGCCACCAGCGCGCCACAGACGAGCCAGCGCGGCAAGCCCGGCGGCATGTAGTGCCACACGGCCGCCGTGAGCAGGTTGATGAGGGCGAGCGGCAGCATGAATTTCCAGGCGAAGTTCATGAGCTGATCCACCCGCAGGCGCGGGAGCGTACCCCGCGTCCAGATGAACAGCACGATCAACCCGAGCAGTTTCGCGAAGAACCACGCCCACGACGGGACGAAATCGAGCGCGGCGAACGGCACCTGCCAACCGCCGAGAAACAGCGTGATGCCGAGTCCGCTCACGGCGAACAGGCCAAGGTATTCCGCCAGGAAGAAGAGCGCGAATTTGAACCCGGAGTATTCGGTAAAGTAGCCGGCCACCAACTCGGATTCGCCTTCCGGCAAATCGAAAGGCGAGCGGTTGGCCTCGGCGTTGGCCGCGATCATGAACAGAATAAAACCCGCGAAGCCCCACGGCGTAAACACAAACCAGTCCGGCAGCACCCCCCCGTGCCCCGCCTGCGCTTCGACAATTTTCACCGGCGAAAGCGTGCCGGTGATCATAACAACGGTGACGGTGGAAAGGATGAGCGGGATTTCGTAGCTGACCATCTGGGCGACGGCGCGCATCGCTCCGAGCAGCGCGTATTTGTTGCGACTCGACCAACCGGCCATGAACACCGCGAGTTCGGACGCCGCGCCAACCGCAAAGAAGAATAACAACCCCGCGTCGAAATCAATCGCCACCATGTTGCGGCCAATCGGCAACACGGCATAAACGAGCAACGCGGGAACGACGAGGACCACCGGGGCGAGCAGGTGAACGACCTTGTCGGCCGCGCGCGGGACGAGGTCTTCCTTGATGAGCGCCTTGATCCCGTCGGCGGCGGGCTGAAGGAAACCGAACGGCCCGACGCGGTTGGGCCCGTAGCGATTCTGAATCCGGCCGAGCCCCTTGCGCTCCATGATCGTCATAATCGCGAACAACGACGCAAAGACAACGATGATGGCCACGATGGAAAGCAGCACGGACACGACGGGCAAAAGGGCCGGCGGCAGAACCCCCGACATCTGACCGACCAGCCAGTGTTTAAGCGTGACGAAAATTTGGTCGAGGTCGGTCATTTTCAACTTGTAGGAGACGAGGTGACGAGTCTCTGACTTGGTAGCCAGCGGCCAATTCGCGATCGCCGACCACGGAGATTAATGAGACTCCGTTCGGCGACTCCTACAAAGACATCATTCACTAACAAGTCGGCGTCGTTACAGGCGTCAGTGGTTGTCAGTGGGGAAATCATTTATGCAGTGGCGAGGGCAGGTGCGGGTTGAGCAGCGGCTTTTGTTTTGTTTTCGGCCGCCACTTTGGCTTTGGCCTCGGTGTCCGCCCGGGCCTTGGCCTGGGCTTTCGCTATTTCCGCCGCGAGTGCGGCGTCGGATAGGGCCGCATCGGTGGGATGAATTCTCCGATAATGATCGTTGGGTTTGGCGAGTTGATGTTTGTTCACCAGCAAACCACCGAAGCGGTCGCTGGTGCTCAATTCGTATTCGGTGTCCATCTTGATGGATTCAAACGGGCAGACCTCGACGCAGATCTGACAACTCATGCAAACCGAGAGATCAATGTCGAACGTAACCGGATAAAGCTGCATCTGGCCCTTGTAGTCCGGCCGCTTGTCCTTGCTCTTGACGATGTAAATGCATTTGGGCGGACATTCCTTTTCGCAAATCTGACACGCAACGCAGCGCAGGCCCTTCATCGGATCGTTGCCGTCGAACACGAGGAAGGGAAACTGGCGGGCGTTCTCAATCTGCGGCGAGCGTTCCTCCGGGTATTGCACCGTGGTCAAACGGTCGCCGCTGACGTAAGAGCCGAGGAAATTCCTCGCGGTCTCCGCCATGCCTTTGATGATGCCTTCGCCGAGCATGTAATTAATCCAAAGCCTGATGCCCAAAGTCTAAAGTCGGGAAACCAGCCGCGCTGAGCTTGGACTTCGGGTTCAAGCCAGGCTTCACCACGCCAACGAACGCGCGGAGACTAGAGTTACGGCGCAGCGGAAGCAAGCCGCTGATGGACTTGCAAGCGAAATGCGTTCACTAAATTAGAACAACGATTCATCGAGTCGGATTCCACTGGTTCGGCAACCGTGACCTACGCCGGTTTGTAGCTCGCAATCGCCCGCATGTACTGCGCGCGCTCGAAGGCCGCCGGGTCGGGACAATTCTTCTGGCTCATACTGCCTTGAAGTTGCCGCACGGACTCGTATTCGTGCTCCTCCAGCCAGGTGCGCATTTCCTTTTCGACCACCCCGATGTGTTTCGCGCCGTGCCGCAGAATCGCTGAACACAGCATCGTTACATCCGCACCCGCCATGAGCATCTTGATTGCGTCCGTGGCGCGATGGATGCCACTCGTGGCCGCCAGGCTCAAACCCACCTGATCCCGCAGGATGGCAATCCACCGCAGCGGGACGCGCATCGCCATCGGCGTGCTCAACAAAATGTTCGGCGTCACCTCCAGCAGCTCCAGATCAATGTCCGGCTGATAAAAACGGTTGAACAGCGTGAGGCCATCGGCGCCCACGGCTTCGAGCCGCCGCGCCATGTTCGCGAAATTCGTGAAGAACGGGCTGAGCTTGACCGAGACCGGAATGGAAACCTGCTCCTTCACCGACCGCAGGATGTCCACATAGGTGTCCTCGATGCAGATCGAAGTCAGCGCCGGATCGGTGGGAATCCAGTAAATGTTCAACTCCAGCGCGTCCGCGCCCGCCTGTTCAATTTCCCGGGCGTAGCGCACCCACCCACCTGCCGTCGAGCCGTTCAGGCTGGCGATGATGGGAATCTTCACCGCCGCCTTCGCTTGCGCGATGTTCTTGAGGTAAAGCTCCGGCCCGACGTGAAACACGGACGGCTCCGGAAAATACGTCAGCGCCTCGGCGAAACTTTCGGTTCCCTGCGTCAGGCTCTCGAAAAGTTCGCGCCGTTCGAGCGATAGCTGCTCCTCGAACAGCGAATGCATGACCACCGCCGCCGCGCCGGCATCTTCCATGCGCTTGATGTTGTCCACGCTCTCGGTCAACGGCTGCGCCGCCGACGGCACGAGCGGCGAGCGGAGTTTCATTCCCAGGTAGGTTGTGCTCAGGTCCATGATGATTTTGCTCCTCGTCTCAGGATTCCACCGTTGACGGTGGCTTGGTTTCGCTCCCCGACCCACTCGCCGCCTTCAGATCGCGCGCCGCCAGATGCTGATATAACTGCCAGCGCAGGTTCACTTCCGCCTGCGCCTGGCCGAGCAAAACCTTCGCGGCCTCCGGATGACTCTTGTCGAGCATCTTGAACCGATTCTCCAGCGCCCGATATTCGCCGAGCTTGATCCGCGGCGCGGACGAGTCCAGTTGCAGTGGATTCTCACCCTGGGCGGCGCGATCCGGATTGAAACGGTACAGCAGCCAATGCCCGGAATTCACCGCCGCCTTCTGGTTCTGCAAACCGGTCGTCATGTTGATGCCGTGTGCGATGCAATGCGAATACGCGATGATCAATGACGGCCCGTCATACGCCTCCGCTTCGATGAACGCCTTCAGCGTATGCTCGTCCTTCGCACCCATCGCCACGCAGGCCACGTATATGTTGCCGTAGGTCATTGCGATGAGGCCGAGATCTTTCTTGGCCGACGCTTTGCCGCCGGACGCAAACTTCGCGACCGCGCCGCGCGGCGTGGACGTCGACGCCTGCCCGCCCGTGTTGGAATAGACTTCCGTGTCGAGCAACAGCACTTTCACGTTGCGCCCGCTGGCGAGCACGTGATCCAGCCCCCCGTAACCGATGTCGTAACCCCAACCATCGCCGCCCACGATCCACACGCTCTTGCGCACCAGCATGTCCGCCAGCGAAAGCAGCCGCGTTGCGTCCGGAGATTGAATCAGTTGCAGGCGCTTCTTCAACTCCACGATCCGTTCGCGTTGATCAAAGATGTCGGCCTCGTCCTTCTGCGGCGCGAGGAGAATGTTTTCCACGAAATCGCTGCCGATTTTGGACGCGAGCCGACGCAGCAACTCACCGGCGAACTCCTTTTGCTTGTCAATACTCACGCGGAAGCCGAGCCCGAACTCGGCGTTGTCCTCGAACAGTGAATTGCACCACGCCGGCCCGCGCCCCTCGGCGTTCTGCGCCCAGGGCGTCGTCGGCAGATTGCCGCCATAGATCGAAGAGCAACCGGTGGCGTTTGCCACGATCATGCGGTCGCCGAACAACTGCGTGAGCAGCTTGAGGTAAGGCGTTTCGCCGCACCCCGCGCACGCTCCGGAGAACTCGAACAACGGTTCGAGCGCCTGCATCCCGCGCACGTTCCCGGTGGAAACCTTGCGGCGATCCAATTCCGGCAAGCCCAGGAAGAAATCCCAGTTCTTCACCTCGGCCTCCCGCAGCGGGGCTTGCGGACGCATGTTGATCGCCTTGAGTTTCGCCTCGGACTTGTTACGCGCGGGGCAAACGTCCACGCACACGCCGCAGCCCGTGCAATCCTCCACAGCGACTTGAATGGTGAACTTCTGCCCCTTCCATTCCGGCAATCGGGCTTCGGTGGACTTGAACCCCTCCGGCGCGCCGTTGAGGGCCATGGGGTCGTAAACCTTGCTCCGAATGGTCGCATGCGGACAGACGAACACGCACTTGCCACACTGGATGCAAACTTGCGAATCCCACACCGGAACTTCCGTGGCAAGATTGCGTTTCTCCCAACGCGCGGTGTGCGTTGGGAACGTGCCATCGCACGGCATCGCGCTCACGGGCAGTCGGTCGCCACAGCCTGCCGCAATCGGCCCCAGCACATTGCGCACAAAGGCCGGCGCCTGTGCCGGCACCGGCGGACGAATCGTGATCCGGCTCTCGACGTGGTCGGGCACTTTCACTTCAAACAGATTCGCGAGGGTCGTGTCCACCGCCGCGATGTTCATCTTCACGATCTCTTCGCCCTTCTTGCCGTAGGCTTTCTTGATGGAATCCTTGATCGCCACGATGGCTTCTTCACGTGGCAACACGCCCGAAACGGAAAAGAAGCACGTTTGCATCACGGTGTTAATGCGCGACCCCATGCCCGCCGCCCGCGCCACCGCCAGCGCATCAATCGTGAACACCTTTGCTTTCGTCGCGATGAGATCGCGCTGCGTTTCCGGCGGGAGATAGTTCCAGACTATCTCCGACCCATGCGGCGAGTTCAGCAACAGCGTCCCGCCCGGCACGAGACACTCCGCCACGTTCATGCGCTCGAGGAAGATGGGTTGATGACACGCCACGAAGTTCGCCGCCGTGATGAGATACGTGGAACGAATCGGCTTCGGCCCGAAGCGCAGATGCGAAATCGTGATAGCTCCGGATTTCTTCGAGTCATAGACGAAGTAACCCTGCGCATAATTGTCCGTGTTCTCGCCGATGATCTTGATGGATTCCTTGTTCGCGCCGACCGTGCCGTCCGCGCCGAGCCCGTAGAACAGCGCCCGCACCACTTCCGGCGGCTCGACCGAAAACTTCGCGTCCACGTCAAGGCTCGTGTGGCTAACGTCGTCCACGATCCCGACCGTGAAATGATTTTTCGGTTTCGCGACGGCGAGATTGTCGAACACCGCCTTGACCATCGCGGGGGTGAATTCCTTCGACGATAAACCGTAGCGCCCGCCGACAATTTTGGGTGGCCGGGCGAATTTCGACGTTCCGCTGACGCCGGCTTCCGCGAACGCATCAATCACATCGAGATAAAGCGGCTCGCTGTTGGCACCCGGTTCTTTGGTGCGATCCAGGACGGCGACCGCCTGGGTCGTGGTTGGCAGCGCGGCAATGAGGCAATTCACATCCATCGGACGATAGAGCCGGACTTTCAACACGCCCGTCTTCGCGCCGCCCAAGTTCAGCGCATCCACCGTCTCATGCACCGCTTCGCAACCGGAGCCCATCAGGATGATCACGCGCTCCGCATCCGGCGCGCCGTGGTATTCGTAAAGGTGGTACCGGCGCCCCGTGAGTTCGCCGAACTTCGCCATCGCCTGCTCCACAATGTCGGGGCACTTGGCGTAGAATGGATTCACCGTCTCGCGCGCCTGGAAGTACACGTCCGGATTCTGCGCCGTGCCGCGCAATACGGGCCGGTCAGGCGTCAGCCCACGGGCCCGATGTTCGAGGACGCGCTCCTCGCTGATCATCGCGCGCATCACGTCCGTGCCAAGCATGTCAATCTTGCCCACTTCATGGGAGGTGCGGAAGCCGTCAAAGAAATGCAGGAAGGGAATCCGGGACTCCAGCGTTGCCGCGTGCGCCACGAGCGCCAGGTCTTGCGCTTCCTGGACCGAGTTGGAACAAAGCATCGCCCAACCGGTCTGCCGCGCGGCCATCACATCGGAGTGATCGCCGAAGATCGAAAGCCCCTGCGCCGCGAGCGAACGCGCCGCGATATGAAAAACCGCCGGCGTGAGTTCACCCGCGATTTTATACATGTTCGGAATCATCAAGAGCAAACCCTGCGACGCGGTGAACGTCGTGGCGAGCGTCCCCGTTTGCAGCGCCCCGTGGATCGTGCCCGCCGCGCCGCCCTCGCTTTGCAGTTCAACCACCGACGGAACGGTGTCCCAGAGATTCTTCTTGCCGGCGGAAGCCCAGGCATCGGCCGATTCCCCCATTGGCGATGAGGGCGTGATGGGATAGAGGGCGATGACCTCGCTGAGGTGGTAGGCGACGTGGGCTACGGCTTCGTTGGCGTCGAGGGTTTTGAAATGCGGCGTCTTCATCCAGAACCAAGTATCCGGAGCCAGCCGGATTAGCGAAAACCATCCCTTGCTCATCTATTGACCAAAATTGTTTTATCGGAAACCACCG
>CAYHFK010000178.1:0-2408 GCA_964355895.1 uncultured Bifidobacterium sp. | reverse complement strand
GCGAAGCTGTTGCTCGGCGCCCGGCGGCTGGATCGTTTGGAACAAGTCGCCACCGAAGCCCGCCAGGCAGGCGCGGCGGCGACCCACGTTCACGCGTTGGATGTGAGCCAGACCGCCAGCGTCGAGACGTTCGTTGCTTGGGCCAAGGAACGGATCAACGGTCAGCCGCCCGAGGGCGGAGGACTGCATGTTTTGATCAACAACGCCGGCGGGGCGCTCGGGCTGGACTCGGTGCTAGAGGGCAAGGACGAAGACTGGGAAGCAATGCTCCAGAGCAACGTGCTCGGGCTTTTGCGCATGACCCGCGCCGGGCTGCCGCTGATGCCGCATCACGCGGGCGCTTCCATCTTGAATATCGGTTCGCTTGCGGGGCACGTCGCATACGAAGGCGGTTCGGCGTATTGCGCGGCGAAGGCGGGTGAGCTGCAAATCACGCGCTGCCTGCGGCTGGAGTTGAGCGGCACCGGCATCCGCGTCAGTTCCATTGATCCGGGCTTGGCGCGAACCGAATTCGCCACCGTGCGTTTCAAGGGCGATGCGGCGCGCGTGAACAAACTTTACGAAGGCACCCAACCCCTCGTGGCGGACGACATCGCAGAGATTCTCGTATGGGTGGCCAGTCGTCCGCCGCATGTGAACATTGACGAGATGCTGATCAAGCCCGTGGATCAGGCGGCCATCCACAAGGTGTTTCGGCGGAAATGACCATTAACTCTTGAAGAAGCAGTCGAACCAACGCAAAGGCATAGCGCGGCCAGCCGCAACCGAATTAAACCGCGGATTACGCGGATAACACGGATAAGAAATGAAATGCTTTAATCCGCGTCATCCGCGGTAAAAAATCTTCGCCGGACGCGATGATGTTGGGAGATAGCACTGCAAAGGTTTCAACGGTAGCGGACTTTCATCCGGTCGGTGAATCCCAGAACCCAGTTTTGTTCATCGCAGGTCCCTCCACTTTGCGCCTT
Source organism: uncultured Bifidobacterium sp. (assembly GCA_964355895.1). GTDB lineage: Bacteria > Verrucomicrobiota > Verrucomicrobiia > Limisphaerales > JADLHS01 > JADLHS01. Next base: position 1,440 of record CAYHFK010000178.1, on the reverse strand, counting down.
TGCTTCTTGGCGTCTTTGCGTCTTTGCGTTAACTGCCGTTTCAAGATTACCCGGCACGTCAAATCAAAATCCGCGATTGGCCCGCCAGAGCAGCCACACACCGAGGGATTGGCAGATCAGATTCGGAATCCAGAGAATCAAGTGCGGCGCCCACTCGGGTTGCTGATCCAGCGACATGCCAAGCATGGTCACGCCGTAGTAGATCAGCACCAGCACCAGCGCGATGGCGAAACCAATGTTCGTCTCCCGCCGGTGAACCCGAATGCCCAGCGGAATGCCGAGCAGCGTGAAGCTGAAACAGGCAAAGGAATACGCCAGCCGCCGATGCATCTGCACACGCACGGGCGAAGTCACCCGACGAAGTTCTCTTTCCATCTGCACGTTCGAGCGCACCAGTTGACCGGCGATCAATTCCGTCCGTTTTAGTTTATCTTCCAGATCGCGCAACTCCGCGCGGAGCTGATTAAACGTCATGTCGCTGATGGGAATAGCGTCACTACGCTTTCGTTCACCCACGGCGAACGACTCCGTCAGATACTCGCCCGAGATCGGCGCGGCCCGGTCGCCATTGAACCGGATGCCGTTCGCGTCGTACAAATGCATCACATACGTCTGGTTGGTGGGGTTCACCTCCAGTTTACCGCGCGCGGCGTGAATGGTCGCCACGTCATTCGTCCCGCTGGCCAGTTTGTAAATCATCACGTCTTCCAACTGGCCGTCCCGGTTTTTGCCGATGAAAAAAACGTAGCCGGGAATGTCGCGAATGTGGCGGCCCTCGGGCAGCAGGCGGGACGTGGTGATCTCCGCCGTGAACCGGAACAGGATTTCCTTGTAGGCCATGCGCGAGCGCGGACCCCATTCCAGATTCACCATCGCGCTCAGGCCGCTCAGGAGCAGGCTCAACCCCAGAATCGGCGCGATGAGCGACACCAGACTGATGCCGCTGGCGCGCGCCGCCGTGAGTTCCTGATCCGCGCTGAACCGGCCAAACACCAGCAGCGTCGAGGTGAGCATGGCCATCGGCAGCGCGAACACCCAGATGAACGGGATCAACAGCCCGATGGACTTCGCCACCACGCCCAGCGACGCCTGTCGGTTGACGAGCAGTCCGAGAATTTCCTTGAGCACGTCGCCGAGCAAGAGCACGAACGTGAACACCAGCAGCGTCATGACCAGGGTGGTGATCACCTGGCGCAGAATATATAGTTGCAGCGTTCTCAAAGTCGCGCCGGCAATTTGCAAGTTCAGCCCGGGGGAAACAATGAAAACTTGGAAAACGCCTTAAGACCAACGCAAAGGCGTAGTGCGGCCAACCGGCAACCAAACCGGGATGAATCCTCCTCGTTCTCGTCCTCGTCCTCGAATGCCACCACCACAAATCGAGGACGAGAACGAGGACGAAAAGCTTTCCAAGCCAACAAGGCTTTCACAGATACCACT
>CAYHFK010000177.1:0-10203 GCA_964355895.1 uncultured Bifidobacterium sp. | reverse complement strand
AGAAAACCCTGGACGCGGTGGTGGTGGCCACGCCGGATCACAACCATGCCCCGGCGACCATCCTGGCCCTCAAGCTGGGCCGGCACGTCTATTGTGAAAAGCCGCTCACCCGCACCGTGAAGGAGGCGCGCGCGGTGACGTTGGCGGCGCGGGCGGCCAAGGTGGCCACGCAGATGGGCAATCAGGGAATGGCCTTCGAGGGCAACCGGTTCATCAACGAGTGGCTCGCGGACGGCGCCATCGGCCCCGTGCGCGAGGTCCATGTCTGGTCCGACCGGCCAACGCATCGCGGCAAATTGCCGTTCTGGTGGCCGCAAGGCGTTGAGCGACCCAGCGACACGCCGCCTGTGCCGGCCACGCTGGACTGGGACTTGTGGTTGGGGCCGGCCCCGTTGCGTCCGTATCATCCGGCCTACGTTCCCTTCAAATGGCGCGGCTGGTGGGATTTCGGTTCCGGCGGCCTGGGCGACATGGGCATCCACAATCTGGCGCCGGTGTTTTCGGCGTTGAACCTGGGCGCGCCGACGAGTGTGCAGGCCAGTTCCACGCCGGTGTTTCCGGAAACCGTCCCGGTCGCCAATGTTGTCCACTATGAGTTCCCGGCGCGCGGGGAACTGCCGGCGGTGAAGTTGCACTGGTATGATGGCGGCATCATGCCGCCGCGTCCCGAAGAACTGGAGGCTGATCGGGAGTTGAATCGCGAAGACGGCATCATCTTCGTGGGCGAGAGAGGCAAGATGCTCGTCGAAGGCTGGGGCGGAGAAACTCCGCGCCTTATCCCGGAATCGCGCAACAAGGAATATCAGCGACCGCCCAAGACCCTGCCGCGCTCCGTGGGCCATCACAAAGAGTGGCTGCTCGCCTGCCGCACCGGTTCGCCGACGCGATCAAATTTCGACTTCGCCGGTCCGCTGACGGAGGCCGTGTTGCTCGGGATGGTTTGTGTGCGCAACGGCGGCGACACCTTGCATTGGGACAGCGCGAACCTCAAAGTCACCAATGATCCGGACGCGAATCGCTTTCTCCACTACGACTATCGCCCGGGTTGGGAGCTGTGAGAAAGTGAGCTGTTTTGGTTGGAGCCGAAAGTTGCCGGTTTGCGTCAGGGTTTGAACAGGCGATAAAGCTTCACGGGCAAAGTGGCGGGGACGCCGCCGGGATTGGTTGCGCCGCTCAGCGAGTTGGTCCAGTTGGCGGGCGACAGAAGTCAGGGTGAAGGCGGACGTTACTTGTCGGAACAGCCAAGCATTTTTCATCGTGTGCCTCCACTGTTTTCGTTCATTAAGCTGAACCTGTTTCAAAACCCAACCAAACGCCGCGTGTGGGCAACCGGCCACGGTTCCCCAATAACCGGCGGCGAGATCAGAGTTTGCCCGTCGCGTAAGCCTGATAACGCTCGGCGACGTGGCCGGACTTCACGTCGCCCTGGTGGACCAGCACCCCAACCCGCGTCCGGAGGGTTTCGCCCTTCTTCAGCGTGAACGGTTTTCCGCTTTTGGCATCCACGCGGCGCGGGCCGAGACAGCCGTAATCACGCGTGAGCCAGGCATGCGGATGTTCGTTGGCCGGGTGGCTGAAGATGGCCAGCCCCTCCGCGTCCTTCGCCCCCGCGCGCGAGAAATCCACCCACCGCGCCACTTTCATGTTTGTGTTGGTCTGGCCGGTCTGGCCTTCGGAGTTTACCAGCACGCCGCCGCCGGTCGAGTTAAAGTCGTCGTTCAGCCGGATGAACGGCCAGGCGTAATGCACCGCGTCGCTGCGGAAGGTCACGGCACCATAACTCGCGGTCAGCGTGAATTGGAGGTCCAAAAAATATTCACCGGCGCCGAGCGCCACGATGCGGACGTGCCGCGTTTCGTCGAGTACGGGCGTCTTGCCGTCGTCCATTTCCCAAAGCAGCTTCGCGTCAAGTTCCGCTTTGCCGTCGCCACGGCTTTGGTTGGTGAACGCCACCTGCCGGATGTGATCGCGGAACGGCGGCTGCGGATTCTTTTGGTCGCCCGTGCCGCTGTAGAGCGCATTGTAGAACGACACCTCCCGCTGACCTTCAAGTTGGACCGTGTCGGCAAACCAGAACGAACGGTGGTGCGGATACGGCTCCGTCTGCTCGACGGTCATGGATTTACCGGAAGGACTGCGCAAGGGGAAAAAGTGCGGCAGGTCCACGTCCTTGCCGTAAACATAAACCAGCGCCTCCTGGCCGCCGATCCGGATCTGCAATTGTTCACGCGCATCGTCCTGCTTGAATTCGATGGCCGGCTGCGCGCCGCAAACAACGGATGTGACGGCGAAAAGGAGCGTCAGGATCAACCCGCCGGGGTTAGACCGCCTCAAATTTTTTGCGGGCGTTGCGCCCTTGATCTGTAGCGCAGACGGGCAGTCTGCTGTGTCGCGGATTGGCAATCCGCAGGGGCCTGACGCTACGGTGCCCAGCCGACTACCAGTCGGCGACACAGCAGGTTGCCAACCTGCGCTACAAGCAGGCGGTTCATGAGCAGGCGTCTTCATGGTGTCGGGCGGTTAGATCTTCTCCGGCGCGACCCACGGTTTGCGCCGCTCGCGGTCGAGATGCTGGTTGGCTTCCGGGTCGCCGACAAACTGCTCCGACACCGGATCCCACTGCAACTTGCGACCCGTCCAGCGCGCGATGTTGCCGAGGTGACAGACCGTCGCCGAGCGATGACCGGTCTCGACATCCGCCACGGGCTTCGCGCGGGATTTGATGCAATCGAGCCAGTTCTTCATGTGATTGTCGTTGAAGTCCGCCGGGCGTTTGCGCAGCGCCTCGATGGCAAGTGCTTCCGGATCGGATTCGCAAATGCCGCGGTTGATCGTGACCGTGCCTTTCTCGCCGATGAAGATGGCGCCGCCCATGTTGGGGTTGCCGGGTTCCATGACGACCCCATTTGCGTAGCGGAAAAAAACCTTCGTCGCGCTGCACAGCTTGTCGCCGCGCTCCTTGCTTTCCGGTTGGTCGTAAGTGGGCGGGTCAAACTTCGGTCCTTCGGTCCACACCTCGACCGGTCCGCTTTCGTCCATCCCGAGCGCGCATTGCACTTGGTCGAATCCGTGAGCGCCCCAGCCGGTCATCTCGCCGCCGGAGTACGGCCGGAAGGAAAGCCAGCCGGGATTGGCGCGCGGCTGATAGAGGTCTTGATGATATGGCACGGGCTCAACTGGGCCGCACCACATGTCCCAATCAAGCCCGGCGGGAATTGGCTGCGCCGGCAACCGGCAATTCCACGGGCTCGGATAATTGTGGGCGATGACCTTGGTGATCTTGCCGAGGCCGCCAGTGCGGAGCAGTTCGCAGCCAGCATAGTTCTGCCACTGCGAGCGCTGCTGGCTGCCAACCTGGAAGACGCGTTTGTATTTTCGCGCCGCCTGAACCATCAATCGCCCTTCGTGAATGGTGAGCGTCAAGGGCTTCTCCGCATAAACGTCCTTGCCCGCCTGACAGGATTCAACGCAGATCAACAACCGCCAATGCTCCGGCGTCGCCGTGATGATTGCGTCCACGTCCTTGCGCTCGAGCAGTCGTCGGTAATCCTGGAAAGCCACCGCGTCGTGTTTGGTCGCGGCCTCGCGCGCGCGGTTCAAATTCACGTCCGCCACGGCCACGAAGCGGGCGGCGGATTGCTTCAACAGGATTTGCAGGAGGCTGCTCGCCTGTCGGCCAATGCCGATGAAGCCAATGCCAATGCGGTCGTTCGCGCCTGGTCGGCCATCTGCCGCGAGCACGCCGCTGGGGAGAATTTGCGGCAGCGCCGCTCCGGCAAGGGCCAGGCCGCTGCTTTGCAGAAAGGTTCGTCGGGAAAAACCGGCGGAACGGTTCCGTGATTGATGCTTTGTGCCCATAATGATCTCGCTTCGGTTCAATGCCTCACTACCTCGCACCGCGGCGCGCGTACTCATCGTAAACCTGCTTCAGCTTTTCGGCCTCGGGAATGCCGCGATGAATCCACACGCGGTACCGGACGTGAATCGGCTTGTCCGGCGGAAAAGTCTGCGCCTTTACTCCCGGCCAACCGACGCACAGTACGCCGTAGTGCCGGGTCAGCCATTCGGGCGGATAGTCCGGATGTTCCGGCGCAATGAAAATTGCCGCGCCGCTGGGGGCTTTGGCGCCGGCGAATTGCGCCGACAGATCCGCCCAGGGCAGATGCGTGATCGGCAAATCCGCTTTCGTGCGCCCGTCCGGCGTGGTGATGATGGTTTCCCCCGTGCGCGGCGCGAAGCGCAGCGTTAGCCCACCGTAACTTTTGCCTTCCGCGCCGCGCAAGGTCAGCGGCTCTTTTAGCGGCGTCCAGGTCAGCTCCACATCAATGGCCCGACCTTCGGCCGTGGTTGACGACACACGCAGCCAAATTTTTTCGTCCACGACTTTGCGGTCGCCGATGAACCACCCGTTTTGCACACCCAGATAGGCTTTGGTCTGCATCGCCTCGCGCCCGAGCCAGCGCTCGAACTGATGGCGGATGCCTATGAGCATCCAGAGGTCGGTCTCTTGTTCGCCGATCTTCACGTGTGGCCACGACCAGAAGAGTCCGCGGTGATGATAATGGTCTTTCGGGAAATCGTCAGTCAGCACTTCGCCATCAAGGCCGTAAAGGGGATGCACATAGCTGCTGCGGGCGCGATCAGCGGGAGCGTTGGTGGAACTGATGATGCCGTGGTTGTAAACCAACACCGGACGCCCGCCGTCCCACAAGCCGAGCGACTTGTCGTTCACGTCCGCGAAACGAAATCCCGGTTCGGCGCCGGGCAGCGAGCCGGCCACCAGACCGAGGGCGAGGAAAATTTTGAATTTCATCGTGCGTCTTCCACCTCAAAGTTTCACCCGGAACTTTTCAATCTTGCCCTCGTCGATGTCAACGCCCAATCCAGGCCCGGTGGGCACGGTCAATTCACCGTTCGCCACCTGGAAGGGCTGCTTGAGCACCGAGCCGTCCATGAACTGCGGTCCATTTAACGCCGCCGGATATTTCAAATCGTAGGCGCCATACAGAATCAGCGAGGCCGCCAGCGAAACATCCGGATCGGTCAAGCCGCTACCGAGAAACATCAGGCCGGCGTTCTGCACCATCTCGATCTGACGGCGCGCGTCGGTCAGCCCGCCACAGCGTGCCGGCTTCATGGCCACGCCGTCGAGGCAACCGAGTTTGATGAACTCCTCCAGTTCCACCGACGACACCACGCCTTCGTCCATGATGATGGGCAACGCCCCTTGCTTTTTCAGGCGTTGATAACCGGTGAGCCGGTTGGCGGGCAAAGGTTGTTCGATCACCGGCACGCCGATCTTCGCGAGCTTGGGTATGACTTCCAGCGCCGTGGCCTCGTCGTAGCCGCCGTTTGCGTCGGCCCAGAGAAAACCGTCGGGCACGAGGCGCTTCACAATGCGGCACAATTCCAGATCGAACTTCGGATCGGGCGCCACCTTGACGTTGAAATTCTGGTAACCGCGCGCCCGGCCTTGTGCGATGAGGCCCTCGACTTCATCGAGCGTGCGCGGGTTGAGCGTCCAGCTCAACGTGATTTTTTCGCGGCCTTTGCGCTGCCACGGCTGGGCGGCGTTTTCCTTTTGCAACTTGCCGTTGAGATCGGCGAGCGCCAGATCAATGCCCGCTTTGCAGATCGGTTGGCCGGTCGAGAACGACGGCGCAATGTTGCTTTGCAGGACGGCCTGGATCGCCGCGCCATCTGACGGGTCCAACCCAATGAGTTCCGGTCCAAGGTAGCGGTTGATCGTGCTGTGAACCGTTTCGAGCGTTTCGTAGCTCCATTTCGGAATCGGCACGCTTTGACCCCAGCCGATGACACCGTTCTCGGCGGTCATCTTCACCAGCACGGCGGGACGACCCGTCGCGCGGCCTTTCGGGCCTTCAAAAAACTTGAACCGACCGATCGTTGGATAGATCAGCGGGAACGTTTCGATGGATTGAATCTTCGGGTTCGCGGCGGCGCACGCACGAAGGCCGGCCGGAAAATAAAGCGCGGCACTGGCCGCGGCCGTGCGCTGGAGAAACGCGCGGCGGGTGAATTTCATAAACGGGGCAGGGGACGGGTTCTGGAAAATCCCGGTTTCGGTTTGCCGCAAACGCTGATTGAGCTGCCAGCCATACCGTGTCAAAAAGCAAATCCCCATCGGTTAATCAATGCGAATATTTCCGGCGGAGTCGGAGGGCGCCGCCGGCGAATTTCTCAGCCGAGGCAAAGTCGTCATGGACATGGACGGGGGATTCCGCCAATTTTTGAACCAGCTCAAGCCGATGCGAATCGGAAAAGAACGGAGTTTGGAAACCAAACCGCCCGCCGCCGATTGCACGGCGCGGAGTGGCCGACAGTTCAAAATGAAATGCAAAATTCAACAACGGGCAAGAGCGCACGAATGTCCGGTAGGCTTTCGGAATTTTTAATTTGTATTTTTTAACTATGACCTTTACGGCCTCTCAAATTGCCGAACAACTCCACGGCAAAGTCGTCGGCGACGGCGCGGTCGAAATCACCGGCTTCGCTTCGGCGGAGCTCGCGCGGCCGGGCGATCTGACTTTTGCCGAGAAAGAAAGTTACTTTGCTGCCGCGGAACAAAGCCCGGCGACGGCGATTCTTGTGGCCGGCGAGTTCCCCACCGCGAAGAAAGTCCTCATCCGCGTGCCGAATGCGCGGGTGGCCGTGGCCCGGTTGCTGCCGCTTTTTTTCCCGCCGGAGCAGCATCTGCCCGGCATTCATGCGCGCGCAACTGTCGCCGCCTCGGCGCAGATTGATCCCACGGTGCATATTGGACCGAACTGCGTGGTGGGTGCGCGGGTGCGGATCGGTGCGCGCTCGGTCCTCATGGGCGGCAATCACATTGGCCGCGACGGCCAGATCGGCGACGACGTGTGTCTGTTTCCGAACGTGGTCATCTACGCAAAATGTCAGATCGGCCACCGGGTCAGCATCCACGCCGGCACCGTGATCGGCTCGGACGGTTACGGCTATGTGTTTGATGAAGGCCGCCACCGCAAGATGCTGCAGGTCGGCAACGTGATCATCCACGATGACGTGGAGATTGGGGCCAACACCGCCATTGATCGCGGCGCCCTCGGGGCCACCATCATCGGCCAGGGCACGAAGATAGACAACCTCGTGCATATCGCGCACAACGTGGTCATGGGTCGGCATTGTCTGGTCATGGGCCAGGTGGGTTTTGCCGGCAGCACGCAGCTGGGAGATTATTGCGTGATCGCTTCGCAGTCGGGCATTGCGGGCCATTTGAAACTGGGCCATCAAGCCACGGTCGGCGCGAAGTCCGGCGTCATGCGCGACATTCCGGACAAGGGAACGGTGCTCGGAATGCCGGCCGCACCGGACAAACAAGCCAAACGGCAGATGATCGCGATCCAGCAATTGCCGGAATTGATTCGCCGCACGCGCGAATTGGAAAAGCAGGTGGCGGAACTCCAGGCCAAAGTCGGCGGCTGAGGGGCGGCGGGGCGCCGAGCCGTTTCACCCGTTCGGCTGCGCGTCGCGGGGGCGCTTCGACAATCCTTGATCAGGTCGAACGGGAATGGGTTTGCCCGCTTCGTCAATCGCCACAGACACCACTTCGGCCTGCGTCACGCGCACGATGTCATGTGGCGCCGTGGCGCGGGGGGCTTCCACTGTAACGCGAAGCGTGATGGAGGGGGTGGCCGATCCTGGCGGTCTCGGTATAGAAGCTGACCAGGTCGCCGATGAAAACGGGCGCGATGAATTTCACCTCGCGCATGGCCGCCGTCACCAACATCCGGTCGGAATGCCGAGGGGCTTCCACGCCGCCGGCGAGGTCAATCGAACTCAGAATCAGCCCGCCGAAGATCGTGCCGAGCGGGTTCACGTCGCGGGGCATCATCACGATGCGAATGGCGGGTTGCGGGCCGCCGCCTCCGGGTCGTGGTTGAGACTCGCTCCGGCGATTTGACCTCAGTGACGTTTCGACTTGTCCGCCTTATGGCGTGGACGGAATCTGCGCTTCCCGGAACTCTTGGCTTTCATGTCCCGGGAACTCTGGGTGCGAAACGGGGGCTTGGCAAGCCGACTTCCGGACACCGGCTGCCGGCAACACTCCCGGCAACAGATAATTGACACCCTAATCCTTTGAGCGCATAGTCCAAAAACGATGATCAAATCCATCTCGAACACCCTGTTTCTGGGTCATTTGAAACCGATCGTGACGACCCAGCCAAAGCGGAGCCGCCACCCAATCCCCGACCCCGCGCGATGCGGAGGCTTCACACTTATCGAACTGCTCGTGGTCATCGCAATCATCGCCATTCTGGCCGCGATGTTGTTGCCCGCTTTGAGCAAGGCCAAGGAGAAGGCGAATGGGATAAGGTGCATGAGCAACGGCAAACAATTGTCACTGGCGTGGCGGATGTATTCGGAAGACAACAACGACCGGATTCCCTACGCCTATGCGCCGGATCCTCCTGCCGCGAATGCCCGCTATGCCTGGGTCACCGGCATCCTGGATTTTGACGGTGGCAACCGGGCCAACTGGGACATTGACAACAACATTTCTAAAAGCCCGCTCTGGCCTTACTGCGGGAAGCAAGCCGGTATTTGGAAGTGCCCGGCGGACCAGGCAACCGTCACCGTGGGGGGCAAGGTAACACCACGAGTGCGAAGTATGTCCATGAACATCTGGGTTGGCGGCAACCAGGGAACCGATGGCGGTTGGGGACCGACGTGGAAGGTTTATAACAAAATTGGCGACATGCTCCGACCGGGTCCCTCCGACACATTCGTGCTGCTGGAAGAGCGGGAAGACAGCATCAACGACGGTTTTTTCGTCGTTTCAATGGAAGGTTATCCGAACGTCGCCAAAACCGTGATGGTTGATTTTCCGGCCGGCTACCATGGTCGAGCCGCTGGCTTTTCTTTTGCCGATGGCCATTCGGAAATCCACAAATGGCGCGACCCGCGAACTACTCCGGTTTTGAAGAGGGGTCAGTTACTCCCACTCAACCAACCCCAGCCCAACAATCCGGATGTCGTTTGGATGCAGGATCACTCTACGCGATTGAAACAGTAGCGGATCGAAAACTAGAGGGCCGGAAGCGCTTTTAGAATTTGGGGAGTCCGGCCTTGGCTGCGCTTCCCGCACCGCCGGCTGAGTTGTGGAGTGGTTGGTGAGGTTGATCCGTCAGGGCCGCACTATGAAAACGCAACCCTTGAAATTACTGCTGCTTTCAGCAGCGCTGATCACCGACTTGGCGTCTAATGCCGCCGAAACCAAAGCCGCTTCCGCCCCGGCGACCTATCCCGAGCGGCTCCAATGGTGGACGGATGCGCGCTTTGGCATGTTCATCCACTGGGGGCCGGTGAGCCTCAAGGGCACCGAAATCGGGTGGTCGCGCGGCGCGCAGGTGCCCGCTGCGGAATACGACGAACTCTACCTGCAATTCAACCCGACGAATTTCAACGCCGGGCAGTGGGTCAAAATCGCCAAGCGGGCCGGCATGAAATACATCGTGCTCACGACGAAGCACCACGACGGGTTTTGCCTCTGGGACACCAAGCTAACTGATTACAACATCATGAACACGCCGTTCCACCGCGACGTGACCAAGGAACTGGCGGAGGCGTGCCGACAGCAGGGGTTGGTCTTCTGTGCCTATCATTCGATCTGCGACTGGCGGCATCCCGACTACCCGCTCGGCAGTCCCGGCGGCAAAAGCAAGAAACCCGACGCCAACCTGGATCGCTACAATCAGTATCTGAAAGACCAACTGGCCGAGCTTCTGAAAAATTACGGCCCGCTGGGCATCCTCTGGTTTGACGGCGAATGGGAGTCGCCCTGGACCGTGGAACGCGGCCAAGACCTTTACCGCCATTGCCGCGCGCTTCAGGATTCGCTCATCATCAACAACCGCGTCGGCAAAGGCCGCGAAGGAATGGCGGGTACCACTGCGCAAACCGTCGAGAATCCTAGCGACTACGATACGCCGGAGCAGACCATCGGCAAGTTTCAGGACCAGCGGCCGTGGGAAACCTGCATGACCATCTGCAACCAGTGGGCGTGGAAGCCGAACGACGAGATGAAATCGCTCCAGGAATGTCTGCACGCACTCATCCGGTGCGCAGGTGGTGATGGCAACCTGCTCTTCAACGTCGGCCCCATGCCCACGGGCGAAATCGAGCCGCGCCAGGTCGGGCGGCTCCAGGAAATGGGCGCGTGGC
>CAYHFK010000176.1:0-10244 GCA_964355895.1 uncultured Bifidobacterium sp. | reverse complement strand
TCTTGAACAGTTTCAACGCCACTTCCGCCATGTGGATGCCGAGGAGCTTGGCCGACTGCAACCCCAGTTCATCCTGACTCACTTCGTCCTTGGCGCTCCAGAGCGTGCCGCCCAGCATCGCGGGCGATTTGCCGCCGACCGGCATCATGCCGTAGCTCAACATCGCCGTGAGGATTTGCTGCACCACCAACTCCTGGCCGCCGTTGCGATTGCCCGCCACCGCCAGCGCGCCCACCGGCTTGTCCGCCAGCAGCATCGCGCCCTCGCGCAGCGGCATGCAACGCTCGATGAACGCCTTGCACAGCGAACTGAGCGAGCGGAAGTACGCCGGCGAGCCGATGATCAGCCCGCCAAGTTGCGGGTCCTTGAGCTTGGGGAGAATGGCGTCGAAATCATCCTTGACCGGGTTGGGCGACCAACCGGCGATGCTCAAACCGCCGAGGTCAATCAACTCGACGGCAATCCGCGGGTCCACGGCTTGGGCGGCGTTGAGCGCGGCTTGCACGGCTTTCGCTGTGGTCATGCCCTTGCGCGCGCTGCAAGCGATGCCGAGGATTTTCACAGGTTTGCCGTTTGAGGGAGCATCCGCGCCATAGGTCAGGCCGGTGGCGAGGGCCGCCGCGCCCGCTGTGGCGAGGAAGTTTCGTCGTGTGAGGTTTTGTTTCATGGATTTTCCTTTGGTTAACCGATTTCTGGGAATTCAAAGAGCGGGTGAGTTCCAAAAGCCGCGGGATAGAACCGCCGGCGTTAGCATTCAAAATTGCACCTCCAGTTCCCGCGGGCTGGTTTCGTTCGGGAAGCGAAGCCAGAGAAGCTGCTCGGCCGCCGAATACCCGAAGTCCTTGACCGCTTGACCCGCGAGTGTGATTGCACGCGGCGGCTTCGGGGCGTGCAACAGGACAATTGCCGCCGTGTTGCCGACGCCCTCCACCGTCAGCACAAGCTGCGTCGGGCTCCGTTTTTTCGGCAGCGCTTTGCATGCTGAAGCCAGCACGCGCGGTTCGTTGCCGCGCACGGCTTTTAGATCAAGGAGAAGAGAGCGCGCGCCGGGGGTGAGCTTCACCGTGTTGCTGGCGCGCAGTTGGGGATCGAACAGGTTCACGAATCGGCCGTGCAACTCCTTGGCCTCGCCCGGCACCGATTCATCAAGCCCGGCGGCGATGAGATAGGGGCCGCGGCGAAGCAGAAGATGATTCGTCTCCCGCCATTTCAACCGGGTGCGCGCCGCGGCTTGCTTTACGGCTTGAACCAATCGGGCGTCGCCGTCGGTGTTGGCCGCGAGCTTCGCTGGATTCTCCCGCAGCCACAACACACCGCCTTTGCTCACCTTTGCGAACTCGCCTTCCGCGAGTGTGTTTTTGCCGGCGACGCCGAGTTGTTCAAACAAGTGCTCGCGGGGCGTCGTGTACTCGCGCCCGTCGCTGTTCCACCATTCGCGGACGCGGTTATACGGGTCGGTGTCGTCGTCCACCACCACGAGCGCGCCGCCGCGTTTGACCCATTGGGCGAGCGGCGCATGCACCTCGGGACTGAGTGGTTTCTGGCCGTGGTAACTGAGCAGCAGCAGCCGGAAGCCGTCGAGGTAGTTCGTGACGGTGAGGTTTTCGAGCTGGACGGGGGTCACCGGCATGCCGCGCTTCAACAGCGGCAGTGCGAGTCCGTAAACGTGGCTCAGGTGCGGATCGCTGGGCGTCGGATCACCGCGCTGGAACATCAGCGAATCGCTCACCAGCACGCCCATGCCCGTTGTGCCGCAATCCCATTCCACGCGCGACTGGTTCATGTCGTTGAGCGCGTTCATCACGGTCTGCAACTCGGTGGCGTAGGCGGGGGGGATGGCTTCGCGTTCCCCGGGTTTGCCTTTGCGCGGATACGTCCCGCCAAAAACCCGTTCCGGCCAGGGCGCGACTTCGTACTGCCAGACCTCCGGTTGGAACAGCGAGGCAACGAGCGTGGATTCCCAATTCACGCGGTAATCCTCCCAATCGTGATTGGGGTTGTCCTCGACCGGGTCGTTCAAATACCAAACGTGCCGGCCGGTCGCGCGGACGAGGTTTTGCATGGCGCCGTATTCGAGGAACGCGGTTTCAAACGTGCGCTCGCGTAGTTGGCCCCGGAAAAGATTCGGGGTGCGCGAGGTGCCGGTCCAGACCTGCGCGATGTAACCGTCGCAACCGTTGAGCCGGGCGAGACTGGATTCCGGGCTGACGATGCGCCAGTGCGCGTAGTTCAGCAGACTGTGCGTGGGCACGTAGCAACGCACCTTGCGGCCGGTGCGCTGGTTGAACGCCTGGATGTGATCGAACACCTGCTGCAAGGCGCGGCGATACAGAAAATATTTGAGCTTTGATGCGCGCCACTGGGCATCCACGGAACTGTGCGGCGGTTGCCAATCCTCCCCATAGAAGGCGCGCCACTCGCGTTTGAAACCTTCCGAATAACCACCGCGCACCCAGAACTCGGGTTCTTCGAGATGCACGGCCTCCACGCCCGCGTCGAGCGCACGTTGCACGCCCACGGAAAGAAATTTCCCGAAGTTCGTACCGGGACACATGTAATACACATCGCCGCCGTGGCTGATCTTCTTGCCGTTCCGTTCGGTTTGCGCTTCGTCCTCGTGATTGACGCCGTCGAAACGGCCGTAGAGATAATCCTGGTATTCGCCCCACGACACACCGGTCATCAGATGAATGCGATAACCACGATCGCGCCAGGTCTGGATGCGTTGCGGCAGGCCGGGATCAATGCCGTAAACGATGGCGACATCGGAACGGAGATTGCCGGCGCTGCTCCACGGCGACCCTGTTTGAAAGCAGGTGCGCTCGAGAACTTGATCCGAGTCGGAGGGGAATGCTGGCGGATTCTCGGCTGCCCAAACCGTAAACGAACCCAAGCCGAACGTGAGGAAGCCAAATGCACTGAAACGCATGACGATGGGATGCTCCAGCCGGCGCTCAAATGCAAGCGCCTTCCAAGGGGGATTACCCGACCTTGATTGCATTCAGTCCGGGTTCTGAAATTGAAGTTCGCGTTCCGGTGGTAGGGTCATCGCGCTGCGATGACCTCGCCCGGTTCGGACCGAAAGCCCGTGGCGGGATAACCGAGCTGCGCCGGGCGTGTTCCGACGGCGCCGCCAAAGTGCGGGATGCCGCGGGAGTGGCACTCACACAGATCGAGGCCAAGTGAGCCCGACCCCGGGAGACTTTGCGGTTCGTTAGAATCGGTTTGAAAAGTAGCAACCGACGCAAGAATAGACCCTGACTGCACCGCTCGCGGTTTCGAGAACCGGGATGTTTGAGCCTCGTTACCTCGGCGGCTACGAGAATAGGAGGAGTTCCCAAACAGTCTTTTTGGGAAATCCCGCCGCGCCCCGATCGGCCAAAGCCAATCAAAGACGGCTATTCGTGAGCCGTCCCGGCCGCTTCCGCAGCCAGCCGCTGCCGTTCGGCGGCCTTGGCAAAGGGAAAATAGACCGCCATGGCAATCACGATGGAGACGGCCCCCCAGACGGCCGCCCGCCAGTCCCCGCCGGAGACCAGGTAGTGGCCGATGATCGGCGGCGTGGTCCAGGGCACGTTGACGAAAGGTTTGTTGATCCAATGCCAGTGCATGAGCAGATAGCTGCCGGTGGTCAGGAGCAGGGCGTTGAGAATGTATGGCGCCATGAAGATGGGATTCAGCACAATCGGGATCCCAAAGAAGATGGGTTCATTGATCTGGAAAATCTGGGTCGGCAGCGAAATGCGGCTGACTTTGCGGAAGCCCGGCTCTTTGGAGTTCCACAGGACGAGCGCGAGCGCAATGGTCGCTCCGGTGCCGCCGACATTCACAAAGGTGGTAAAGAACCCATAGGCCGTGATGTAGGGCAAGGGCTGCCCGGCCGTCGTCGCCGCCACATTCGCGGCGAGATATTGGAGAAAGATCGGCGCGACGATTGCGTCCACGGCGTTGTCGCCATTGATGCCCACGGACCAAAGCAGGGTAACGAGAAAGGCATACACCAGAATGCCGGGCAGCGTATTCAGGGCGAAAACCAGGGGACTGAAAGCGGTTTGCACGAGGTGGTCAATATCCACGCCCAGCACAAAACGGATCAGCCAAAAGACCAGCACGAGGAAGCACAGGGGACTGAGCGAGAGAAACGACTCATAGACGACCGGCGGCACATTGGCCGGCATCTTGATGACGAAATTTTTGTCGGTAAAAAATTTCTGAACGCGGACGGAGACCAGGGCGACGATGATCGCGGTGAACATCCCTTTGGAGCCGAGGTTCTCTGTGATCAGGGTCAGATCCTCCAACTTGAGTGAGATCATCAGGAAGATCGCGGTGGCCATGGAAGCGCTCACGACGGCTTCCTGCTTTAGCTGTTTCCCCAAGTCGTAGCTGACCGCGAAGCACACAAACACCCCCAGCATGCCGAAGGTGGCGGTCACCGGGATTTGCAACAGTTGGAGATAGGGGGCGATCAATTTGTCCCAGCCGGTGATCGGCAGGAAAGTCACGATCATGAAAAGCCCGCCGATGATCGTCAGGGGCACGACCGACACCATCCCCGCCCGGATGGCCGACAGGTAGGTGTTTTCGCTGAGGGCCGTTAAAACCGGCACGAGGGTTTTGTTCAGAAATCCGGTCGCTTTGTTCACATTGTTTCCTGGGGTGGAATTGAAAGTTTCTCGCTGGTTTCGATGGAATTCAGAGCCGCTCGGGGGATGGACGACCGCTGGCGCCGGCGGGCCAGCGCTGTTGCCCCGCAGCGGGAGAGGCAACGGTTAGGTTTTGCACAAAGGAAAATCACAGGCTCGCGCGCTCAGAATCCGAGGAAGCGTAGGCCGGGCGCAACCGAAAAAGCAATCCGATCAATACCTTGGCAGAAAATATCAATTAACCCTACCGCTGCTTTACCGGTTAAGGTGACTGGTGACGGTTGAAAACATGAATCGGTTTACACAAGTTGAAGGTGCCATTATGAAAACTCCCATGAAACACTTCCTGTTCTGGACGCCGAGGATTCTTTGCCTCTTGTTCGCCGGACTCATCAGCCTGTTCGCGTTGGATGTGTTTGAGGAAAACCACGGATTCTGGAACACCGTCCTCGCCCTGCTGATGCACCTTATCCCCACGGGCATCCTGCTGTTGATCTTGGCGCTGTCATGGCGCTGGGAATGGGTCGGTGGCGTCGTGTTCCCAGTGCTGGGCGCTTGCTACCTTTTCTTCTTCTGGGGCAGGTTCCACTGGTCGGCGTACGCGATCATTTCGGGTTCGCTTTTTCTCTTGGGTACGCTGTTCCTGCTCGGCTGGAGCAGCCGGGTAAAACTTCGGGCCAACACTTGACGCAGGAGCATTCTGATCGCGCATTGACTCAGCGGAGCGCTGGCGACAAAGATGGAAGCAGTCCGCGCCCATTGCCGTCTTTTCGCGAACGGGATGTTCGTGAGTTTTCAGCGGCAGCGGGGCGGACTTTGATTTGCGGCACGCTGGAATGCGGTTGCCGTTAACAAGTCAAACATAACCTCGGCAAAAATATGAGCACATTAACCAAACGCATCGTTGTTCTTTTATTCGTCGCCGCGCTCCTGGCCATCGCGGGCATTAGCTGCAATACGGCCCACGGTTTCGGCAAGGACATGGAAAACGCCGGCGAATCAATTCAAGACGGAACGAAGTAACCAATACTCGCCGTGTCCACGGTAACATCCATGGCTGCGGCTGGGGGCTCGGACTGCGTCCCTGCGCCTGATTAGCCGGTTAGACGCGGGCCGTGTGGGCGCAGGGGAATGAGTTGCACCACGCGGCGGCAGTGGTCGGGACGGTGCTTTGGGCCTGCGTGCAACCGCGCTGCTGGGCGAGCCCGGTGCGAAAGGCGTTTGCCCGGCAGTTGCTGGCCATCGGCGTCGAGCCGCTGGGGTTTGTCGGGGTCTTGGCGGTGTTCGTCGGCCTGTCGGTGGTGGTCCAACTCACCTTCTGGGTCGGCGAAGCGGGCCAGTCACACCTGCTCGGTCCGCTGCTGGTGGCGGTTGTTGCGCGCGAACTCGGTCCGCTGCTGATCAACCTCATCGTGATCGTCCGCAGTGGCAGCGCGATGACGACCGAACTGGGCATTCTCAAAATCAACGGGGAAGTCAGCGCGCTGGAAGCGCAGGGAAGCGATCCGTTCCTGCATCTCGTTTTGCCGCAAGTGTTGGGTATGGCGGCAGCCACGTTTTGCCTGACGATTGTTTATATCCTGGTGGCCTTCGCGAGCGGCTATTTGTTCGCTGCCTGGATGGGGAAAGGCAGTGGCGATTTGCTGCTGTTTGCGGATACCGTGTCGAGCGCGGCCCCCCCCCATATAATCTCAAGTTCATGGTTAGCGATTGTAGGAATGAATGCCTGACGTTTGATAAATTAATCGCCAGCATTTACGATGTCTGCGGCAAACCCGGCGCCAGCTCCCTTGAAATGCTGCCTGTCGTCCGCCGAAGCGGTTGCCGCTGGTTCGGGGTTCTAAATCATAGCGGGTCTATCGGTGGGTCTATCGCCAGAAGAAATTCAGCGAGAAGCAGCCGTGATTCAGAACTCATTTTATGGGTGAATCTCAAATCCTACTCCCCCCAATCCAGCTTCCCATGACGAAGGGCAAAAACTGGCGGCTTGCGCCAATGGGTGGAGGGTTTTCCGCCCGGAGTTCTATAGTCCCTAACCGGAAAAATGCTGCGCAAGATGGATAGGATGTTTACGAGGTTGGAGCAGGCGTCATCAGGGCTGGAAGGATGAGGTGTTCCTTGAGTTTGAGCGCGGCGAGGAGGGCGCGTTGGTCCAAGCCGGTGACGTAGTATTTGTAGGTGTGGCCGATTTTCTTGATGAGCCCGTGGAGGCGCAGGCGTTTCAAGACCCGGCTGATTTGACCGCCCTTTTTTCCCGATGAGCACCCGCTGGAGCAGCCGGTTGCTCAACCCGCTGATCTGATATTCTCCGCGCAGGATGGCCAGCAACACTGACAGGTCGCTGGCGGCGAAGAAGTTGAACCCGCGATAGCTGCGGTGTTCTTCGTCCCGTGCGGGTTCGGTGATGCGCTCCAGATTCACCGATCCGCCCGAGCGGTCTTCCAAGAGCCGAGAGGAAGGCCAGATAACGGGCACAGGCCGCCCGCATCAGACTCGCCAGATCGCCCAGGCTGTCGAGGGATTTCTTGAGCGCGGCGACCTGATCCGTGGGCGGTCCGTCCCGGTGTTCCACCTTGCGGTAGTGTTTGAAAAAGGCGACGTCATTGGCGGTACATTCCAGGCGCAACACCCGCCCGCGTTTGTCGTACAGTTTGAGCGAGGCCGGCCCCAGTGAATGCCTGATGCGCGTGCCTTCGATACGGGTGCGAAAGTCGCTGGTCAGCTCGGCTTCGGGGCTCAGGCGCTTGCCCAGGAACTTCGCCACGTCCGGCGCCTTCACCGTCAGGATGGCTTGGCGGCTGATCTCGGCATAGATCGGGGCCAGGTCGGCGGCGCGTTTCCACGATAAATCCCAACTATACTCCACCTGCATCAGACTCCAGTAGTAACCGCTAGGGAACTCTTTGAGGAAGGGCACATACTGGCGGGCCAGTGCGTTCAGGTCGGCGTTCAAGGCTTGGATCGGAAAGGCGTCCGCGAGCGTCTGCGCCGTTTGCCAGTCGGCGATCTCGACGAAGGCGTTGTCCGCCCTCTGGAACGCGATCCCGGCGCGGTGCAGTTCGTGGGCCAGCCAGTTGTGACCGTTGAAGTAGAACTGCAAGCGGAAGGGCAACCAGGTCGGCACGCGCAGATAACCCAGGCCCAACCGCTCGTGGACGAAGTAGAAATAGAAGTGGAGGCATTTGCCCTGGGTGAGTTTGACGCCGGTGCGGCCACTGGCCTTGTCATGCCAGGGCCGGAAGGCCGGACACGGCTCCATCGCTGAGAAGACATGCACCAGACCGGGATGCTCCCCGCGCCGGTGGAGAATCTCGGCGATGCGGTCCTCCTTTCGGAAGTTCCGCCGTTGAATGAACTCCACTTCCAACCCGGCGGTTCGGGTCAGGGTCAGGGCGTGATCCCGCATCGCGTCCCGCAGGGGCTCGGCGAAGAGTCCCAACTCGAAGCAACGAATGTGGTTCGCGTGCAGCCGCCGCTCCAAAGCCGCGGGATGACATACATCAAGCAAATTGCCGGTGAGGACGACCCGGTCAAAGCATCCCAACTGTCCGGCGATCTGGGAAGCGTAACGTGAAATCAGTGAACTCGGCTCGGGAGCCGTGGGGATCTTGGTCGTTTCCATACCACCCAATCTGCCCCAATCGCTTGGTTCCGGCTACGCCGGGTTAGGATCAAGAGAGGCTCAAATGGAAACGGAAGCTGCCGCGTTGTTTCACGCTACCGAGCTTGCGGTCGGCTCTGGTCTTGGGGTGGCGGAATCGACATCGTTGGCGGGCGATGTGCCGAATCGCCCATTGGATTGCTTCCGCGTGCGCGCGAAAAATCCCTTGCCTCGCCCCAGGGCGGTCCCGGGACTGGAATCAGGCTTTCACCCAGTTGCGCGTTTGTTGCGATTGTGATGAAATGTGTCGGTAGGAAAACAACAGATTGAAATTTATGATTATGAAAACCTGTCTCGCGAACCTTAAACGAATATTGATGGGCACTGCCGCGTCCTTCGCCTTGGTGTTGAGTTCCACAGCTGCCGGCCCGTTTGTCTCCGATGATTTCACTTCTGGGAGTTTGGCTACGCCCCCGTGGACGTTTGTGAATCCGCTGGGGAACAGCACGGCGGTGGTGGTGGACCAAGTGTTGCAGATCACGGTGCCTCTGGGGGGGCCAAACCCACTCCTCCCGCCGGATAAGAACGCGGCGCGGGTGATGCAAGCGGTGGATGACACCGACTTCGAGGTGGAGGTGAAGTTTGATTCGGCGCCTTCCCAGCAGTATCAGGAGCAGGGGCTGATTGTGGACCAAGACGCGGACAATTATCTAGCGTTTGAGGTGTATTCGGATGGAGCGACCGTGAACGCTTTGGTGCGGAACGTCGCTGGCGGGGGGATCAGCTATCCGGTCGCCGGGCAGTTACTTGGGGCGCAGGCCCATTATTACCTGCGGGTGGGGCGCGTGGGCGACACTTGGACGTTTGAATATTCTTATAACGGGGTGGACTGGGGGACGGCGGGAAGCTTCTCCCAGAGCCTGGTGGTGAGCCAGGTCGGGGTGTATGCCGCCGTCGAGAGCGCTGCGACGTCCTCGGGGTTCACGGCGTCGGTGGATTACGTGCTTAACACAGCGCCGATTGTGCCGGTTGCGCCGCAGATCACGAGTGCCACGCTGCCGGCCACGGGCACGGTGGGTACGCCGTATAACTACACCGTCACGGCGACGGGGACGGCGCCAATCACGTTCACGGCCTCCGGTTTGCCCGGCGGACTGGCGATCAGCAGCGCTGGCGCGATTACGGGTGCGCCGCTTACCGCAGGCACCTTCACCGGAACGATCACCGCGGCCAACGGCACGTTGCCCAACGCCACCCAATCCTTTAGCATTGTGATCAGTGCGGCCACAGTCGCCCCGACCATTACGAGTGCCGCTCCCACGGCCACGGGCACGGTGGGTACTCCGTATAACTTCACCGTCACGGCGACGGGGACCGCCCCGATCAAGTTCACGGCCTCCGGATTGCCGACCGGACTGACGATCAGCAGCGCTGGTGCGATTACGGGCACACCGACTACCGCAGGCACGTTCACCGGAACGATCACCGCGGCCAACGGCACGTTGCCCAACGCCACCCAATCCTTCAGCATTGTGATCAAGAAAGCTGTAGTGGCGAACCTTCCGCCAGTCGTTGGGATAGTGTATCCGTTCACGGGTAGCCGCTTCATCGCAGGAAAGGACATCGTCCTGACGGCCCTAGCCGGGGATCGAGACGGTTCCGTGAAAAGTGTGGAGTTCTTCGCAGGGGCTACCAGTTTGGGGATTGCAAAGTTCATTGCTTTCGGCAGGGCCGATGACCAATCAGCCAAAGGGATCTACGTCCTGGTCTGGCGCAACGTGCGCGCGGGTCAATATAACCTGACTGCCCGGGCGGTGGATAATGCGGGTGCCAGCACGAAT
This sequence comes from uncultured Bifidobacterium sp., assembly GCA_964355895.1. Lineage (GTDB taxonomy): Bacteria > Verrucomicrobiota > Verrucomicrobiia > Limisphaerales > JADLHS01 > JADLHS01. The sequence goes on along the minus strand of CAYHFK010000176.1, from coordinate 156 downwards.
TCGAAATCTGTTGGTATCTCCGTTATTCAAAATCCGCGCGAGGGTGGCTGGCGCTAAAGTCAAGGGACACTCGGTTTGCCACCGAGCGGAAAGCTTCCGCGGTGTTGACTGAATAAGCGTCCCGGTTTTAACAACCGAAACACATTGGCACGCGGC
>CAYHFK010000175.1:0-10292 GCA_964355895.1 uncultured Bifidobacterium sp. | reverse complement strand
GCCTTGCGGAAATCCTCCGGTTTCGCCGTGGCGATGTTCACAAAGGTCTGCGGGTTGCGGTCCACCAGCGGAAACCACGAGCTTTGAACATGGACCATCACGCGGTGACCACGCCGGAACGTGTGGCAGACATCGGGCATGGTGAACTCGATCTTCGTCACTTTGCCCGGCACCATCGCCTCGGGCTTTTCAAAGCTGTTGCGGAAGCGCGAGCGCATGACGTCGCCGCGCACGAGTTGCTGGTAACCGCCCATGACGACATAGGCGGGATTCGGGTCCGGATTCGGAAAGTCGGCGTCGTAAACGTCCATCAACTTCACCACCCAATCCGCGTCGGTGCCGGTGGTGGTGACGTAGAGAGTGGCGTTGAGCGGGCCGGCAAACGTCAGGTCTTCCTCGAGGGGTTCCGTTTCGTAAACGAGCACGTCGGGCCGCGACGCGGCGAAACGCTGGTCATGGACCGGATAGCCGCGCGGATAACCCGTCGTCACTTCGAGCGTGAACGGCACGGGCTTGGCGGGATCACTCACGTATTCGTCGAAGGCCGCCTCGCCTTCCGCAGGCGGTGTGAAAGTGAGTTTGCCGCCGGGTTGGAAGAACAGCGTTTGCTCGCGCACGCTGCGCGGCGGCCACGCGTCGAAGCGGCGCCACTGGTTCAGGCCGGTCACGAACACGTAGGCTTCAGGCAACGGATCATTGGTGGCGCCCTTCAGGAATTGCCGGAAGAACGGCAGTTCGATGTGCTCGCGATAAAACGCGGCGGTCTTCGCATGAAACTTGATGTCACCCAGCTTGTCGCCGTCCTTGCGCCCCCAATCGCCGTGCGCCCACGGGCCCATGACGAGCAGATTCGTGATGCCGGGATTCTGGCGTTCCGCCCAGCGATACGTCTCCAGCGCGCCGAACAGGTCTTCACCATCGAACCAGCCGCCCACCGTCATCACCGCGCAGTGGATGTTCTTCAAGTGCGGCCGGATGTTCCGCGCCTGCCAGAAGCCGTCGTAGTTTGGATGGGCGAGAAACTCCGTCCACGCCGGGATCGCGCTCTTGAACAGCACCGTGTCCGAATTGGCGAGCGGCCCCATGCGCAGGAAAAAGTCGTAGCCGTCGGGATTGTTAAAGACGAAATTCCGGCCGCCATCATGCAACGGGTCGTCGGATTTCCGCTCGAACGAGTACATGAAGCCGAAGTTCTGCGAGAGGAAGAATGCGCCGTTGTGATGGAGATCGTCGCCCATGAACCAGTCGGCAATGGGCGCTTGCGGCGACGCGGCCTTGAGCGCGGGATGGGTGTCAATCATCCCCATCGCGGTGTAGAAGCCGGGATAAGAGATGCCGAACATGCCGGCCTTGCCGCTGTTGTTCGGAACATTTTTCACGAGCCAGTCAATGGTGTCCCATGCGTCGGAGCTTTCGTCCACGTCCTTCGGTCCCTTGCTCGGGTTGAACGGCCGCACATGAACATATTCTCCCTCCGAGGCGTAGCGTCCGCGCACGTCCTGGGTGACGAGGATGAACTTGTCCCGGGCCAGCGTGGCGAACGTGCCGTTGGGATCGTTGTAGTTGTCCGCACCGTAGGGCTTCAGCGCATAGGGCGTGCGCGTGAGCATGATGGGCCAGGTCTGCGCATCGTCCTTGGGCACATAGACACGGGTGAACAACCGCACGCCGTCGCGCATCGGAATGCGGTGCTCGTATTTGGTGTAATGCTCGGCGAGCCAGACGGCGTTGGTGTCGGCGCTTTTCTCATCGGTCGCCCCAACGCGGCTGGCGGCGAGCAACAGCAAAGCAAGCAGGCGAAGAACGATGCGTGGAGAGGAATTCATGCGCGGCCATTGTTCGCAAGTCGCTGCAGCTGACAAGGCAAAACTCGGTTCCTAGGTTCTTCGCTGCTCTGAGTGGAATGCGGCTGGTGGGCTGCGGCCTGCGACTGCGGGTGGCCGGATCCAAACCGCTGCGGGCGTGGAACAAAGTATGTTTAACGCTCGCCCTCATCCCGGCCTTCTCCCCCGGGGAGAAGGAGAATTGTTCGCCGGTTTTCTAGAATGTCGTGCGGCGGAGTTGGCAGGAAGCTCGTCGAGTAATCAGAGATGAACGAAGGCAGTTTCCCTCTCCGTGGGGAGAGGGTAAGGGTGAGGGAGGTCGTGACTGTGCAGAGCACACCTACCCCCAATTCCCTTCGCACCACAACACGTGCTTTGACACGCCGAGGCTCAAGGGATACAAAATACTTCAGCATGCTGACCCCGTTGCGCTTTCTCCTGATCCTCGGTTATCTGCTCGCGCTTCCGGCCCGGGCCGATGAGACGGGCGACCGTGCGAAGCCAGAGTACCAGCGCAACTGGCCGCAGTGGCGCGGGCCCTTGGCCACCGGCGTGGCGCCACACGCAAATCCGCCGCTGCACTGGAGCGAAACCAACAATATCCGCTGGAAAATCCCCCTGCCCGGCAAAGGACATTCCTCGCCCATCGTCTTCGGCGCCGCGGTTTTCCTCACCGCCGCGGTGCCGGTCGGCGAGGCGCAGAAGCCCGTCTATGACAGCGCCCCCGGCGTTCACGACAGCGTCCCCGTCACTCACCGTCATCAATTTGTCGTCCTCGCCGTCAGCCGCCGGGACGGAAAAGGATTGTGGAAAAAAGTCCTGCGCGAAGAGTTCCCGCACGAAGGCGGACACACCACCGGCAGCCTCGCTTCCAACTCCCCCGTCACCGACGGCGAGTTCCTGTTCGTCTTTTTCGGTTCGCGCGGCCTCTATTGCCTCGACCTGAACGGCGAAGTGAAATGGTCGAAGGACCTCGGTCACATGCAAACGCTCCACGCCCACGGCGAAGGCAGTTCGCCCGTGCTTTACGGCGACACGCTAATCGTTTGCTGGGATCATGAAGGCGACTCCTTCCTCTACGCCTTCGACAAACGCACCGGCCAAGAGCGCTGGAAAGCAGCCCGCGATGAGAAAACTTCGTGGTCCACGCCGCTGGTGGTCGAACACGAGGGCAGGTCGCAGATTATCGTCAGCGCGACCAAGCGCGTGCGCGGCTACGACCTGGCCACGGGCGCGCAGCTTTGGGAATGTGCCGGCCTCACGGACAATGTCGTCTCCTCGCCGGTGTTTGGCCACGGCGTGGTCATTGCCGGGAACAGCTATTATCAGCAGGCGATGCTGGCCATTCGTCTGGCCGGGGCCAAAGGCGACCTCACCGGGACGGACCGCGTGGCGTGGAAACTCAACCGCCTGACCCCTTACGTCTCCTCGCCGCTGCTCTACGACGACACCCTTTATTTTCTGCGGCACAACCAGAACATCCTTTCCCGCCTCGAACCCGCCACCGGCAAACCGCTTGGCGAACCCCTCCGGCTCGAAGGCATCCGCGACTTCATCTTCGCTTCACCGGTCGGGGCCGCGGGCCGCATTTACATCACCGGTCGGGACGGTGCGACCGTCGTCCTGCGCCACGATCGCGAAAACGCCACGCTGGCGGTCAACCACCTCGAGGATTCTTTCAGCGCCTCTCCGGCGCTGCTGGATCGCGAACTCTACCTGCGCGGCGAGCGTTTCCTTTATTGCCTCGCGGAGCCGGAGCGCCGTTGAACCGGGGTGAACATCCCGAGCGGCCAACGGGAGCGGTGGTGGATGCGCCCGGCATTGGCGAGCAAGTTTGAATCCTTACTCGTCCGGTTCATCGTAATCTTATTCTCGCCGTCTGCATCCAAGCAGTGCGCTTTACAAAATAGATCAGGAGGAAGAGGAAGATTTTGATCAAGACCGAAACCAACCTGCCCCACTTCCAGCCATACCCGAATAAACTCCGGGGAAAGGAAGCAAACCTCTGCCGGCAAAACTTAGTACGGCAGCGGAAATTTCACCGTCAGTTCCCGCACGCGCCGGCGCACCTGGGCGATGGCATCGAGGTTTTTAATGTCCATCAGCACTTCGCTGATCATGTCCGCAATGGCGGCCATCTCGGCTTCCTTCATGCCGCGCGTCGTGACCGCTGGCGTGCCGAGACGGATGCCGCTGGCTTGAAACGGCGAGCGCGTCTCAAACGGAATCGTATTCTTATTCACCGTGATCCCCGCGTCATCGAGCGCGATCTGACAATCCTTGCCCGTCAAATTCCGCGCGCCCACGTCCACGAGCATGAGGTGATTGTCCGTGCCGTCACTGACCAGCCGGAAGCCGTTGCGCTTCATGCTGTCGGCCAGCGCGCGGGCGTTGCGCACGATTTGCTCCTGATAATTCTTGAACAGCGGTTGCAGCGCCTCGTGGAAACAAACCGCCTTGCCCGCGATGACGTGCATGAGCGGGCCGCCCTGGATGCCGGGGAACACCTGCGAATCAATTTCCTTCGCGTATTTCTCGCGGCACAAAATCAAACCGCCCCGCGGCCCGCGCAACGTCTTGTGCGTCGTAGTGGTCACAAAATCCGCATGTTCCATCGGGCTGGGGTGAATCCCGGCGGCGACCATACCGGCGATGTGCGCGATGTCCGCGAGCAGCAGCGCGCCGACTTCCCGGGCGATTTCGCCCATGCGTTTGAAGTCAATCGTGCGCGGATAGGCGCTCGCGCCCACGGTGATCATCTTCGGTTTGTGCTCGCGCGCCATCACCGCGAGTTGATCGTAATCAATCCGCTCGTCCTCTTTGCGGACGCCGTAGTGAACGATCTCAAAAAACTTGCCGGAGAAATTCGCCTTGTGGCCATGCGTGAGATGGCCGCCGTGGCTCAGATCCATCGTGAGCATCTTGTCGCCCGGTTTCAGGAACGCAAAATAGACCGCCATGTTGGCGCCGCTGCCGGAGTGCGGCTGGACGTTCGCGTGTTCCGCGCCGAACAGTTTCTTCGCGCGGTCAATGGCCAGTTGCTCGACCGTGTCCACGTTTTCACAGCCGCCATACCAGCGCTTTTTCGGATAACCTTCGGCGTATTTATTCGTCAGCACCGAGCCTTGCGCCTCCATGACGGCGGGGCTGGTGAAGTTTTCGCTGGCGATGAGTTCAATGTTCTCCTGCTGGCGCAGGCGTTCGTGTTCGACGGCATCCGCAATGGCGGCGTCCACATTTCGCAATCGGTATTCGGGCAGAATCATTTTGGGTTCCATCTTGTTCACGCGGCGCTCGTGGCGTCCGCCTTCAAACTTGGTGTTGAGAAAAACCTCGAGAATCCGTTTGGCTTCCTCCGGCGGCGTGAATTTGCCGGCCAGGCACAGCACGTTGGCGTCGTTGTGCCGGCGCGTCAACTCGGCCACTTGCGGTTCGCTGACCAGTGCGGCCCGAATGCCCGGCGTCTTGTTGGCCGTGATGCTCATGCCGATGCCCGTCGAGCAGACGAGCAGGCCATACTCGGCCTGGTGCCCCGCCACCGCATCCGCCACTTGCTGCGCATAGTCGGGATAATCCGTGGACTCCTTCGAGTGCGCGCCGAAATCCATGAAGCTCAGTCCCCGCGCCGCCAAATCTTTCTTGAGGGTTTCCTTCAACTCGAAGCCGCCATGATCCGCGCCGATGGCCACCGTCGCGGGCTTCGCCGACCCGGAAGTCTTGCCGCCGGTGGCGTATTCGTGCTGCGCGATGAAGCGCAACAGCGACGCGATGCCTTGCTCGATCTGATCGCGACAGTTCAAATACACTTCATACGAGCCGCCAATCGGATCACTGATGTCCTTCTCGAACGGATCCAGCGTGTCGTCAAACTCGCGCAGGAGAAACGTCTTTTCCGCCGCCGGCGGGTACAGCAGCATCACCGTGTCCACATGACTATGCGTCATGCCGAGGATGTAGTCCGCCTGCTTGACGAGTTCCGCCGTGAGCATCTGGCTGCGCTGGCGCGAGATGTCCAAGCCGAGTTCCTTCATCGCCTGCACGGAAAAGACACTGGGCGGCTGCCCGTTGGCCGCGCCGAGGCCGGCCGAGATCGCGCGATACTCCGTCCGGCCCTGCATCGCATGGCGGAAAAGTCCCTCCGCCATCGGACTGCGGCAGATGTTACCCGTGCAGACAAAAAGAAAGGTCTTCATTCAATCGCGAACGGAAAATAGTTTGGGCCGGGAAAAAAAATCGTCAACGGTGAAATGACGACCGCAGTAACTTTGTCCCTCAAGCCCGAAGTGCATGCTGGCAAGAATACCCGGATCGAGGACAAGCGGATGATCTTCCGTCTATTTTCGCCCAAACAAGTTCCAGACGGAAAACAGGGCCGAGCCGGCGCCGCCCAATCGGCCCAGCCAGCTCATCGCCGCGCCGGGCCGGCGGAGGGCTTTGATCGCCAAGACACCCACCCCGACCCCCAGCGCTGCCGTCAGCAGCGGATGCTTGCGGACGGTCTGGCTGGCTTTGGCCTGCCAAAACTCAGGCGAACTCAGCCGCTGCAATTCTGTGGCGAGCACCAGCCGGTTCATGTCACTCTGCAGTACCAACAGGTCCTTTTGCAATTGCAACCGTTCTAATTCTGTTTTTCCAAACATGCACGGTCCTTCTTGATTTGGTCCAGCGTCGCGGTAAACGACTGCCACTGGCGCTGCCGGTGGCGCAACGCCCAAAACGATGCGCCTGCGCCGGCACCGTACACCAACGTCAGCAGCAGCAGCACGACAACGCGGTGCTCCCAAAAAACCACCACCAGTGTAAACGTGAGCAACGCCAGCGTCATCAGGGCGCACACCACGCACACCGCGACGAGCAGGAGCGCGTCGAACAGGCGGATGCGTTCCTCCTTCAGTTCGACCAGGAACAACTCCAGCCGGCTCTGCACCAGATCGCCAACCGAACGCAGGATGCGTTTCCCGGTGGCCAGCAACCCGCCCGGTTCATGCTGGGGATCGTCCATGACTTACCGGCGTCCCACCAGCACGCCAATCAACAAGCCGACCCCGAACGCCACCCCGATGGATTCGTAGGGATGTTCGCGGATCGTTTTGTCGGCGACCTTCGCGCCAGCGATGGCCTTGGCCTCCACCCGCTGACACGTGGCTTTGGCGGATTGAAGGGCGGCGGCCAAGCGTTCGCGCAGTTCCTTGGCTTTTTCCCCCGCCTGCCCGGCGGTGGCGTGCATCAACGCTTCGGCATCGTGCGAAAGCGTCTTCAGATCCGTCGTGATTTTTTCAATGTTGGCTTCGTCGGTCATAGAATGTCCTTTTCGTTTCCGGTTTGATTTCGGCGGCCAACCCACTCCGGTTGCACCGCAACTTTTTAAGACGGCCCAAGCTTGGCGCCCACGGTGAAACAATTCAATCCTTATCGAACTTGTTTTCCGATCTGCCCATTACTGCGCGTGGACAAAAGCACCGTTGAACGCCGGTTCAGGGCAGCAACCAGAAGAACACGCCGGCCGTTCCGGTGGGGAGCCGCGCCCCCAGAAAAAGACCCGGCGGGCTGATGCCTTCGCCCGCGAACACCCTGGCACTTTGCCGAATCCCCACGTCCGCCGGATTCGGGGCATGAAAGATTAGGATCAAGAACGCGGCCAGCCTATCGTCTTCGTTGCGTAAAACGGCGGGAACTCGCCTGCCGATGCGACGACGGTCTCGGCGCCGCCGCCTTGGGGTCAACCGCCAGCCGGAAGTCCACCTGTTTCTTGAAACCGTCCACCTTGGCGACTTGCACGGTCAATTTGTCGCCCAGACGGATCACCCGGCGGGTGCGGCGGCCCACGAGATGATTGCGCGCGGCGTCGAACACGTAGAAATCATCCTCCACCGTGGACAAAGGCACGAGGCCGCTCATCGCCAGCCCCGGCACATCCACGAAGAAGCCGAAGTTGCGCACGTCCGTAACCAGCGCGGGATAATGTTCCGGATGGCCGGAGGCGAGTTGCGCCTTCAGGAACGCAAACAGTTTCAGATCTTTGCTGTCGCGTTCGGCATCGGCGGAATTGCGTTCCGTCCCGGAAATGTGTTCGGCGGTTTCCTTGAGCGCGGAAGTCGTGACCAAGCTCTTGTCAAACAAGGCGCGATGCACGATGAGATCAGCGTAACGGCGGATGGGCGAGGTGAAGTGCGTGTATTTTTTCTTGGCCAGACCGTAGTGGCCGAGCGGCTCGACGGCGTAGCGGGCCCGCATGAGGGATTTGAGAAAGCCGATCTTGAGCGCCGGGCCAATCGGCAGGGCGTTGAGCCGGTGCAACAGCTTCTGCACCTCCGCCGGGTGGCCGAGGTTGCCGCACGGCACGTTTTGACTCAACACATCCTGGCGATATTCCTGCAACCGCCGCTCGTCCGGCACTTCGTGAACGCGATACACCGCCGGTTTGCCCTGGCTCATCAACCGCGTCGCCACCGCCTCGTTCGCCAGCAACATGCACTCCTCGATCAACTGGTGCGACACGTCGTTCACCGTTTTCTCGATGCGCAAAATGCGCCCCTGCTCGTCCAGCCGGATTTTCGTTTCGGGAAAGTCGAGATCGAGCGAGCCGGCCTTGAAACGCAGCCGCCGGATGCGTTGGGCCAGTTCATGCACCTGATGCAGCATCTGCTCGATGGGATCGGAGGTGGGTTTGCGCTCAAGAATCGCCAGGACTTCGCCGTAAGCGAAGCGGCGTTGCGAATGGATCACGGCGGAATAGAACTTCGTGCTCAACACCTGTCCATCGTTCCCCACCAGAAACTCGACGCACTTGGTCAGACGATCCACGTTCGGTTTCAGCGAGCAAAGTTCGTTGCTCAACGCCTCCGGCAGCATCGGGATGACGCGGTCCACGAGATAGGTCGAGTTGCCGCGCTTGCGCGCCTCGGTGTCCAGCGCGGTGGCGGGCTTCACGTAATGCGACACGTCCGCGATATGGACCCACAAGCGCCATTGCTCCGCCGAAACGCGCTCCAGACAAATCGCGTCGTCGAAATCCTTCGCGTCGTCGGGATCAATCGTGATGACCTGGTGCCGACGGCAATCCACCCGGCCCGCCACGTCGTGCGCGTGAACCGTCGTGCCGATGGCATTGGCTTCGTGCAGGACGGGCCTGGGAAAATGCAGCGGCAGTTCGTATTGGCGCAGCACCGAGAGCATGTCCACGCCTTCCTCGTCGGGCGCGCCGAGCACTTCGATGATTTCGCCTTCGGGATTCGCATTGCGCGATTCCCATTCGCGCAACTCGACGACCACCTTGTCGCCGATGCGCGCGGGCCGACCGACGTCGCGCGGCTCGGCCACCAAAATATCATGGGGGATGCGCGGGTCGTCGGGCGTCACGTAGAGGAACTGCCGTCCGCGCTGCAGCGTCCCGACCATCTGCTTGCGTTTCCGTTCCAGAATGCGAACCACGGCGCCCGTACTGGCTTCGGTGGCGGCGGCGCGCAAACCCTTGGCTCGAACATCCCGGCGAACGAGGACCCGATCCTCGTGAAAGGCCGTGCCCGTCGCGTTTTCTGGAATGGCGATTTCCTTGATCCCGGTATCGTCCGGCTGCAGAAAGCCCTTGCCCGAGCGGTTCATGCGGATGCGGCCCGGAATCAAATCCGCCTCGCGCGGTTGGATGTAACGATTGCCCTTGATGCGCGCGACCTTGCCGGCCTGTTCGAGTTTGCGCAGCACGGCCTGCAACTCTTGCTGGCGATTGGGCGGCAGCCGCAGCAGCCGGAGCAGTTCCGGCACATTCGCGGGTAAATAATCTTTGCGCTCCAACAAATGGATGATCTGGTCGTTCATGATTTTGAATTCCGGCATGGCCGGTGGAACCGGGTTGTCGTGCCCATGGACGGTCACTCCGGTCGGGCATCATTATGACCGATGGCAACGCCTTGACCAGCACCACCTGCAAGAAGTTGACGACGGGCGGGGTTTAATCGTCGCTAATCAGTGGCTGGCTGGAAACGCAGCTTTTTGTTTTCGTCCTCGAAAGGAAGGAGAAATTCGCGGACGAGGACGAGAACGACGACGAGGAGGAGGGCCTTCCGCCAGTTTCCGGCCAGCCACTAATCCGAATCCATGCAGAAGACTTTTAACGCAAAGGCCAAAGGGCGCAAAGACGCAAGGGTTTTGAAAACTGTTTCCAGCCGTCTTGGACTACACCGTTTGGTGCGCGCAAGTCGCCCGCAGCCCACGTTCGGGTTCTCCAGTATTATTCTTTGCAGTGCTATGTCCCAACTTCGTCGCAGCCTGCAAAGATTCTGGGAAGAGCCGACCAACCGCAGAGACACGATGAGCCGCAGAGGCTTTCCGTGGAGTTTCATCTCTGCGCCCATCGTGCCTCTGCGGTTGGATTGCCTTGTCCTCTTTCGGTTGCGGCTTTGCCGCGCTGTGCCTTTGCGTTGAATTCCGACCGAATAGTTCCGGCTAATCAGAGCAGGTGTGCGGCTGGAA
>CAYHFK010000174.1:0-10323 GCA_964355895.1 uncultured Bifidobacterium sp. | reverse complement strand
CTAGTTTAACGCCATGAGCACCGGCGAAGAAATTGAACAGGCCGCCGAGAAACTTGCGCCGACCGAGTTCGCCCGCCTGGCCGCCTGGGTCAGCGGCCGAAATCATGCGCTTGGGACGCAACCGATGGAACCTGACGGGGCTTCCGGCAAACTCGACTTTCTTTTCGCCGAGGCCGAAACCGAACGCCCGGCCGGCCAGCTCCACGACTGGCCCGCCGGGAAGAAATGATTTCCCAAGCCACGCAGCGGTTTTGAAAGCGCTACTCGGAGTTGCCGGAACCAGTTCAGCATTGGGCCGTCAAAAACCACCATCGCTGGCGCGACACCCCTCCCCGTCATTCCTCTCTCGATTTTAAGAAACTCGGTAGGCGACCATTATCGGGCGTTGGGGCATAAAATCGCCAGGGGCGTCGAATGGGTCTGGCTTGGCACGCATGAGGAATACAACAAACTCATTGGATGAGGGATGTTGGCCCGGCCTCGCCCTGCCCAACGACAACGCCCATTCGCCGAATGAGAAATTCGATCTGGAAAGGGGGCGCTTCTTGGTTTTGACCACTCCCCTCTCGCCGCCCCTCTCGCTTCAACCGAAATAAATCTGCCCGAGGCTTCCGACTTCCGCTTGCATCACGGTCATTGGCAGCATCAGGACTTTGCTGCCGGTGGGAGGACTCGGGGAAACAACCGGCCCGTGCGGGCGAGATATTGCCGATACTCCTCGCCGAGCGTCGTGAGCAGAAAAGCCTCCTCATCCGCCGCCTTGATCAGCACGCAGATCAGATGCGCGAACACCAGGGCCAGTGAGAAGCCGGCGGGCAGCAGCCCAAAGGCCCCGATCAACATCACCATCTGAAACAAATAAATCGGATGGCGTACGAAACGATAAGGCCCGCTGGACACCAGGGCGGCCGTGTTTTTCCGGTCAATGCCGATGCGCCACATGTCGCCCATGGCCGCGTAGCACCACAGCGTGCCCGCGTAACCCAAGGCCACGACGGTCAGGCCAACGGCCAAGCCGATGGGATTGGAAAGACTCGAAAGGATTCGAAATCCGGAAACATCAAGGCGACCGATCAGAAATGCCTGCGCCAGCCAACCGACGATGACGAGCATCCAACCCGTCCACAACAAGCGTTCCTTGGTGCCGCGCGGATTCAGATTGGGCGACTTGCCGATGCGGCGGCGGACGCGGCGGGCTTGCACCAGCACGCCGCCCCAGTAAACGAGGACACTGACAAAGACGACGGCTCGGTTGAGAAATAAATTATCGGCCGGCATGGATGGCAGCGGATTGAGCGCGGATTTTGCGCTGAAGTTCGAGGACCCAATGTTTCTTGATGGAGTACCAAACCTCGGCGGCCCAGAGAATATGCGTGCTGTCCGCGTCAAACTTCACGTCGAGTTGCAACGTGGCCGTAGGGGTGTTCGTCGGCCGGTAATTACTCAGCCAGTCCCGTATGGCCGGGTCTTTGGCAAGATGCCGGGTATTGGGAATACTGGCATGCCCGTAGTCCGACGGCAGGCGCACGTTGCGGACGATGGCGCTGCCGGTGGCCTTGTAATCGTTGGATGCTCCATACCCCATGTAATCACCGCCCAGGGGATCAAGCCCTTTTTGGAACCCGGTGAACTCTTCCACCGAGTCTGGTATTTTCCTGAGTTTGTCGTTCATATCCCATTGATTCGGGAGCCAACGACCCAATCCGCCCGTCACGGCGACGCAGGCGTAGGAAACCTGGAGACCGACGACCGGCCGGATTTTCCCGGTTAACGGATCGGTGATGTCGTAGCGCTCTTCGCTCACCTCGGTCAACGGATTCCAAACCGCAAGGCGGTCGGTGGAATCCCCCGCCAGCTTGTGCAAGACCCGCATCGCCTGGAAGCCACCCTGGCTAAACCCCACCATCATCGGCCGGAGGCCATCGCTTTCGTAATACGCGGCGATGACACCGGCGATCATGTCGCTTTTGTCATAATATCCAAAGGTGTAACTCCCATCGTTCGGGTGGCGGATGCTGGCGGCGGGATAACCCATGCCGATCAGGAACTCGGAGAACGAGTTCATGTTGGCATGTCGGGGCAGAATGCCGCCGTGGATATTAATGATTCTCGGGGCCGGGGCTTGCGCGAGCACCTCGCTGATTTCCTTTTGTGAGACATTCTCAGGATCGAGGGCCAGGATCTTTGCCTGGGTTGCAGCAGACAGTGGGAGTTCAGAGTCGAGGGTCGAGGGTCGAGGGTCGAGGGCAGGTTGGGCGCTCGACGGCTTTTGAGTTGCACAGCCCGCCAGCACGAACGTCACACACAGGAAGAAAATCCCAATGAAGCCGAGGGCCGAAGGTCGTGGGTCGGGGGCGGGTCTGGCGCTCGACGCTCGGCGCTCGACCCTCGACTGCTTTTGCCCTTCGGCTTCGAGAAAAAATAAGGCTTCTTCAGTTATCATGATTCCGTGACCGTTGGGCGCGGATCAACCGCTGCAACTCGAGCACCCAATGCTTCTTGATGCTGTACCAAACATCCGCCGCCCAGAGAATGTGCCGGCTGTCGCCCACAAACGCCACGTCTAGTTTCAGATAAACCACCGGTTCATGGGAAGCCCGATAGTTGTTGAGCCAGTCCTTCATCGCCTGACTCCGGAGCAGATGTTTCGTGTCGGGAATCCGGCCGTGATCGTACCCGGTGGGCAGCCAGACGTTGCGCGCCACGGCGGCGCCACTGGCTTCGGATTGATTGGCCGGGCCGTAGCCCAGGTAATCGCCGCCGAGCAGATCGTTCTTTTTGCAGAAGCCGGTGAATTCCTCCACGCTGTCCGGAATGGTTCTGAGTTTGAAATTCATCTCCCACTGATTCGGCAGCACACGGGTCAAACCGCCCGCTCCCACGGACGAAACGTACGGCAGCTTCAGTCCCACAACGGGCCGATGCTCACCCGTGAGGGGATCCACGATTTCATCGCGGGCCTCCTTTTGCCAGGTCAACGGATTGTACACATGAAGTTTCGGAACGAAATGGCCCGCCAACTGATGCAGCACCTTGATCGCCTGGATGCCGCCCTGGCTGTGCCCCACCATCATTGGCCGCAGGCCTCCCTGTTCGTAATACCACGCGACGACCCCGGCGATCATCTCGCTGCTTTCGTAGCAACTGAAAGTATGGGTGCCGTCCCCCGCATTGGTGAGGCTGACGCCGGGATAACCCATGCCCTGCAAGAAATCCGAGAACGACACCATTTCATTGATGACCGACGCAAGGCCGCCATGGATCAGGATGATTTGGGGTGCCGGTGCGTGGGCGAGCACTTCGGCAACGTCCCGCGCCGTCACTGCCTCGGGATTCAAGGCCAGGATCTGGTCCGCCAACTCCCGCGCCAGCGCCGGTTTACCCGGCATCACCGCCTGCTGGATCTGCCGCGCGCGAACCGGGTCCAGTCCGCGGCGGTTATAAGTTCCGCAACCGGAAAAAACCAGGACGCCGACTAGCAGCGCGAGCCGGATGCACTGGTTTCTCATGGCCGGCTTGAAAACTCCTTGAATCCGCGTAGCCGCCGAGGTTGCAAGGCTCAAACATCCCTGTTTTCCGGGCCGGCACGCGGAAGAGGTCAGAGCCTCCTCACGTCGGCTGCTACATTTCAAACAGTCGCTCATCGGCCGCGATGCAGTTCCGCCAGGGTTTCCAAGAGTGAACACTTGATCTGTTCGATGGCTGCCTCCGAGAAAACACTGGTCCGGTAAGTCAGTCCGAGGTTGGCATGGTCGCCCATCGTGGTGACCGAAAGGACCAGCGGGGTCACCGGCCCGGTGGACACGGCCCGAAAATAATCTGGCGGCGGGGCGGTTTCGGCGGCCGGCCAGATGGAATTCAAGTTCATATTGGTGATGCCCCCCCAAAGGGGATAGTTCTTTTGATAAAACTTCTTCCGCTGGTCAGGCGAGAAAAAAGATAGCAACCGCCGCGCAAAGGCCAGTTCCCAAGGCGTGCCCAGATAAAGGCGTTGCCGCTTGATGGCCAGGGTCTGGTCGCGCAAATCCCCCGCCAGTTGCTGGAGACTGATCCCGTCGGGGACGGCATGCGTGACCATGAATGAGCCGAGAAACAGCCCAAATGTACGCTGACTGTCCACGCCCAGATCCTTGCGAAGATTGACGATGCAGCCGAGCGAAATGTTCTTGCGGCGACCGGCTTGGTCGCGCTTGCCAGCCAGGGGCGTCAGTGCCTTCAGCAGCAACGCCAGCAACAGGTCGTTGACGGTCATCTCCCACGCCTTGGCCGTAACGACCAAGCCGCGCAACTCTTCTCGACCCAGCGTGAACAGGCGAAGCCCGTTCTTCATGTTCCCCGGATCCGAAGCCGGCACGCGCAAGGAACTCCGCAGCTTCCGGGCTTGGTCCGGCAGCGCCAGCAATCGCCGTCCGATGATCCGCGGCTGATGGCGCAGCAGATTGTCATAGCTTCTGGGATAACGCTCCATCGGCTCTGCTCGATTGCGATCCCCGGTCCCGTCGCACGCCGCCACCAATTCTCTCAGGAGCAATACAATGGACTCCGCGTCCGCGACCGCATGAAAATAAACCAACCCGAGCAGGAAGGAATCTGTTTCCGGGACCACAAAGAATCTGAAGGGATTAAAGTCTCCGGACAAATCAAAGGCTGTGTTCAGTTGCCGTTCCATTTCCGCCGCGAGGTTTGCCTGCGGATCGCTTCCGCCTGCAACGACGTGAACCACCACATCCCCTGCCCCACCGCCATAATCAAAGGTTCCGCGCTGGAGATCCAAGGTCAGATGCGTCAACCCGCGTTGCGCGAGGAAATCGTTAATGACGCCGGTGAGTCGTGGCTGGTCCAGGTCCCCCGTCATGCGAACCACATGCACGGCATTGTAGGCGTGCAGGTGATTCCACTGCAGCATGGTCTTCTGAAAACTGTTCAACTTCCCGCGCATAATCCGAAGCTTAAACGGCTACCGGCCTTAACCGTGATGCTCGACCGATATGTTTAGACGTCATGGTTCAATCCTCAACGTGCGATAGCCCTCGTTATCGACTGGCAACCGGGCAAGGTCACTCGCTGAAAGCTTCATAAACACTTTCGCGCCTCTCATCATGCGGATGACTCTGCGCTCCGCGACAGGTGTGGGCGCGCCAACTTTGATGATACCGAACACATAGGGCGTGCAATAGCGTGAACCAATGGGCACATCGAAGGAGACCCGTCCGTTCGCTGGGACTGGTGTAACTGTGTAATCCAACCACTCCACCGACAGCCTCGTGCTCTGTCAATCATCACCTGCTTCCCACTGACTATCTTGCTGTGAGCAATAATCGCAAGGAAGACGACAACTGGAAAAGCCAGCACTCCAACCAGTGCCAGTGTTGCCCAAATTCTATCGAGTTTCAGTGACATCGCGAAGTGCGCCTAGACAGTAAGGCTGGCGATGAAAGCGTGCAAGGTGCCCGATCTCCAGGAACGGGGTTGGCACCCCGACGCGTATCGGTGTGCCGAGTCCCAAGGTTGTGATCCACAGTCCACACAACTCCACAAACGGAGATCAGGCATCATGAAAAGCTAAATACTCCGCGCCCCCAAAACTGTCGAGCCGCAATATCCCGTGCGAGTTTGCGCGGGTTGGACTACAGGTCGAGCCGTTCCGAGGCTCAAGCTCTCACGGCGGCCGTCTCGCCTTCCGTCTTGCGAAAGCGTTCGTGAACCTCGAAGGCGAAGTTGTCGAGCGTCTCCGCATTGATCGGGTCGCCGTTCAGGGCCAGCGTCAGCGTCGGCAGGCCCTCCTGCTGCGCGATGTGGAAGAACTGCGCCTCGGCCACCTTTGACGGCATACATTCCAGCGGGCCGACGTTCACCACGGCGTCAATCATCCCCGCGCGCCAGTGTTGCAGCGCCGCGCCCACGGTCAGCACGGCTTCACCCTGCAAACTCTCGGGCACGTAGCCCCGCGCCGCAGCCAGCGTTTCGGCAACCCGCACCCGGTCATGGCCGCCGAGTTCGCGCGCCATGATGCGATGCGCCACCGAGCGAACCCGTTCCTGCGCCGCCGTGCTGATGCGGGCGCTCAAGCCGTTCCGGCGGTTGTCCTGCCGGTTCACATGGTCAATGTATTCAATGAACTCGCCACAGGTCACGAGTTTCACGCGCACCCCGCGCGCCTCCAACCGCGCCACGACGTGGTCATTGGCAAACGCATTCGAGCGCACATAAATCTCACCCACGACCAGCGCGGTGGGCAGACGCTTCGTCCCGCGCACAGCGGCGAACTCCCGCGCCGCGCCGGCCAGGAGTTCGCGAAAACCGAACAAGCTCCCGTTCGACACCTGCCAAAGCGCTTTCGCCAAGCCCAGGTCGGTGCCCGCGCGGGCTTGCAGTTGTTCAAGCAACTGGGCCATCGCCCGTTCGTAAATCGCATTTGCCGCGCCGGGTTGCGTTTCGACGGGGCGCACCTCCAGCAACGCTTCCAGCAGCGCGTCCGCCGCGACAAAGCCCGTGAACACGAGCAGCGCAAAGCCCGGCGGGAGTTTGTCAAAATAACCTTCTTCGCGCGCCGCCCAGATGCGGACGCGGTCGCGCAGGCCGGTGTGCTCAAGCGCGAGTTGCGTGAGCAGATTGAAAACGCCAAACCGGCACGGGCCGGACCCGGCCGGATGGCAGTAGATGAAACGCTCGCTGGCGTCGGGGCTGCGTTTCAACCGGTTGATCAGCGCGCCGAGGTTCATGCAGGCGGGAATACATTCCTTGCCCGAGGTGAGGCGGCGCCCCATCCGCAACGCCTCCGCCTCCACGGGCGGCAGCGTCTCCGCGCGCAACCCCAGCCCGCGCAGGCCGGCGGCCAACACTTCGGAGTTCGGGCCGAGCATGGGGATCAACACCCGTTCATCGGGGTGGATGTCCATTACGCCCATCTCGGTGGGTTGCAGCGTGGCAAACGCGTTGGGAATTTTCCGCTCGCCACCGCCCGCCTTCCGTTCACCCGCCACGCAATGCAGAAACGCCTCGACCCGCGTCTTGGTGCCCGCATCGCCCGCGTGGCCGTCCGTCTCGATGATCGCGAAGGGCTTGCCGTCCATGATGTGGGCGAAGAAGTGAAGATTGAAACTGTCCGGGCCGCAGGAGTAATTGCTGCAATACAACGCATACACGCCCGCCAACCGTCGGACCTGGTGCGCCGCGCGCAGAATCCGCTGGGCCTGCGCCCAATACACGCCGCCGAACACCGGCACGTCGCCGGGCACGGGGAAGCAATCCACCGGGATCGCCATGGCGCCCTGCTCGCGAAGAATGGCCGGGACGTTTGAGTTCAGAACCTTGTTGTAAATCGTGTATGGCCGCCCCAGCACCACGACGGCGGGCAATTGCTGCTCCGCGCAAAACGCCAGCGCGCGCCGGCCAATCGCCTCGCAATCGCCCTCGAACGCGCGCTGCGCTGCGATGGCCTTGTGAAACGCGGGCGGCCAGCTTTCCTCCGTCTTCCGCCCCAGCAGACCCGCGAGACTCGCGCAGCTTTGCCGGAAATCGGCGGAGTCGTAATTGCCGGCGCCGACATCAATCACCGGCGAGAGCACCGTGCCGTTTAATTTGGCGTCGAGGTCGCGGCGCAGAATCCACGGGCTGGCCTGCACCACCGGGCAAACTTTGGCGTGCGGCTCGTTGCCCACCCGGGGCAGGCTGCGCACCATCGGCAGGAAAATAAAATCCGCCGGCGTATCCGCCATCTGGCTGGTCAGGCCATGATAAAGTTGCATCGGCGCGCAATACGGGATGTTCGCCTCCTTCACGCCGCGCTTGAGGACGCTGTGATCCGCGCCGGTGGTGAGGCGCAGGTTGAAGCCGAGTTCGCGGAAGAACGTGGCGAAAAACGGGAACATGCCTTTGAGCGTGAACTCGTCGGTGACGGCGATGGTCTTCGCGCCGGGCGTTTCCCCGAGCGCGGCGAGCAACGCGGTCACGAGCGCCTCGCGCTCACGGAAAGGATCGGGCGAAAGGTCGGGCAGCTTGCGCTTGCGCGTGCCCTTGTCGTAAAGCGAGCAGGCGCCGCCCCAGTTAAACCGCTGCCCCCGGCCGGTGACCACCGTGTTGATGGAATCAATGCGGCAACGATTGCCCGCGCCGCCGCAGCCCGTCTTCGAGCGGCAGATGAACGTTTCCTTGGATTCGATGCGCGCGTCGAGAAAGCGCTGCGGGTCGAAGATCGCGTTGGCCGGCCAGTTTGTTTCCTTGCGCGCGAGCAGCGCGATGCCGAGCGCGCCCACCGTGCCGGGGTTCGGCGGAATGATGATTTCGCTCCCCGTCTGCCGCGCGACCGCCGCCGCAAGCGCATCCGAGGCGAACGGCATGCCCTGGCAGAAAATCACCGAGCCCACGGAGCGGTTGCCTTTGACGCGATGCAGGTAATTCTGGATGATCGAATCGTAAAGCCCGGCAATGATCTCGCGCTGGTCGCGCCCCGCGGCCACGGCTTCGCCGATGACTTCGGCCATGAAGACGGAGCAATGCTGGCCGAGCGAAACACATTGGGGCGCCCGCATCGCCTCCGCGCCGAGCTGCTCCACGCCCTGGATGCCCGCGAACTTGCCGCCCTGTTCCTCGATGAACGAACCCGTGCCCGCGCTGCACGCCTCGTTCATCGCGCAATCCACCACGCGCCCATCCGCGAGCCGGATGTATTTCGCGTCCTGCCCGCCAATCTCGAAAATCGTGTCCACCCGCGGATCGAAATGCCGCGCGCCTTCCGCGTGCGCGGCGATTTCATTCAGCACGAACACCGCGTCACCGCCGTAACACGTCGTCATCAGCGAACCGGCGATTTCCCGTCCGCTGCCGGTGACGCCGAACGCGCGAATCGCACCGTCGCTGGCCCGCTCGGCCACAAACTGCCGGAGCAACGCCTGCGCCGCGCCGACGGGATCACCTGACGTGCGCCGGTAGCCTTCCCAGATCGCTTCCTGCGTGTTCGCATCCAGCGCGACGGCTTTCGACCCCGTCGAGCCGATGTCGAGGCCGAGGATCAACTGGCGCCAATGGCCATTGCGCTCGGGCATCGCCGGGGCCGGCATTCGCCGCACGAGCCGCAGGGCGCCGCTTAAACCTTCAACGGTGTCCAGCCGGTATTGGGTGTCCGTCGCCAGCAATTCGCCGAGCGGGGGAACGGGCGCGGGATTCTCCGCCGCGAGCAAGGCGCTGCCGGCAGCTTCAAAAAACTCAACCTGGTCGAGCTCGATGTTGAGCAGGTTCATGCCCTGCGTGGCCAGCAGGATGGTGAACGTTTTCCGGATGCGCCGCGAGCGGCTGACGCCGCCGATGAGCGCCACGTCCGCCGGACTGACGCCGGGCTTGACGAGCACCATGACGTTCTCGCACACCGCATCGAACAACCCGGCGAGGATGGCTTCGCGTTTCTCACCCTTGTTGGCCAGGTGCGTCATGTCCGTCTTGAGGATGACCGGGCAGCGACCGGAGAGCGGCGCGGATTTCTCGACGTCGGCGCAAACTTCGCTGGCCTGGGCGGGCGTCAGTTCGAAGCGTTCGCAAAGCTGGCGGAGGAAATTGCCCGTGCCTTGCGAGCAACGGCTGTTCTCGCGGAGCACTTCGAGGCCGGTGGACCGCAGTTCCAGCACGGAGAACCCGTGGCCGCCGATGGAAACCACGGTGGCCGGGCGGTGGCCGAAGAGAAAACGAAAGCCGCGCGCCTGCGCCTGCTTGGTGGGGACGCGGGGCAGTTTGACCAGCCGCGAAAGCCGTCCGCAGACCGCCGCGCCGCTAAGGCTGGCCCAGTCGAATTCGCCGAGCAGTTCGAGCAGGCGCAAGGCGGGTTCCTTGTGATGCTCGACGAGCCGGCGCCGTCCGGTCCGCAGTTCCGGCCCTTGCCGCAGCACTTCGATGACCTTGATGGTCTCGGCCCCGACATCAATGCCGAGGAAGCGTTGGCTGCGCGCCGCGTCCACCGTTGCATTGCGGTCAACCCGTCCGTCATCCAAAAATGAATTCGCGTTCATGGCTTGAGAATTACCACTCCCGCCCGCAACCCTCATAATCGAAAATAGTGCAAGGAGCCTCCCATATATTCGATGCCGTCTGGAAGGGCATCGCGGAGCCGGGAAGAAATGCAAGACGCCCGGCTTGCGCCGCCGGCCAGACACACGCCGTCCTCCGGTACTCGCTTTGGGCGTCGGCAGTCATGTTGCTTGCGGGTACAAGCTACCCATTCGCCCGGGCGCGCTAACCGGATATTGGCTTTTTCTAACCCGGAACGATGCCGGAGGACCGGCGTCGCGCCTGTCACTAACTTTGAGCCAGCCGCGTTGGCGGGAAGCGGTTCGC
>CAYHFK010000173.1:0-10327 GCA_964355895.1 uncultured Bifidobacterium sp. | reverse complement strand
GCCCTCATTTGGATGTAATCGGTAGATGCCGGGCACAAAGCTGGAACTGGGGACAGGAATGTCCCCAGAACCCGCAGGCTGGAAAGCCTGCGCTACGTAGTGGCTGGCCGGAAACTGGCGGAATGCCATCCTCCTCGTCGTCGTTCTCGTCCTCGGGGCGTTACGCCCAAGCGCCCGGGCAAGGGACGGAGATAACTCTTGTTCTGGCTGCGCCAGATCCGATCCCGCACGCTTACCAACCCAAAGACACCCCCCCCACGGCAGCGTTTTTTACGACTGCGCATGGTGGCATCCTGGCTCTTGAGTTCGGCGCTCACCCGCTCCTCGGCCTGCGTTGCCATTGGTTCATGCTGGTATTGCCCAACTGGCGCAACTCCTGGATGAGCCGTTCCCCCACTTCATCGGCGGTCTTCAACGGACCGTCCGTATTGCGGGTGAGTTCCAAGATGCTTTGGAATCGCGCCCGCAATTCGGGAGGTTGTCGCAGCCGCGCCATGAATTGTTCTTCCGCTGGATTGAACTCGTTACCCACTACCGTTTCATTCTTCACCCCCCACTTTATTGGAGCAACCGTCTAAATTTGCACACCTTATTCCGCAGAAACCTCATCCCCCAGCACCCACTTTTAATCACACCCCTTTCTGCGGGCGCCACCAGGCCATTGGGGCGGCGACGTTGGCCGGCGCGGTCAGGATTTCTGCGCGAAGATTTGGTTGGCTTCTTCCAGCGTTTCCTTCGACCCAATGTCAAACCAGGTGCCCGGCACGCGCCAGGTGTAAACGGGTGTGCGCGGGTAGAGCCATTGCACCAGCCGGCCCGGCTGGTCGGGGTTGTTGCCCTCGGCGATGTATTGCTGGATGAGCGGAAGCGTATGCTTGGGATAGTAATAAAGCGCGATGCCGGTAAGCGTGCTGGCCGGGTGCTTCGGCTTCTCCTCGAAGAAGGTGATCTGGCCGGCCGCGTCCACGGAGATGGAATTGTATTTCTTGATCTGCTCCAGGTCGCCCACATCGTAAAGCGCGAGCACCGGGGTGTTTTTCTCGCGACAAACTTTCCCGAAGCCCGTCAGCTTTTCGCTGAACAGATTATCGCCGGCCACGACGATGATGTCATCATTCACCTGCTGGGTCTTGAGGACGTAATGGATGTCGCCGATGGCGCCGAGCTTGTTGGTGTCGTCGGTGGAGTGGTCGTTGACGATGGTGAATTCGAGTTTCGATTTCGTCGCGCGATAGTGGTCGGACCATTGCTGGAAATGCCCGGCGAACTTCGCATTGGTCACCACGTAGATGCGGTCCAGGCCGTCCATGGGCGTGAGGTTGTCGAGGACGTGCTCGATCATCGGCTTGCCGGCGACCGGCAGCAATGGCTTGGGTTGGTTGAGGGTGAGCGGATACAGGCGCGTGGCGTATCCGGCCGCGAGGATGATGACTTTCATGTTTTGGTCTCGAACAAACCCGGGGCGGCGCGTTGCGCGATCGCCTGACTGCGGGCGAGAATTTCCGCGGCCGATTCGCAGCCCAAGGCAAACGCCGCGAGTTCGCGCGCGTCGGACAGCTTGAGCCGGCGGATCAGATACTTCAGTTGCGCAAGTAACGACGGAGCGGCGCTCAACTCGTCCACCCCCAGGCCGATCAGCAACGGCACGAGGGCGGGATCGCCCGCAATTTCACCGCAGAGGCTGACCCAGATTTTGTG
The DNA here is from genome assembly GCA_964355895.1 of uncultured Bifidobacterium sp. Classification (GTDB taxonomy): domain Bacteria; phylum Verrucomicrobiota; class Verrucomicrobiia; order Limisphaerales; family JADLHS01; genus JADLHS01. The sequence goes on along the minus strand of CAYHFK010000173.1, from coordinate 8,629 downwards.
CGTCCGGGCGGCGTCCACGGTCAGCTTGATCAGGCGCAGGATGGCGGGATGCGTTGGCTCGTAAAGATGCGCGATCTTTTCATTCATGCGATCCACGGCCAGCGTGTATTGGATCAAATCATTCGTGCCGAGACTGAAAAACTGCACCTGCTTCGCAAGCGCATCCGCGATGAGGGCAGCGGACGGGATTTCAATCATGGCGCCGATTTCCAATTGTTCATCGAACGCCACGCCCTCGTTCCGCAACTCAGTTTTGTAATGGGCGAGGAAGGTGTTGGCCTGGTTCAATTCGTCGAGGCCCGAAATCATGGGGTACATGATTTTCACATTGCCCGCGACGCTGGCCCGTAAAATTGCCCGCAACTGGGCCCGGAAAATTTCCTCATGCTCCAGACAAAACCGGATCGCCCGCCAGCCGAGGAACGGGTTCATCTCCGTCGGCAACGCGAGCGACGAAAGCAACTTGTCGCCCCCCAGGTCGAGCGTGCGAATAACCACGGGGTTGGGCTTGAGCGCCTCGGCCACCTGATGATACGCCTGATATTGTTCCTCCTCGCCCGGGGGGGCGTCGCGATTGATGAACAGGTATTCCGTGCGAAAGAGGCCCACCCCTTCCGCGCCGCTCGCTTTCACCGTCTCAACATCGGCCGCCTGCTCGATGTTGGCGGAAATCAAGATGCGGTGGTTGTCCAGCGTGACGGCGGGTTGATTCAGCGCCTCGCGGAGTTTTTCCTCCAGCGTGACCTGCTTGCGAATCAACTGGCCGTATTCAAAAAGCGTTTGATCCGTCGGGTTGACGATGATGACGCCGTTGAAACCGTCGAGCAGGACATAATCGCCGCTCTTGAGTTCCTCGCTCGCGTTCTTCAACCCCACCACCGCCGGGATGCGGAGCGACCGCGCCATGATCGCCGTGTGCGACGTCCGGCTGCCGATGTCGGTGGCGAAACCCAGCACCTGCTTGCGATCCAACTGCGCGGTCTTGGACGGCGTGAGATCATGCGCGATGATGATGCACGGCTCGGCGAGGTGGCGGAGGTCCACCTGCTCATCGCGGCCCTGCAAATTATTGATCACGCGCGTGCTGACGTCCCGCATGTCGGTCATGCGCTCGCGGAGATACTCATCGGCGACCTTCGCCAGCGCGGTGGCGTACCGTTCCGTAACCCGGTGGAACGCGTATTCCGCGTTGACCTTCTCCTGCTGGATGACGCGCACCGTCTCGTCAATCAACGCCGGGTCTTCGAGTACGAGCAAGTGGGCATCGAAGACGCTCGCATGCGAGGCCCCGAGACTGAGGGCGAGTTGGCGCTGCACGTCTTGCAGTTGCTCGCGCGTGCTGACGAGGGCGCGCTGAAGGCGGTTGATTTCCTCGGGCAACTCCGCCTCGGCCAGCGACCGCTGCTCGATCGCCGGACGCGCCTTGTCGAGGACGAGAATTTTCCCGCGGCACACGCCGGCGGACACCGGGATGCCCCGGAGGGTCTTCTCGCCTTGATGCAACTGCGTGGCCACGCAGCAGAAATAACGATGGCCCGCCCGTTTGGAAAGCATTTCTTGCCGGGAACGGCGGAAAATGCCAGCGCGTCACAATCTCCACGGCGCGAGACTGAGGCCCCAGGACTTCGGACTTGATTCCAGAAAACACTTGCCAGGCGTTCCAGTATTTTTGTTCACTGAACCTGTAATATCGTAGCGTTAACCATGAAAACCAAATCCTCCAGCGCGCATCGCGGCCTTCTCGCCGGCGGCAACTGGATCATTGACCGCGTCAAACTCATTGATGGCTACCCGCCGCCGGAACAACTCGCCAACATTGTCGCCGAGATGACCGGCACGGGCGGCGGGCCGTACAACGTCCTCATGGATCTCGCCCAATCGGGAGCGCCCTTTCCGCTCCTCGCCGCCGGGCTCGTCGGCCAGGACGACAACGGTGCGCAAATCCTCGCCCACTGCCGCCGGCACAAGATTGACGTGCGCTATCTGAATCAAACCCCCAAAGCGGTCACCTCCCACACCGACGTGATGACGGAGCGGGCATCGGGGCGGAGAACGTTTTTCCACGCGCGCGGGGCCAACGCCTTGTGGGCGGGTGCAAATCTGGATTTCAAAAAAATAAAGGCGCGCATTTTTCATCTGGGCTATTTGCTCCTCCTCGACGCGCTCGACGTGCCGGATGCAAAATTCGGCACTCGCGCCGGACGTTTGCTCGCCGCCGCGCAGGCCGCCGGCCTCAAGACCAGCGTGGACGTGGTGAGCGAAGACAGTGACCGCTTCACCACGGTCGTTGCGCCCGTGCTCAAGTTCGTGGACTACTGCATCCTCAACGAAATTGAAGCGGGCAAGACCACGGGTTTCAAAGTCCGCACCTCCGATGGCCGACTCGACACCGTGGCGCTCCGACACGCGGCCGGGGCGCTGTTGCAACAGGGCGTGCGCGAACTGGTCGTGATCCACTTTCCCGAAGGCGCCTTGGCGCGCAACCGCCGGGGCGACGACATCTGGCAGCCGTCGCTCAAACTCCCGGCGAAACACATCGCGGGCACAGCGGGCGCGGGCGACGCCTTCTGCGCCGGCGTATTGTGGGGCTTGCACGAAGGCTGGGAACTCCCGCGCAGCCTTCGCACCGGCGTCTGCCTCGCCGCGGCCTCGCTTTCCGATCCGACCTGCACCGCGGGTGTGAGGTCGCTCGCCACGTCCCTCGCGCTGGCGAAGAAGTTTGGATTCCAGCCGGCGTGCGATAAATAGTTTCCCGCCGGAAACTCGCATCGTCCCGCCCTCGGACCGTGTGGGAACCAAACCTCGGCCTGACTATTCCGGCATGACCGGGAGCAGAATGTGCGAAGGATGCCGGGCACCCAAATAGAGCGTGTTTTTCGCCACCACCGCTTTATTGCTGGCACGGAAGGGTTCGCCGGTGTTGGGGTTCGGATCGTAACCGCGGTCGCTGCTGGAGGTGATGTGCAACCGCAGCTTGTGCCCCTTGTTGAAGATGATGCTGGTGGACCAAAGATCGATCTCAAATGGATAAATCGTTCCCGGCTTCAAAAGCTTTTCCTGGTCCAATCCTTTCCGCAAGCGCGCCCGAATCGCCCCTTCGCAGATGTTGTACGAGCGACCGTCGGGATAGACATCACACAGTTTGGCAAAAAAATCGGTGTCGCGGGCATCGCTGCTGGCCCAGAGCTTCACCCGCACTTTGCCGGTGACCTCCAGCGGTTCGGTCAAAGTCTCGGAGGTAAAGGCAATCAGATCCGGGCGCGCTTCGATACTCTGCTGGTCCATGGGGCCGGCGGGGAGCGTCAACTGGGGACCGCCCAGCGTGGGGACGGGGGTTTTCGGATCATAGCGGTAGGTGATCGGCGGGCCGGTCTTGGGTTTGGTTTTGGCGAGTCTGCGGCCCTCGTGCAAATAAAAAGGGACTTCCTTCGCTTGTGGCGGCGGCCATTCTCCCGCCGTTCGCCAGACGTTCCCGGGCGCCTGCGGATCGGAGACATCTCCCATCACGTAATAAGTCACCGCCGGTGCGTCCGCGATGCCGTTGGTTGTTCCTTTGAGCCAATATTCAAACCAGGCCCAGGAATCGGTGACCTTGGTCGGCGGTTTGTTGCCCTTGGGGAATTTCAGTTCGCCGGCTTTTTCCTGCAGCACGCCATGCGTCCACGGCCCCATGACCAGTTTCTGTTTGCCGCGCGCTCCAGGCCCGCCTTGGTATTGGTAACCCATGAACGCATCAATGGTCCCTTGCGCAAAAATATCGTACCAGCCGCCAATATGCACCGCCGGGGCATTGATTTTGGCATAGCGCCGGGTGAGGTCCCGCTGCTTCCAGTAATCATCGTACAGCGGATGGCGGGTCCAGAGTTCTAACGCCGCCTCGCTGAACTTGCTTTGTTTGAGCCAGTCCTCGGCGAGCGCCTTGCGAAAAACGCCGCCGGTATAAACCACGCTGTAAAGATTGGGCGCCCCGACCGTGAAATGCTGGCAGGTCAGATGCGGCGTTCCCGTTCCCGCCAGCAGCAGCGTGGTGATGCTGAGAGCCGATCCGCCAAAGGTGCCGACCTTGCCGCTGCACCAGGGTTGTTTCACGATCCAGTTGATGGTGTCCAGGCCATCCTGGTGTTCACCCCAGGCATCCGCATCAAAGGCCAGATTCTCACCCTCGGATGCGAATCGCCCGCGCGTATCCTGCACCACCAGGGCGAATCCTCGTTTTAAGGCCTCCGGCGCGAACATCGAACCCATCGTCCGGTTGTAAGTTGTTCGCAGGAAGATCACCGGAAAAGGTCCATTCCTGGTTGGTAGATGGACATCGGTGGCGAGTTTGATCCCGTCTTTCATCGGCAGCTTGATGGTTTCCAGCGAGGCGGATGCCGAGAGCGATTGAAAAGCAAGGATGGCCGAGAGAATAAAGAGGCGCAGGAGGGATCGGGCTTTCATGTTCCCAGCGTCTTGTCATTTCCCGGCAGCGATGTCAACGGGAGAAATGGAAGGGGCCCAGGCGCAACCGCAGATAAACCGACAAGGCCGGCCAGCCTTGCCCGCGCACGACATTGGCGTGGCGACCAGAAGCCAGCCAGGGGCAACGTCATCCTGCGCTGCTTGAAGAAGACTGCAATCCACCCCATCGCCTCGCGCGCTCGTTCGGCTGCTTCTTCTTCGGCCTCGGCATCCTCCTTCTGCTGCTCATCATCTACGCCATGGTTTCGCGCCTGGCACATTGAAGCGAACCGCGAACCACGCGAACGGGTGATAACGCAAAGACGCCAAGGCGCGAAGCACTGTCCTGCTGGCTCACGGTGGCTGAAGCTGTGGAGCAGCGACCGGCAATAGCCCACGGTTTCAACCGTGGGTTTGATCATAAAAAAGATTCCAAGCCCCGGATGGGGCGATAGAAGCGTCAAGGTTCGCCGAGGAGTTGTCCTTCAAACCAGCGTTTAGCCTCCGTCCAATCGGCTTCCGCTTTTGTTCGCAACGCACGCGCCGCCTCGCGGCGCTTGCGGACTTCGGCGGCGATGGTGGTTTGCGTGGCAGCGTCAGGCACGGGGATGATGAGGTTCACCACGTCATCGTTGGCGAGACGCGGGTGGGTATTGCCGGTCATCATGTGGCGCGTTTGCCCGAGGATGAGCGAACTGCGAAGGATGGTTGCGAGGTATTCCGGCAGCAGCGCGGTGCCGGGGCGCACGCGCAGGACGTGAAACTCCGGCGAGCAGCAGCCGGGGCGTTCGGCGCGGTGGACTTTGTTCAGGTAAGGGCGCAGGCGGCCAAAGAGCACGTCGTCGCGCTTGAAGGTGAAGCACGTTCCGGCAGCTTCCTCGTTAGCGGCGACAAGTTCGCCGGTGTGGCTTTGCACATGAGCAAGGCTCAAGTAGTTTGCACCCGGTTCGGTGATTTGGTCGCGCTGGAAAGTGACGGCCTCGCGCAGCGGCGGACACCATAGCCGCCCGGTTACGCTCTCCATGCCGCGCACGGTGAGGATGCGTTCGGGATGGAAATAGTCGGGATCGAAACGGGATTCGCGCACGGTGCCAAGGCGGACAGCGAAAACACGGCGGGCATCCGGCGGTGGCAGGGTGAGGGCGAGTGCGTTGAGTAGATAGTGGTCAAGCGAGGCGAGAAGGGTATCGGCGTCGGCGAGTTTCGCCCGTCGCGCCGCCCGCGCTGCCTCCATCGCCGTCACCAGTTCGCGCTGTTTCGGTAGCGGCGGGAGTGGGAGTTCGCAAGTTTTGAACTCCTCCTTGTTTATGTTCGGCTGCCCCGACGGTCGCTGAGTCATCGCAACCCACAATTTATAAATACAGCTTTTGGTGAAGTGATAGACGAAGTGTGGAAGTGCCCGCGCGTTGTCGAAACGGAAACGGATGCAATAGCCAGCGAAAATGGCTGGCTCACTGGCGTCTTCGTGAAGGTAACTTTTGCCGACGGTTGCGCCACTGCGGGCAAATAGCACGTCATGCGAGAGTAGCTCACAGCCCGGCTTCTGTCGATCAACTGTCAGATATTCGTGATCCAGATCAATGCCGTCATCGCCAAAATCCGTGATGCGGATGTAGCGTGCCTGATCGGGACTGTGACGTTCGATAGCACGGGCACCAGAACCGTAAGCTGGCTCTTCGACTACAAGAGCCGACAGCGGGACGATCTTGTAACGCGACTTGTTCAATCGCTCACTATGAAGCGGATATAGCCGCCAATAATTCACGTCTGCGCGCCCAGTGATTTCGCCCCGTTTCACGCCGAAGCACCTAGCTTCGCTGCGCTTGACGGGGCTTAGACGAAAAAAGGTGCAGGGTCGCGCTGGAAGGCGTGGTAGCTGGCGAGAATGTCGGGGAAGTCGTTATCGGTCGCACGCCCGGTAGCGTCGTAGCCTATGCGCTCGGCGAGGGCCATAAAGATGGGCGTGTCGGCGGCGACGGATTCTTTTTCGCCGAGCTTGCGGAGGAAAATGAGGCTCGCCTTTACCCCCGCGCCATAGTGGGCAAAGGCAAACTGCGGGATGCTGACGACGGCGAGCACTTGGAAGTGCGCGAGTAGCCAGTCACGCACGGGTTGATTTTCTGTGGTGTTGACGATGGCATCGGGGACAACGACGGCGGCACGTCCGGTCTTCGGTTTCAGAAAATGCCAGATGCGTTCGAGGAAAAGAATTTCGCTTTTCTGTTGGGCGAGTGGCGTGGTGCGGCCCTTGGCGTCCGTCTTAAGGAAGAGCCGGAAGTCATCCTTGAGGGTTGGAATATCCACATCCTTCGCGCTGACACCGAAGGGCGGATTGGTGAGGATGAGATCGAAGCTCACGGGCTTGAAGCCGGGGTTGCGGTTCGTGAAGCCGGTGATGGATTCAAGAGAGTTGCCAGCCGCCACGTTGGTGTGGCCGTCGTCGTGGACGATCATGTTCATCTTCGCGACGCGGGCGATGTCGCGGTTGATTTCGATGCCGTAGAGGTTGCGCTGGGCGAAGTCGTGCCAGTGGTCGCGGTGCGCGCTGGTGCCGGGCTTGTGCTTGCGGTTGGCTTCGGCGCGGACGGCATCGAGGGCATGGAGCAGGAAGCCGCCGGTGCCGCAGCAGGGATCGAGGACGTGATCCTTCGCGGTCGGCGTAGTCATCTGCACGCAGAACTCGACGAGTTCGCGCGGAGTGAAGTATTGGCCCGCATCGCCCGTGAAGTAGTTGCGTTGGAAGGTCTCGAAGGCGACGCCCTTGGTATCAAGGTCGGTCTCGGAGAGAGAGAGGCTTTCAAGGTGGGCGACGACGGTGGCAATCTTCGAGTCGGTGACTTTGATCTCCTCGTTGAAGACTTCCGCGTCGCGCTCGCGATGGCTCTCGTAGAGGCGGCAGATGCGTTTGCCGAGCGTGGCGTCGTCCTCGCCGGTGGTGATCTGGAAGGTGTAAGGCTCGCCAAGCGCGGTATCTTTTTCGTCGGCAATTTTCACGAATATGAGTTTGCACATCTCGCTGAAGGCGGCGTCGGGCTTGAACTCGCCGCCGTTCCAAATGGTGTCGTGGCATTTCGAGAGTGCAGCGATGAGGCGGCTTTTGTCCACCTCATGGATGTCGTGGGCTTCATCGCCTTTGCGGTATTTGATACGGAGCGGTTTGCCGTATCGGATGGGGAGATCGGCAAGGCGGTTCTTCTGCCGTTCCAACGCGGGGAACTTGTCCGAGCAATCGAAGAAGAGGCGCGACTCGCCCGCAACGACGCCGACGTAAGCGGCGCGGAACTTGTGCGCGTGGCCGTTGCCAAACGCCTGCTCGACGGACTGGCGTAGCTCGGCGTCGGTGATGCCATCGCGCTTGCACTCGATGACGGCGTAGGGGTCTTTGCACACGTCGTCGCGGAATATAACAAGGTCGGCACTGTCTTTAGGCGTGCGGTCGGGGACAGTAATTTCGACACCGATACGTCCGGGTGCGTATTCATAGCGGTAGATGAGTTCTGCGTAGAACTCCGCGCGGACTTTTTCCTCGGGGTCGCTCCAGCGTTCGGAGTGATCGGCGGCAACGTAGTGAATGCGCTCCGTCTTACCTTCGCCGGTGAGCTTCAAATGCCCGTCCGCAAAGGCGCGTTCAAGATTGGTCATGCAGGGTCTTATTCGCTCGCGTGCGAATCAGCCCTGTGTGGAGACTGTCTCTGTGGGAACTCTGGTGACTGAAATAAAATGGGACGCACTTACTTGCGTCCCATCTCAGGCACCTAGGAGGGCCCACAAAAGAACGCTTTCAATGCGCCCCGGTCGGGGCGCATCTCAAGCGCTGTCTTTTGTGCGAAATTTCCTAGGTTTCGAGACGGACAGCAGCCGAAGCTACGCGAAATTATTTTGGTTAAATGTGTTTTCTGGTTGTTTTGATTTCTTTGACGCCAATGAGAGTATGCCGCCGGCAAGTCTCCGGCAATGGGTTTTCCGAATGCGCCCGGCCCCGGAGCGTGGTGAGGTCCGGATTATCCAACGCCGTTCCTGCCCTCCTCCATCCGCATCCGTATTTTATCTGTGTTTCATCGGTGGCTAACAACTCCCCTGTTCCGTAGTCATCACGCGCTGCGACTGGGGACCGGGTGCGCTTCGCAGCGTTCAACGGCAGGAATCCTTTTGCCCGCGCTTCTTCCCGGGCCTAGTCTGTGGCCGATGC
>CAYHFK010000172.1:0-10373 GCA_964355895.1 uncultured Bifidobacterium sp. | reverse complement strand
AGGAACTGTTCGCCGCCTAATTGGCGCATCGCCCGGCGGGGTTAATTTGAAACGGTCTGACGTCACAAACACTTTGGCCGCCGACGGGCCCAGCCCAGCCCAGCGGTGTCACCCAAGATGGCGATCCGCTTTCCGGCCAGCGCGCTGGTGTTGGAAGTCCCGTTGCTCGTGATGCCGCCAAGGTTCGTGAAGTCGTTTGGCTCGTCAAAGTTTATCCGTTGGCCTGATCGTTTGAATTCTGTGGACTAGTTGAAGGCGGAGGGGTTTCGTACGTTTGAACCGGAAACCCGAGCTGGCTAGGCGAAGCTGGACGATAACTGCGCACGCTCCAACCACAGATGACCAAGGCCAAAAAGTTTCTCTGCCTTTGCCTGCATAACTCCGTCCATAATAATCCGTCACGACAAGACTTTGGCGCAAGGGTAACAAGAATTTGGAAATGGGTAGGGCTGAGGTCGTGAAGTTATTTGCTTTGATTATCAGGTTTTCTTGCCATGCTTTGCATTGGCCAAATATGAAGATTTGCAGCAAACAGTCGTTCTCAAGGGCAGCTGCGGCAGCTTCGCTTCTCTTGTTTAGTCTCCTCACTTTGACGAGCAGAGCAACTGTCCCTGATTCCCTGTGGGTGAGCACGGCGGGCGGCAGTGGAGCTGAAGTGAGTTACAGCATTGCAGTTGATTCAGCGGGCGGGAGTTACATTGCTGGTTATTTCAACTCCACCAACGTCTCTTTTGGCAATTTGTTGCTTACGAATTCGTCGCCTACGACCTATGACGTCTTCATCGCCAAATATGACCCCAATGGAGCGGTGATTTGGGCAAGAAGAATGGGAGGGACAAATGACGATCGCGCTCGATCCATCGCGGTCGATGCGCAGCACAATTGCTACGTGACCGGCAGATTCGTTTCGACTAATTTTTCTATCGGTGGAATCACGCTTACCAATTATTCGCCGAATGGTAACTCGTCCATCTTCGTGGCCAAGTTCGACGCATCGGGAAATCTCCTCTGGGCAAGAAGTCCGGATCGGGGCTATGACCAAAGCGGTTGGCAAGTCACGGCGGACGGCATAGGGAATTGTTACGTAACCGGCAGTTTCAGGGGCACAAACACCTTTGCCGGCACGAATTTGATCAGCCGCGGCCTCACGGACGTTTTGCTGCTCAAATATGATCCCCACGGCAATCTGCTTTGGGTTCAACAGGCAGGAGGCAACGACACCGACACCGGTACGGCGCTGGCCCTGGATGCATCAGGCAACGCTTATCTCCTGGCAAATTTTCGGAGCACGAACGCGACCTTTGGCAATTTTCTCTTTTCCGTAAACGGCAACGACACGGTCCAGAACATGGTGGTGGCGAAATATAATTCGGTGGGCAACGTCATTTGGGCAAAACAATTTGGCGGTACCGACATTGATGCCGGAAACGGCATCGTGGTGGACAGGTTCGGGAACTGCTCTATCACCGGAGATTTCCGAAGCACTAATCTTGTTTTTGGAGACATCTCGTTGACCAAATCCGCCTTCGGATTTACTGACATTTTTGTGGCGAAGTTAAATCCCGACGGAGACGCGCTCTGGGCCAAGGCAGGGCGAGGAGAATATACAGATTCCAGCATGGGTATTGCGGTGGATTTTGCCGGCAACAGTTACATCGCTGGCTTCTTCCAAAGTTCGCACTTGGTGTTCGATGCCTTGACCCTGACGAATACGGAGGCCGATTTGCTTAACGATGCTGATGCCTTCATCGCCAAATTTGACTCGTATGGCGAATTGCTCTGGGGTTTTCAGCCAATCGGGACAAACGAGCAACGCGCTTTTTCGATTGCAGTGGATTCTGTCGCGAGTGTCTATATCACTGGTTGGACCCAAGGGACGAACGTTTTGTTTGGAACCTTCGCAGCTACGAACGCCTATCTGGATTCATTTGTAACGAAAATCGATTCGGATTATCCGCTCCTGCAAATTGCGACGACGAACTCCACAGTCGTCATCTCCTGGCCGGCGAGAAAGGCAGGGTTCACTCCAGAGGTTACGGGAGATTTCCAAACTTGGACGCCTGTTGCCGGGACAATTTTGACCAACAACGGCCGAAATGTTGTTACCAATGACATTTCGGGCAGCAAAGAGTTCTTTCGTCTCAAGAAACCCAACTGAGCCCGGCGAATAATTCTAAGCGCCAGGTAGTAATTTCATTTTCTCTTTCACCGCTTCATCCATCTTGTTGAGCGGCGGCTAGGGGCATTTGAAGTCTTCGCCAAGAAGCTACTTCGTCGAGTCAATTTTCACTTTTTCATCGCTCGGCGTTTCACTGACTGCGTTGCGGCCAGGGCGTCGCGTAGAACAGGAATCGTCAGTTTATCCTTGGCGCGATTCGCGGCGATCTTGCTGGCAAGGATCCGCTCGAGCGAAAGCACCTTGAGTTTTTGCCGGCCCAGCGAAATTTCCACACAGTTTTTGATTTCGTCGGCGAATGTCCCCAGGCCGTCCATGCGCAGGACGATGTCGAAGAGTTCCGCGCCCGCCCCCGCGAGCATCGGCGGATTGAAATTGCTGGGTGCAACATACGCCGCGCCGACTTCCTGTAATGCGCGGGAAATTTTCAGTTCGCCGAGGTTTTCAAACCAGAGGTCAACGTCCTGCGTGACGACGGGCGCGCCTTGTAGCGTGGCGGCGGATAGCCCGACGACCATGAACCGCACTTTGCGTTTCAGCAAAACGCCCAGCAGGCGCAATTCACTTTCTGAAAATGGCAGTGGCGCGGCCACGGATTAAGCTCCTTTGCAGTCGTTCCAACGGCGGTTGCTCCAGCAAAATCAAAGTATGCCGGACGTTGTCAGGATCGGCGTGGGGATGGGCGGCCAGAACTTTTGCGACGCGGGTGGACAAACGACGTGCCCAGCGTTTGGCTTTGGCGGCGTTGTTGATTTGAGCGCGTTGTTTCATGCAGGCGATGGGAGGCTAAGCGATTTCGCAAAACTTGTCACCGGCATTCCAAACTCACTCGAGAAAGCCACTATCCGCCAGCCAATCTGCCATGCGTTGCGGCCAGCTGTGGATTGAAGCGAGCTTGGAGCGGTTGCCCATGTTGAAACCGTGGCCGCCACGCGCGTAGAGATGCACTTCCACTGGCCGTTTTGCCTCCCGGTATTTTTCAAGTTGCGCGAGCACCGGGCCGACGTGGCTTGTGTCATCATTCGCCACGAGGAAAAAGGCCGGCGGCGCATCGGCGGGAATCGGACCTGCCGGCACGCCCAGCAGGCCGGGATAGATCACGATCTGAAAATCCGCGCGGCAATTCATCCGGTCAATCGTATCCACTGCTTTCGGGTCGCCCGCCGTGGGACTATAGACCAGCAGTGCGGCGACTTCGCCGCCAGCGGAAAAGCCCACCACGCCGATGCGTTTCAAATCCAGATTCCATTCCGCGGCGCGGCTGCGAATCAGGCGCATCGCGCGCCGGGCGTCCTGGCGCGGATGGATTTGGAGCGAGTACGGCGAATTCGTTTCTCGCGGGAGGCGATGTTTCAAGACGAACGCCGTCACGCCGAGGTCATTGAAATATTTTGCGGGTTCGACGCCTTCCGCTTGGAACACCAGTTCGCGATGGCCACCGCCCGGCACAATCAGAACCGCCGCACCGTTGGCCTTTTCCTTCGGCGCGGGGAAAACGGTAATGGAAGGATTATGGATGTTGCGCACCCAATAATCCTTGGCCTGCTCCGGCTCGTTGCGGCGATCTTCAAACCCGGGCGCGCCGTTTTCCCAGAGCGACATGACTTGGGGCTCGTCGGCCGCGAAAACTGAACGCGCGATGAACACCAGGACCCAAAATGAAAAAGCGAGATGCCGCATGGGAGTTCTTTTTTAGACGTTCGCGAGCCGACTGCTGGAATCGCCAAACCGCTCCAAGCCAGCCACCCCCATGCGATCTGCGAGGCTGAGGAACAGATTGCTCGTGGGTTGCGACCCGTGCTGGACGAAGCGACCCGGCGCCAGCGTCCCGCCGCCACCGCCCGCGAGGACAATGGGCAGATTAACGTGCGTGTGACGGTTGCCGTCGGCATTGCCGCTGCCGTAGAGAATCATCGAGTTGTGCAACAGCGAATTGCCGTCCACGTCCCGGGTGTCGCGCAGTCGTTCGAGGAACCGCGCGAACTGTTTCACATACCAGAGGTCAATGTCGGATATTTTCTGAATCTTCGCGGTGTCTTCGGCATGATGCGACAGGTCGTGATGCCCCTCGGGAACGCCGATTTCAGCGAACGAACGATTGCTGCCGTCATGCGCCAGCAACAGGGTCGCCACGCGCGTGGAGTCCGTCTGAAACGCGAGCACCAACGTGTCGAACATGAGTTGGATGTGTTCGGCGTAGGTGGGCGGAATGCCCGGCGGCGTTGCTTGCGCCGGGTCTTTGGAGTCGCCGAACTTTTCCGCGCGCTGAATCCGCGTTTCCAGCTCGCGCACGCCGGTGAGGTATTGATCCAGTTTGTCTTTGTCGCGCGCGTTGAGCCGTCGCTGCATGGCGCGCGCATCCTCGACGAGGAAGTCGAGAATCGAACGCTGTTCTTCGCGCCGCCGTTTCAGTTGCTCCGCCCGTTCCCCCGCCGCACCCGCGCCAAAGAGTCGCTCAAACACCTGGCGCGGATTTGCCTCCGGCGTCATCGGCGTGGTCGGCGAACTCCAGGACACGTTGTACTGGTAGGCGCAGGAATAACCGGAGTCGCACGCGCCCGTGTTGCGTCCGGCGTCGCAGGTCAATTCCAGCGACGGCAGCCGCGTCAAATGCCCGACCTCGCGCGCCATGACCTGATCAATCGAAATGCCCGCACGAATGTCGGTGGCGCTCTTCTTCATGCGCACCCCGGTGAGAAAAGTCCCGTTGGCGCGGGCGTGATCACCGCCGCCGTCGCTGCCCGCCGTGGCGTTGAGATGTTCGAGGCCGCCCAGCATCTGGATGTGTTGCCGCACCGATGCCAATGGCTGCGTGGTGCGGTTCAACTGAAAGTTAGTGCCAGCCCCGGTCGGCCACCAGGCGGACGGAATCGCACCATTGGGAAAATAAATAAACGCGGTGCGGAGCGGTGCGCCGGTGGCCGTGGTGGCGAGCTTGCCGGCGGGCGCGCTAGTTGCCGCCAGCAACCTGGCTGGGGCAAACGATTCAAAGGCCGGCAGCGCGATGCACGCGCCGAGGCCGCGCAGGAAATGACGCCGCGTTAAGGCCGCGTGTCGCTGCACCGCGCGTTCCGATTCGTTGGACGATCTTTTTTTCATGGCTTGGCTCCGACGTCCGCCCGTTGCTGGGCGGGTTTGGCCGGTTTCCTGGGTTCGCTTTGATCCGTCGTCCGCGTTTTTTGGAACGGCGCGGATTCCACCACGCCCGCAATCAGCGCGGAAGGCCGACCCTTTGCCGCTTCCAGCCGGGCCACGATCCGGTCGCTGGTCTCCACGTCGTAATACTCCAGTCCCCGGCCCAGCGCGTAAATTAGCATCTTCTCGGTCACGGTGCGGTAAAAATCCTGGGCGTGATTCTCGACGAGAATGCGCTTCAACTCGCGGATGTTGGCGAACTCCTCGCCGGAGATCAATTTACCCGTGGGATCAATCGGTTGCTCGAATTCCTGGTCGCGCCACATGCCCATGGCATTGAAATTCTCCAACGCCAGGCCGAGCGGGTCCATCCGGTTGTGACACGAGCTGCACAACGCATTCTCCCGATGGGCGGCGAGCGTTTCCCGCAACGATGGAGCGTGGTTCGTGACATTTTTCGTTGCGTCTTCCAGCGGCGGAATATCCGGTGGCGGCGGCGGGGGCGGCGTGCCGAGGATGTTGTCGAGGATGAACACGCCGCGTTTGACAGGCGAGGTGCGGGTCGGATTCGAGGTGACGCCGAGCATGGTGCCTTGCGTCAGAATGCCGCCGCGCGGACTTCCGGCGGGCAATTTCACCAACCGCAACTCATCGCCGCTGACGTCGTTGATGCCGTAGTGTTTGGCCAGCCGTTCGTTGAGAAACGTGTAATCGCAATCCAGCAGTTCGAGCAGGCTGCGATCCTCGCGCAGGACGTAGTCGAAAGACTTTTCCGTCTCCAGCCGCATGGCGAGCCGCAGCTCGCCAGTCATTTCCGCCCGCAGCGGTTGCCGGGAAGCGCGCCGGAATGATCCGCGGATTTTGGCGAGTTCCTCCTTCTCGGCGGGCGAAAGTTGCTCGTCCGATTTGTCTTTGAGTTCGCGGAAGCGTTTTCGATTCCGCTCCGCTTCCGGGTCGAACTTTTCCTCGCGCGCCAGGACGAAACGCGGCTCGATGGGGATGCTTTCGATGTCGCGCGCCCGCAGCCATTGGCCGACGAAATTTTTGACGAATGCGTCCGAGCGTTTGTCCTTCAACATGCGATCCACTTGCGCGGTGAGATGCTTGCGCAGCTTGCCGGTTTCGGCCAGGCGCAGCAGTTCCTCATCCGGCATGGACAACCAAAGAAAATACGAGAGGCGCGAGGCAAGCGAGAATTCATCCACATACGGATAGGCCTTCCCGCCCGGCGATTTCTCCGCCTGCTCCTCGCGGAAAAGAAATCTCGGTGAGGCCAGCACCGCCACCATGCCCTGCGCCACCCCGGCCTCGAACGGTTTGCCCGGCTGGCGGTAAATGCTTTCCGCCAGTCCCACCAGGCGGTCCAGCGTCTTATCGTCCGGCGGACGGCGAAACGCACGTCGCGCGAATCCACCCAGCAACTCACGCGCATAGGCCCGGCGACCTTTGGCGGCGTCCGGAACTTTCTTGGGGAAGAACTTGGCGTAATCCTTCGGTTGCACCCAATGCTCCGGCGCCATTGGCCCGCTCACTTTCACCGACGTGATCTGGAGGGAGAGCGTGCGCGTTTGCGGCTCGTCCGGCGTGAGCGGTTGCAGTTCGAACGACAGCTCGTGGTCGCCCGCCGGCCAGTCCACTTCGTAGTTGTAGTGATACGGTTTGCCGCCTTCCCAACTGTATTCCTGCCGCAGCAACTCCTTTCCGTCCACGCGAAAAGTAAGCCGGCACTTGTTGTAATCAAAAACATTGTCCACGTAGCGTTCGTTGATCATCAGGGCCACGGCCAATTGATATTTACCGCTAACTTCCGCCTTGAATGTGTTCGAGATCGCCGCCGGCTTGTAATACGACAACTGCAATCCCCCGCGTCGTCTTTGGCTTCCGCCGCGATCCTCCGCCTCACCTTGGTTTCCGCCGCGGAATTGCTTCCCGGCCACCACCTGCTCGCGCACCACCCGGGCGACGGACGGGACGGCTTCGGTGATGATCTGGTTCGCCGCCACGACATATTTCTCCAGCAACATGGGCGACAGCGTGAGGACGTCGCCGAGGTTGTCGAAGCCGTGCCCGGTGTCGTCCGGCGGAAATGCCGTAGCGGTGTCGAACTCCACGCCCAGCAAATCGCGGATCGTATTGCGATATTCGACGCGGTTGAGGCGGCGGATCGTGACGCGGCCCGGATCAGGATTCATTGGATCAACCCGAAATACCGCCACCTTGATCCACTGCGCGATGCGTTCCTTTTCCGGCTTGGTGGGCTGGGATTTTTTGGCGGGCGGCATCAGACCGGCGCGAAGATTCTTGAGGACATGCAACCAAAGTTCCCGGTCCTCGATGACCGCTTGATCGGTCTCGAACTCATCGAACGCGACGTTGCCGTTGTTCATGCCGTCAGCGTGGCAGTCGTAACAATACTGCGCGAGGAGGGGCTGAATTTCGTTTTTGAATTGCCTGACGCTGACCGTCTCGGCACCGGACAAAGGACGACCCCACGACATGACCGTGAAGATCACGAGCACGCCGCCCAGCCGAACGCAAGCGCCGATAATCTTGGTCGCTCCATGCAAAATCCACCTGTCTGGCTGCGAAGTCATTGGTTAATACACTATTGAACGAATCAACCGACGGCCAACCGGTTGCTTGTCATCAAAAATAATCACACCGCGAACCAGAAGTCCATGACCACGCCAACCCGGGCGCGGATCGTAAAGGTTGGTCGCTCAGAGCGGGGTTCAGTTTTGGTCCGAAGTGGCTGCAACCGGCGACGGGATGAAGAGCAATTCCGCCTCATGCGGGCCGCGTCGAACCAAGGCAACAACCTGTGGCGCGGCCAGCGCGAGCAGTTCGTCATCGCCAACTTCCCGGTAGCTTCCGCTCATCGTCGTCGTGTGCAGCACACTGGCCAGCGCTTTCGAGGCAACGAGTTGATCGGTGGCCAGCGGACGCGTACTGACCATGCTCGCAGCGGGAAATGGCTGACTGAGGGTCAACTCATAACTCTGCGCACGCGGCGGTTGGATGACCACCGACGCCCGCGGATTTCGCCAGATGGCGACCGCAGTAATGACGGAGACCACGGCGAGCACGCCGCCAACGCGTTGGGCCTGACGGAACCGTCGCCGTTTTCGCGCCAGACGCAAAGTTTCGGCGAGCAACGCCTCGTGAAAGCCGGCGTCCGCCTCGCCCACCAGCACGTCATCCAGCAACCGCTCCTGGTCATTCTTGTTGGTCATGCTTTAGTTCGGTAAGCACGGCATCTCTTAACTTTCGCCGCACCCGCAGCAGGCGCGACTCGACCGCTTTCTCCGTGATCTGCAATCCATCGGCCAGGTCGCGCACGCTCTGGCCGCTGAGATATTTCCGCTCGACCAATTCTCGTTCATCCGGGGCCAAGGCGGACAAGCCGCGTTCCAGCAGCGCGAGCAACCGCGCATCGGCCGCTCCGTCGTCGCCGGTCGCGGCTTCCGCCCGTGTATGTCGTGTGAAGCGGTCGAGGAACGCGAAGTAGCGGCGTTGTTTTCGGCGCTGGTCGGCCAGCGCGGTGCGGGCCAGCACCGTGAGCCAGTTCCAGAATTGCGCCGCGTCTGGAAAAACCCGGATATGCCGCACGACGCGCACGAGCGCGGCCTGAAGCGCTTCGCGCGCCGCGTCCTCGTCACCGGCGGTGACGACCAGCAGGTAGCGGAAGAGGCGGGGGACATACGCGTCGTGAAAAGTGCGATACGCCGCTTCGTCGCCTGCGACCAGCGCGCGGGTCAGCGTCGCGACGGGCGGCGCGGCATCCGCTGAATCAGCCACGGGGCCAGCTTGGTTCAGGGTGTCGTCCAAGACAAGGCATGGGGCGCAGGCAGACAAGTTCAGTTCTCGGTCTTTGGTTTCGCGTCCGGCTTGGCCGGCGGCGACGATGAACCATCAGCCGGCAGCCTATGGATAACTGTGTCAATCCGTTTGCCAAATGCGCCTTCCGACGTGGGCGACAGCGCTTTCAAAACCGCATCAATGGTTTCGAGCTTGGCCGGATCGCCGACGGCGATCAACAGTTTGGTTTCCTTGTGGAAACTGATCGTGGGCGTTTCCTGGTCGCCGAGCATTTTCCAACCGGTTTGAATGGCGGTCGTGATGTCGTCCACAGTCAGGCCGCGCTCCAGGTACGAAGTCAGCGGATAAAACCGGCACACACTCGGAACGACGGACGAGACGACCTGCGGCGGCATGACGGGTTTCTCGACATAGAAATACCAGATCGAGTCATCCGAGACTGCGCCCGATTGCGCGCTCGGCGACCGGAAGCCGTAGCTGGTTTTCGCTGTTTGGTAGCTGTGCGACGGAGATCCGCTATAGTAAGTGCCGGTGACATACGCCTCGGTTTTCTGGCTCGTGAGTTCGAGGGCTTGAAAAAGTTGCCACACGTTTACCTGGTTCATCTTGAGCGGAGGCAATTTGAAGTCGGCGTGCTCGGCGGGGATGATGACATTGAGCGGCTTGCCCATGGCTTTTTCAATGGCCGTGACCAGTTGCTGCGGTGTTCCGCCGGGAAAATCGAGACTGAACGTCGTGAGCTTGGGCGTTTCGGGCTGGGTCAGAATGGGCGTTGGCGAGCCTGGGGGCATCTTGAGGGCTCGCTGGGGGATGGCGCGCTCGGGTACGGTGATTGGCTGGGCCGGTTGAGGTTGGCTGAAGGCTGACGCGCCCACGAGCGCAATCAAAGACGTGAGGAGGTGGAGTCGGGTTTTCATGGTGTTATGTTTTCGATCTGTTCTTTAACCAGAAAGACGCCAGACCGCGAGAAATCCTTCGCGAAAACTTCTGGGAAGGTGAAACGGGCAATTTTCTAGCAGCCAGTAGTGCAAGTCCTCAAGGTGCCCGTAGCGGCGGAATGACGGGGGTTCGCCACCGCAGATTTGCCAGCAAATCCGGTTAATCCTTTGCCAATTTCCGCATCGGATTTCCATTTTCAAAACCCGCGCCGCGGCGCAATACTCGGTTCATGAAAACCGAATCGCCATCTGCCGATCCTTCCCCGGCCACCACGCCCGCTTCCCGCCGTTCTTTCATCAAGAAT
>CAYHFK010000171.1:8318-10414 GCA_964355895.1 uncultured Bifidobacterium sp. | reverse complement strand
CAGCGCGTGGACATCGGTCGGTTCGGTCGCGTCGTGACTTGGGACCCGAACCGAAGCAAGGGCGCGCGAGCGGATCGCATCCATGAATTTCGCGCCGAGGATTTGTTTCTCGACCGCGATCTGGCGGCGGACGCAGCGGGCCGAATTACCGTACCGGTGGCGACCAACCAACTCGCCGGCGTGGGCCTGCAATGGCTGAATCGCCGCGCGCTGCGCGAAGTGCGCCTCGCCTTCGCCGACGCGGCGCAACTGCCCCCGACCAACGCGGTGCGCGTCGAAGGCTGGTTTGGCGAATCCGCGTGGCAAGGAGAATTCAAGCCGCTCACCGGAAACCTCGAACGGGCCGATAATGAACTCGTGTTTCATGTCGCCGCCCGGGCCGACAAGGGCGGGTTGTTTCAAACGCGAAAAATGCGCTGGGTTTTTCCCGCGACGAACGGCGTCCCCCTCGTGCTCCGCCCGCAAGCTTACACGCGCTCGCGCTGGGCGGTGACGAATCTCGTGGTCCAAATCGCGAACGCGGACAAGCAGGCCAAGCTTGAGGTGGAGATCACCAACGGCGAATTGCTCTCGCCGGCGGTCGGCGCGTTGCTTCGCTGGCAAGGGAATTCGCCACAGCAACTGCAGGTTCGTTACGCCCGCCAGTCGCCGCTCAAGTCCGACCCGACGGCACTTCAATTCCGCCTGCCCAACGGCGCGTTCGGCATCGCCGTGGAGGACGTGTTGAGCCGCGGCTACGTGTACGTGCCCGACCATGGACTGTTGGTCACGACCGATTCGTCGCGCACAACGATCGCCGAGGCGCAACAGAAAGTGGCGACGGCGAAAACAATTCTCAAGGAAGTGCGACAGATGCCGGACCAGACTTTCGCGCAGGCGATGGCGAAGACGCATCACGCCGCGCAAAGCGAAGGGCCGGTGATGCTGTCGCTGGCGTGCGACAACGCGAAGTTTGTCGTCGAGCGGGACGGCTGCGTGCGTTTTCAGACGTCCATTGTCACCGACACCGTCTGGCTCAAGAACGCGGGCGAACTGCGGCCGGAATTTGGCCAGGGCCCCGCGGAACTGGTCACGCGACAACTCGACGGCGGCTGGCTTCCATCTCCGGTGCTGACGTTTCGCAACGCGGGCGTGACGTATTCCGAGCGGGCGTTCGTGGCGCCGTGCGACGAGCCTGGCGTCAATCCCGCGCGGCTCAATCGCCGCTCCGTTTGCGTGACCGAGTTCACGCTGACCAACGCGCAACCGGTCGCGGCCCAAGCCCGGCTGGCGTTAAACTTCCTCGTCAACAGTCGCGAGAAAACACCGGCGAGCGTGGCGAAGTGTCCCCAAGGCTGGCTCGTGGCTGGCGAAAACGGGCCGCTGGCGCTGGTCACGAGCGCAGCGGACAGTGTGCTGACGGCGACCGTTGAAGGGGGCAAGATTTTGCTCGCGGGCACGCTATCACCAAACGGCACCGCGCGTTGCGTAGTTTTCCTGCGCGCACAGGACGAGGACCTGTTGAGCCTGCCGCCGGTCGCAAATCTTCGCGCGGCATTCGAGTCGCATTGGAACGCCGCGCTCGCGCCGGCCATGCAAATCGAGACGCCCGATCCGTTGCTCAACGACATCATCCGCTCGTCGCAAGTCCGTTGCCTCATTGCCGCGCGAAACGAGGCGGACGGCCAGCGCGTCGCAGCGTGGATTGCGGCCATGCACTACGGGCCGTTGGAGAGCGAGGCGCATTCGGTCATTCGCGGGATGACGTTTTTCGGTCACGAAGATTTTGCCCGGCGCAGTCTGGATTTCTTCATCCACCGCTACAACACGAACGGCTTCCTCACCACCGGCTACACGACCTTCGGCACCGCCTGGCATCTCTGGACCGTGGGCGAGCAGCACCAACTGCATCACGACCCGGCATGGCTGCGCGCCGCGGCCCCGGAACTGGCGCGCGTCGGCGAATGGATCGTGCGGCAGACGGACAAGACCACGCAACCCGCAGCCGAAGGCCGGCCGGAGTTCGGGCTGATGCCGCCCGGCGTCATCGCGGATTGGAACGCCTTTGCCTACCACTTCGCCAACAACGCCTATTATTACGCCGCGTTGCGCGAACT
>CAYHFK010000171.1:0-8218 GCA_964355895.1 uncultured Bifidobacterium sp. | reverse complement strand
ACCGGCGTCCTGGAGGCGAACAGCAGCGAGGTCGGACGCATGTTGGAACACATGGAGGACGTGCAGTTCCTGGCCGACGGCTGGTTTGATTACCCGGCGGCGACGAACCACGCGGATTGGTTCAACCTCGGCGGCTTCTCGAAGGTGCAGCCCTACTACACTCGCAACGCCGAGATTTACGCGCTGCGCGACGACGTGAAGCCGTTTCTGCGTTCCTACTTCAACTCGCTCGCCGCGATGCTCAACCCCGAGGTGCTCACGCTCTGGGAACATTTCAACCGCAGCGGCGCGTGGGACAAGACGCACGAGACCGGCTACTTCCTGCACCAGACCCGCGAGATGCTCGTCCAGGAACGCGGCAACGAACTCTGGCTCGCGCCGCTCATCACAAGCAACTGGCTTGCGGACGGCCTCAGCCTCGCCGTGACGAACGCGCCGGCGCGCTTCGGCCGCGTCAGTTATCGTCTCACGTCGCACACGCGCGACGGCGTCATCGAAGCGCGCATCGAACCGCCCGCGCGTTCGACGCCGAAAGCCATCGTGCTCCGGCTGCGCCATCCCGACGGGAAACCGTTGCGCGCCGTCACGGTCAACGGCCAGCCGCACACGCACTTTGACGTGAAGCGCGAAACCATCACGCTGCCACGCGGTTCGATGCCTGTGGACCTGCGCGCGGAGTATTGACGCCGAATCGGGGGAATCACCTGCCTGGCGTCAGGTTTCTTCCTGCTCGCGTTGGCCCATGCTTTCGTGCCATAAGTGGGTTGTTAACATGATTGCCAGTCTGCCCAACTTGAAAACGCGGCTGCCGATGGAGCAGATTGCGGCCTTCTGCCGCCGCTGGAACATCGCCCGGTTGGAGGTGTTCGGTTCGGTTCTCCGCGAGGACTTTCACGCGGACAGCGACGTGGACCTCCTGGCCACGTATGCGCCGGAAGCACGCTGGAGTCTGTTGGATCGCGTGCGGATGAAGCTCGAATTGGAAACCCTCCTGAACTGTCATGTGGACCTGCTCAACCGCCGCGCACTCGAGAAAGCCGGCAACCGCCCGCGTGCCGCCGCCATTCTGGCCCAAGCCCAACCGCTCTATGCCGAATCGTGACCGCCCATCCTTGGAGGATATGCTGGGCGCCGCCCGGAAGATCATCGGGTACGCCAAGGACACCACCCGCGAAACCCTGCCTTCCGTCCCCATGCGGCTGGATGCGGTGCTTTACGAAATCGTCGTGCTGGGGGAGGCGGCCCGGCGGCTCTCACCGGAAATCCGCGCGGCCCACCCCGAAGTTCCCTGGCGTGAAATCATCGGCATGCGCAGCATCATCACGCACGGATACGACCAGATTGACGATGACGAACTTTGGCAGGTTATCGAGCGCGACCTCCCGGACTTGATCGCGAAGCTTGAAGACATCCTTTCACAGACCCTGTAAAACGGCGGGGGCGTTCCGCGCCGAAAGCCATCGTGCGCCGGCTGTGCCATCCCGACGGGAAATCGTTGCGCGCCGTGACGGTCAACGGCCAGCCACACGCCGATTTCGATCCGCAGAAGGAAACCATCCGCATCATCCCTGATGCGACCAAGCCCATCGCCGTGCGCGCGAGCTACTGATGCCATGAAACGACTCTTCGTGCTGCTCCTCCTGCTCGCCAGCCCGAGCGCTGGGTGGGGCGGGACGAATGAAACCCGGACGGCGGATGTTCCTTTCACCGCGGCGTGCGACGGCACGGAGCAACGGTATGTGTTGATGCTACCGCCGGGCTTCAAACCGGAGCAGCCGCACGATCTGCTGATCGCGTTGCACGGCCACGGCGCGGATCGCTGGCAATTCATCCGCGACCCGCGCGACGAGTGCCGCGCGGCGCGGGACGTGGCGGCGGCCCACGGGATGATCTACGTCTCGCCGGATTACCGCGCGAAGACTTCGTGGATGGGCCCGAAGGCGGAAACCGATCTCGTCCAGATCATCGGCGAGTTGAAAAAGATTCACCGGGTGTCGCGCGTTTTCCTGTGCGGCGGCTCAATGGGCGGCACGGCGAGCCTGACGTTCGCCGCGTTGCATCCGGAACTCGTGGACGGCGTAGCTTCGATGAATGGGACGGCCAACCTGGTCGAGTATGCCGGTTTTCCAGACGCCATTGCGGCTTCGTTTGGCGGCAGCAAGACGGCGATCCCCGAGGAATACAAAAAACGCAGCGCCGAATTCTGGCCGGAGCGCTTCACGATGCCAGTGGGCATTACGGCAGGCGGCAAGGACAGTGTGGTGCCGCCGCACAGCGTCGTGCGGCTGGCGAACGAGCTGAAAGCGCGCGGCCGCGAAGTGTTGCTGATCCATCGCGAGGAAGCCGGCCACGCGACGAACTACGACGACGCCCGGGCCATCATCCAGTTCGTTATCCAGAAGGCGCGGCCTGCCCAGCCAAAATACCCGACGGGCCGGAGAAAGCTTTGACTTGAACAAACCCCCACCTTGTCATTAACTCAACCCATGAATACGCAAACCAAACCATCGAAACTCCAGTCTCCCTCCCTGTCCCGTCGCCAGTTTGTGCGCCGCACCTCGCTGGCTGCGGGCGCGGCCGCGTTTACCTTCCCCTACATCGGTCGCGTCTTGGGCGCCAACGACCGCATCAACATCGCCTGCATCGGCGTCGGCGGCAAAGGCAACAGTGACAGCAACGCTGCTGCGGAGTGCGGTGGGAACATCGTCGCCATCTGTGACGTGGACCAACGCACGCTCGAAAAGAAGGGCCAGCAATTCGCCCAGGCCAAGCGCTTTCAGGACTACCGCAAGTTGCTCGATCAAATGGGCAAGGAAATTGATGCGGTGACGGTCTCGACGCCCGATCATAACCACGGCGTGGCGGCCATGCGCGCCATGAAAATGGGCAAGCACTGTTTTTGCCAGAAGCCGCTCACGCAAACCGTGTACGAGGCGCGCGCCATGCGCCAGTTGGCGGCGGACAAGAAGTTGGCCACGCAAATGGGCAACCAGGGAAGCGCCGAGAGCGGCTTGCGCCGCGCCGTCGAAGTCGTGCAGGCCGGGGTCATCGGGAAGCCGCTCGAATTACACGTCTGGACCAATCGGCCCGTCTGGCCCCAGGGCCTCGACCGTCCCCCCGGCTCGGATCCGGTGCCGCCTAATCTGGACTGGGATTGCTGGCTGGGCCCGGCGGCGCTGCGGCCCTACAAGAAAGATGTTTATCACACCTTCGCCTGGCGCGGCTGGTACGAGTTTGGCACTGGCGCGCTGGGCGACATGGCCTGTCACACGGTCAACATGCCGTTCCGCGCCTTGAAGCTGGGTTATCCCAGCGTGGTCGAATGCGAAGTTGACTCGCGCGTTTACCCGGAGACCTTTCCGAAAACCTCGCGCCTCCGTTTCGAGTTTCCGGAGCGGGATGGCCTGCCGCCGCTCAAGTTCTGGTGGTATGACGGCAACCCCGGCGATGCGCTCAAGCCGTTACGACCCGAGGCGGATGTGACCAAGGAAATCGTCGGCACCATGGGCGCGCTCCCGGTCGCCGGGGCCCTCATCGTCGGTGACAAGGGCAAGTTGTTCTCGCCCGATGACTACGGCGCCCGCTTTTTTGTGGCGATGAAGGGTCAGGAAGAAATGGTGGCCGGCGACAAGCACGAAGCCTGCAAGGCGGTTCCGCAAATCATCCCGCGCTCGCCCGGCCACATGCAGGAATGGTTTCAAATGATGAAGGACGGCACGCCCGCCTTCTCGAACTTCGACGTCGCGGCGTATTTGACGGAAATCATCCTGCTGGGATGCGTCGCGTTGCGCGTCGGCGAGGGCCACCGCATGGACTGGGATGGACCGAACATGAAATCCACCAACCTGCCGGAAGCCGCCCAGTTCGTCCGCCGCAATAATCGCCAGGGCTGGGAAGCCTGAACCAAGACTCGCCCGAAATCATTCGCCCTCGGTGGATCCGTTCCGCCGGGGGCGAAAGTATTTTTGCTCAATCCCTGCCACAGCCTGGTGGGCCCAGCCGGCCCCGTTCGCAAATGCGCATGGCCGGGCTTTGCCAGGGCGCTTGATGCGGAACCCGCCCGCCAGGTTCAAACCAATCTTGCCAAGGTTTGCAGCGGGCGTAGAGTCGCACCCATGAAGACGCGCGTTGGTGCATCGGCACGGTTCGGGAGAGCCAAGGAGTTGCTGCTTTCGGTTTCTGCCGTTGAGTCGCGCTCCGCTCCAAGGCTCCAACGCCGGGATGCAAGCGTTATGGCATCTCGCATTGGCACTATTCTTTGCCTGAAAGCAAAAGCCAAACGATCTGGATGCCAGCTCGCCTTGCTGGCCGCCCTGCTGGGCTTCGCCATGGCGGTCTTGCCAGCGCGCGGGGGCGCGCTTGAACGTGGTTTTGCCGACCCTCCGCCGTCCGCCCGGCCGTGGGTCTATTGGATGTGGATGGACGGCAACTTGAGCCGCGAAGGCCTCACGGCCGACCTCGAAGCGATGCAGCGCGCCGGCATCGGTGGCGTGATGATCATGGAAGTAGATGTCGGCGTTCCGAAGGGGCCGGTGAAATTCATGAGCGCCGAATGGCGGCAACTTTTCAAACACGTTGTCACCGAGGCGGAACGGCTCGGCCTGCAAATCACCCTCAACGCCGGGCCCGGCTGGACCGGCAGCGGCGGACCGTGGGTCAAGCCGGAGCAATCCATGCAGCACCTCGTCGCCAGCGCGGTCGAAGTCGCCGGGCCGACGAACTTCGACGCGATGCTGCCGCGCCCGTTGCCGCGCAAGCCGTACTTCGGCACCGGCGGCCTGCCGTCGGAGTTGCTCAAGGCGCAAAATGAGTTTTACCGTGATGTGGCGGTGCTCGCGTTCCCGACACCCGCGGGCAACGAGCGCATTGCCGACATTGATCACAAAGCGCTTTACGTGCGCGATCCGTTTTCCTCCATGCCTGGCGTCAAACCTTTCATTCCTTCGTCGGCGGATTTTCCCACGCTGCCCGCCGGTGCTGCCATCGCCGCGGGAACAATTCTCGATCTCAGCGATCACTTGGACGCGGAGGGCAAGCTGACTTGGACGGCGCCGGCGGGCGACTGGACGATTCTGCGTCTGGGTCGCACCAGCACCGGTGCGAACACGCGTCCCGCGCCCGCAGCCGGCTTGGGGCTGGAGAGCGACAAGTTCGACAAAACCGCGCTGGACGCGCATTTCGAGCAGTTCGTCGGCAAGCTGCTGCGCGAACTCGGCCCGCGCAAACGCACCGATGTGGGCTGGACCTCGCTGCACATTGACAGTTGGGAGATGGGGGCGCAGAACTGGACCACCACCTTCCGCGACGAGTTCAAGCGCCGCCGCGGCTACGATCCTTTGCGCTACTTGCCGGCCATGACTGGGCGCGTGGTGGAGAGTCGCGAAGGGTCCGAACGGTTTCTGTGGGACTTGCGCCAGACCGCCCAGGAACTCGTCATCGAAAACCACGCGCAACATTTGAAGGCGCTTGGCCGCCGCCACGGCCTCGGGCTGTCCATCGAGCCGTACGACATGAACCCGACCGCGGACCTAAACCTCGGCGCCGTGGCGGATGTGCCCATGTGCGAGTTCTGGGCGAACTGCTTCGAGTCCTGGTACAGTTGCTTCGAAGCCGCGTCCATCGCGCACACGGGCGGCAAACGCATCGTGGCCGCGGAGGCGTTCACGTCCGACGACAAAGAGCGCTGGCAGTTTCATCCGGGCTATTTGAAGGCCCTGGGCGATTGGGCCTTTTGCGCCGGCGTGAACCGGATCGTCTTCCATCGTTACGCCCATCAGCCGTGGCTGAATCGTGCGCCGGGCATGACCATGGGGCCGTATGGCGTTCACTGGGAACGAACGCAGACCTGGTGGGACATGGTACCCGCGTATCACAAATATCTGGCGCGTTGCCAAACTCTGCTGCGCCAGGGCGAGGCCGTGGCGGACATTCTCTACCTCACACCCGAAGGCGCGCCGCAAGTCTTTCGTCCGCCCACGTCCGCCGTGCGCGGCAATCCGCCGGACCATCGGGAATACAACTTTGACGCCTGTGCACCGGAAACCCTGCTCGCCCGCGCCACCGTGAAACGCGGCCAGATCGTTTTTCCGGGCGGCACGAGCTATCGGGTGCTCGCGTTGCCGGAAGTGGAAACCATGACGCCGCACTTGCTGCGCAAGGTGAAAGAACTCGTCCGGGCTGGCGCGACCATCTTTGGCTCGCCACCGCGCAAATCACCGAGCCTGGCCAACTATCCGCAGTGCGATCTCGAAATCAAAGAATTGGCGGACGGACTGTGGGGCGGAACGGCGCCTAGCTCTCAGCGTCGATGGAATGAACGCCGCATTGGCAAGGGTCGCCTGCTTTGGGATGGCAAACTGGAAAAGTCGCAGGCCGGTCCTGCACCGCAGCCTGACCCGCTCGACGGCGCCAAATGGATCTGGCTCGAGGAAGGCGATCCATCGGTGGCCGCGCCGGTGGCTCGACGCTATTTCCAACGCGTGTTGGTTCTGCCTGCCGACGCCAAAGTCGAGTCGGCGACCGCCAGCCTGACCGCCGACAACACTTTCGAACTTTGGGTGAATGGGAAGCGCGTCGGCACGGGGGACAACTTCAGGGAGGTTGCGGAGTTTGAAATTGGAGCGCGACTCAAACCCGGCACGAACGTACTGGCGGTGGCGGTCGAAAACGGCGGGGACGCACCCAATCCGGCCGGATTTATCGCCGCGGTTGAGATTCGCCTGCACGGCGGCGAGAAGATAAACGTGAGCACTGACCGCGAATGGCAGGCGGCCACGAGGGTTGGCGGAAATTGGAAGACGGACATTGGCGTTGGCGCTGACTGGACGGCGGCCCGGGAACTGGGTGACATGGGCATGTCGCCGTGGGGCAAGATCGCCCGGTCAACCGCCGACCTGGAGATTTATACAGACTACACCCTGCTGGCTGCGGTGTTGCGCGCGGCGGGCGTGCCGCCCGATTTTGAGTCGGACACGCCGTTGCGCTATACGCACCGGCGCGGAGACGGCATGGACATTTATTTTGTCGCCAATCCTCAGGCACAGGAAGTCACCACCACCGCGACCTTCCGCGTCAGTGGACGACGACTAGAGCTCTGGTGGCCGGACACGGGCCGTATCACGTCCGCCGGGGTTTGGGAGCAGAAAGACGGACGCACGAGCCTGCCGCTGAAGCTCGACCCGCACGGCTCGCTGTTCGTCGTGTTTCGCGACCGGGCCAAAGCTCCACCCGCAAAGCCGGGCCGGAATTGGGACGAGTTTGCGCCGGTCCAGAAAATCACGGGGCCGTGGGAGGTCCGCTTCCAGGCCAATCGCGGAGCGCCGGAGCAAATCACGCTCGACACTTTGCTTGACTGGTCGAAGCACCCGGAACCCGGCGTGCAGTTCTTCAGCGGCGCGGCGACCTATCGGACCACCTTTGTGGCAAATCCGAAATCCGAAATCCGAAATTCAAAATGGTATCTGGACCTGGGCCGGGTCGAAGTAATGGCGCGGGTCCGCCTCAACGGCCAGGAGGTCGGCGTCGTTTGGAAAACGCCGTTCCGCGTGGATGCCAGCACTGCGTTGAAGCCCGGCGAGAACCGGCTCGAAATCACCGTCGCCAATCTCTGGCCCAATCGCTTGATCGGTGACGCGGGTTTGCCCGAACTGCAGCGCATCGCTTGGACGACCTGGAATCCGTTCACGAAAGACACGGCGTTGCTGGAATCCGGGCTGCTGGGCCCTGTCACTTTGGAAGTTTTGAAACCGTGACCGTGAAATGAAATCCAAAACCTCTACCCACCTCGCGCCCCTCGGCTTGCTCTGCCTCGCCGCGCAATGCGCCCTTGGTCAGTTGCAGGATTCCTTCAGCGATACCTGGGTGGCCACCGACGCGCTCGGGCGCAAGGTCGCGACTTTTCCCGAAGTCTCGGCGCCGCGGGCCGACCGCACGGTGGGCATCTTCTACTTCCTCTGGCACGGCGCGCATGTTCAAGGCGGCCCATTCGACGTGACGAAGATTCTTGCCCCCGATCCCGCCGCGATGCAAAAGCCGGACAGCCCGCTCTGGGGACCGTTGCACGTGCCGCATCATTGGGGTGAATCGCTCTTCGGTTACTACCTCACCGACGATGACGGCGTGCTCCGCAAACACGCACAGATGCTCAGCGATGCCGGCGTGGACGTGGTGATCTTCGACGTGACGAATCAGATCACCTACCGCGATTACTACCGGGCGC
>CAYHFK010000170.1:0-10531 GCA_964355895.1 uncultured Bifidobacterium sp. | reverse complement strand
CGAATAATTGTTGTGTGCAGGCTTCGGTCCTTGTGTTACGGTGGCGGCATGTCACAGCCATCGTTTGAATCATTCAAAGGATCCGGCAGTGTTCACACGCCGCGCCCGAGTTGCTGGGCGCACGTGCATTTGCTAGCGCTAGTTGATCATCAATCGTCACCCCCACTCAATCCAGGAGTCTGCTCATGAGCCACGCCATTCCCATCCGTGAAATCCTAGCCAGTAAAGGCAGCACGGTCTGGAGCATTACGCCGGAGTCCACCGTGCTGGAAGCGATCCAGATGATGGCCGACAAAAATGTCGGCGCGCTACTGGTCATCAAAGAGGGGCGGCTCCTGGGCGTCCTTTCGGAGCGCGATTACACCCGCAAGATTGTCTTGAAAGGCCGGTCATCCAAAGACACGCCGGTGCGGGCCATCCTCTCGGGCCGCGTGGTGTCCGTGAGTCCGGATCACACGGTGGATGAATGTTTGCGGTTGATGACGGAGCATCGGATCCGCCATCTGCCGGTGATGGACGGGGCAAAAATTCTGGGCGTGATTTCGATCGGTGACCTGGTGAACTCGATCATCTCATCGCAAAGCTCGACCATCCAGCAGTTGGAGACTTACATCACGGGATACCCCAACTCGACCGCTTGATCATGTTGGTGGTGGCGCGGTGCTTGGTCAGACTCACGGCGACGTAATCGGCCTGCGGGATGGGAAATTTTTTCACCATGACGGTCACGCTGGTCGGGTAGAATTCATTCAACACCAGATTGGCCACATCCGTCGCCAGTTTCTCGATCAACTTCCAACTGCGCCCATCGCCCAGCTTGAGGATTTTCTGCGTCACCTTGAAATAATCAATCGTCTTGGTGACGCGGTCGGTTGCGGCGGCGGTGGTGAAATCATAACTCATATCCACGGTGAGCAACAGGCGTTGCGGTTGGGCGCGTTCCTCATTGGTCACGCCGACGTGAAAATGCACTTCCAGATCAACGATTGAGATTTTTGACATCGGTCAGTCCGGTTGGCGGTTATGCTGCGGGTTTGGTTTCATGACCGCGTCCAGGAGCTTTCGCGTGGGTAGGTTGATGGACATGGTGACGGCCGCCGCCAGCTCAACCCAGCGGAACTCCTGCGCCTCGTCATTGAGTTTAACCTCGG
The DNA here is from genome assembly GCA_964355895.1 of uncultured Bifidobacterium sp. Classification (GTDB taxonomy): domain Bacteria; phylum Verrucomicrobiota; class Verrucomicrobiia; order Limisphaerales; family JADLHS01; genus JADLHS01. The sequence continues at coordinate 9,380 of CAYHFK010000170.1, read as the reverse complement.
GTTCGCCGGCGCAACGGCAGGTGTAGTTCAACAAAACAAAGTGCGCCTCCCGATAAAATTCTTTCGAGTGAATGCAATCCTGGACGAGGACGAACTCGAGGTCGGCCACCTCGAGATTCGTCTCCTCCTTGAGTTCGCGACGCAACGCGTCCGCGGCGGGTTCGCCCCATTTCACCTTGCCCCCGGGAATGCCCCAAAGGTTTGACCATTTGTGCGTGCGGACCAGCAGCACTTTACCGGCGGCGTTGAAAATCAGCGCGCCGACGGTGACCACCGGTGAATGGGCGGCGGTAAAATCTTTCACCGGCGGCTGCAAGTGCCGTTCGTTTTGCGCCAGGATTTCGCGCAACTCCCCCAGGTGTTCCACAATCAAATCCGGCTGGGCGCGGCGCAACTGGTCGAGCGTGTTGTAGCCCGTGAGCACGGCGCAGGAGTGGATGCCGCCGTGCTTGGCCGTCTCAATGTCGTGCTCCATGTCGCCAATGAAAAGCGTGTCTTCGGCGCGCAGTTTGTTGTCCGCGAGAATCTCATGGATTTTCTTCCGCTTATCCCAGACGCCGGTGTAGGGCTGGTCGAGAAACGCGCCGAAGCCCGTGGCCCGTTCCTGCACTGCGAAATGCTCGTCCGCCACCGTACTCAACAAAAACGTCCGTACGCGATGCTGCCGGCAAAACTCCAGAAACTCCCGCGCGTGGGGCAGGGCGACCACCGACAACTGCGCCGCGCGGAAACGGCTGTGAAACCAGGCCTCCAGTTGGGGCAGGGGAATGTGGGGCGTGTATTTTTCGTAGAAGATCGTGAACGGCAGACAAAATTCGGCGCGGAACTCGGCCAGCGTCATCTCGGGGCGACCGGCTTGGGCGAGCACATAATTGGTCGCCTCCCAGACGGCGGGCAGATCGTCCACCAGCGTGCCCGACCAGTCGAAGATGATGTTGCGAATCACCGTGACAGTGTAGTGCAGCGCCGGGCGCGGGCAACAGAATCGAAATGATTTTCACGCGCTTGCGCCGCCGGGTCTTTCTGTTAGCGTTGCTGCGCTGCGCTTCACCGCCGGTGTGGCGAAATGGCAGACGCACAGGACTTAAAATCCTGGGACCTTCAAAAGTCGTGTCGGTTCGAGTCCGACCACCGGCACCAATCCAACAAACACCAATGGAATCAGTTTCTTTTGGGTTTTGGAAAGGGCTGATCCTTTGGGTGGGACTTCACTGGATCACGCGAACTGTCGTGTTCCAGGGTCGCTAACGAGCCCACGAGGGTTCTCAGTTCGCCAATTTTGCTACTTCGCCTTGGATCTTCTTGCACTCAACAAGGGTGGCGTTGAAGACTGAAAGTTGTGCGGTCATGTTGACTTCTTCGCCCACGCCCGGGTCCGAATCCGGCTTGGAAGGATCCGGAGCGGCGCGAAGGGCGGCGGCCCGTTCACGACTGCTGACCACCATGCGCCCGATTCCAGGCAGCGACTGGTATCCGTTGGTAAATCCCGCAATTTTTAACTTCACTTCCTCACTGCGCTCAAATTTCATCCCGTCCAGCTCAGTTGCCAGCGAGTTCATGTGCAAAGCAGCATTTTTGTAGAGATTAGTAAGCTTCGGCATCGAGGCATCCCAGGCGACCAGACTGCTATTTTCCTGACTTGGAATTTCCTCCATGAGACGATCCATCTGGGCGGCAATCTTCCCTACCGTGGCCACGGCTTGCTGCTTGATTTGATCCTTCCGCAATCGGTCGTCCTTGTCCGAACGTAACTTGGCCTCCACTTGGGCAACGATCTGGTTGCCGATGGCCTTTTGGCTTCCCGTCTCGCTCGCTCGCTGCACTTCATCGAGTCGTCCCGTCAGTTGGGCGAGTTGCTTGTCGAGCGTGGCAACCTTCTCCCGCAACTCTCGATCTTCCTGACGTAACTCGGCATTAGCCTGGCGGAGTTCTTTGCGCAAGTCGTCGTTACCGCAAGACTGAGCGAGCACGGCCAAGGTCGCGAGGCCCATCAGCCCGAATGTCTTCTTCCAAGGATTCATCACCATGCGCAGAGCCTAAAATGGCCAGCGGTATTGGCAATGGAAATGAATAAAAGAGTGCCGCTCGATTGGCAAAGCCCCCGACCCGGACCGAACTCCCCGCCGTCAATGCGACTCGCTTAAGCCGATCCGAACACGCCGGGGGCGGTTGCCGGATTGGCAATGGTGTCGCGGGCGCGTTCCGATTTTTGCCTGGTGAGATCCGCAAATCTCGAAAGCTGTCTGGATGGTTCAACTGTGTTCAACTGTGCTCTTGTGGCGGAACGGGGGGCTCTGGTAGCGTCCGCGCGTGCCCGACAACGACAATGAGGGTTTTCCCAGCGGGTTGATGGACCACGTGGGCAAGGTTTTCAAAAGGTGTTTCTTGCTCCCACTCAGGTGAAGAAACAACCCGTATGCCGAGCTCGGAATTGGGGTTGTGTTTGCCTGAGGCCGGAGGCGAATCCGGCACCAGGAAGGATTGACCGCCCGGGGCGGGTTTGTTTAGCTGTCGCGCAAATCCAATCCAGCCGGATGAGTTGATTAACGACATGAACCCCACTGCGGCAGACGCTTCGCCTTCACCCCAGTATCCTCCCGGCTTTCGCGCCCGGCGCGGGCTGAACTGGGGATTCATTGGCCTGTTGTACACCTCGTACTACATGTGCCGGTACAATTTTTCCATCGCCAACAAATCCATCAGCGAGGAGTTTCACTTCAGCCGGGCGGACATGGGGCAGATCATCACCACCGCGCTGCTGGCGTACGCCTGCGGTCAGATCATCAACGGCCTGCTCACCGACCGCTTGGGCGGCAAGCGCGCCATGCTCATCGGCGCGGCGGGCACCATCCTGATGAACATCCTGTTCGGCGTGGCGTCGTTCTGGGGCATGCTCGGGTTGTTCATCGCGATTCGCGGCGTGGACGGCTACCTCCAGGCGTTTGGCTCTCCCGGCATGGTGAAAATCAACACCGCTTGGTTCTCGCACCGCGAACGCGGGCGCTTCGCCGGCATTTTCGGGTTCATGATCAACCTGGGTCGCTTCGGGATTTTTACGTTGGGTCCGGCGTTGCTCGCGGGCTTTACCGTGCTGGGACTGGTCACGATTCCCGCCTTGCACTGGCGCTGGTTGTTTTGGGCGCCGTCCGTGATTTGCGGCCTCGTGGCCGTCGGCATGGCGCTCACGGTGAAGGAAACGCCCGAAGAGGCGGGTTTTCCCAACGTCATTTCCGCCGGGGGCGACGACGGCGTGCGCGCGCAGTTCAGCCTGGTCATCCGCACGATTGCCACCAATCCCGCCGTGTGGATCGTGGCCTGCGCTTACGCCTGCACTGGCGCGGTGCGGCAGGCGGTGGACCAATGGTTCCCGCGCTACATGCAGGACCTTTATCACGTGGACCTCAAGTCCGCGCAATTCCAGTTTCTCGCGTTCCTGATTCCGTTTGTGGCGTCGGCGGGTTCGCTCGCGTCGGGTTACATTTCCGACACGATCTTCAAAGGCCGGCGGACCCCCGTGGCAGCGGCGCTCTACTTTTTGGAAACCGTGATCATCCTGCTCGCGGCGCAATTCCATACGGCCAATGCGGCCGTGGTGTTTCTCGTATTGATTTCCCTCACGGCCAATTCCACCCACTCGATTCTCGGCACCGCTGCGGCCATGGATATTGGCGGGCGCAAGATGGCGGGGTTTGCGTCCGGCGTGATTGATTCCTTCCAATACTTCGGCGGGAGTCTGGCGGGTTATTTCCTCGGGCAACTGCTCGACAAAAGCCTGGGCAACTACTTTTACTTCATGGCCCCGTTCGGCTTGCTCGGCGGGCTGCTGATGATCTTTGCGCACGGCAAAGTCACCCAAAAGCCAGCTCACTGAACGCGCACGCCTTCGCGGTCAAGCAACCTTCGCTTCCAATCCAGTCCGCCGGAAAATCCGCCGAGCTTGCGGTTCGCCGCCAGCACGCGGTGACATGGCACGAGCACGGGAATCGGATTCGCCCCGCACGCGCCGCCCACGGCCCGGACGCCTTTGGGTTTGCCGATGGCGCGCGCGAGTTCGCCGTAGTTGCGGGTCTGGCCGACGGGGATTTTCCCCAGCGCACGCCAGACCGCTTGTTGGAACGGGGTTCCGGTGGACAAATCCAACGGCGGAAACGTTCGCGGCGCGCGTCCGGCGAGAATCGCTTTGAGCGCAGCCTTCGTGGCGCGATGCCAGGGGCGGATGGCCGGCGACGGAGGGTCGGTTGCGGGCTGATGAATGATTGTGCGTGCGGTCGGAAAGTGGAGTTGCGCCAACCCCTTGGCCGAATATTCTGCGAGAAACTCTCCGTCCCGCGTCGCAATGAGCAGGCGAACCAACTTCAAGTTGCCGGTCGGGCGCATTGTTTTTCAGCGGTGAAGGAACATGTAAACCAGACCAAGGAGTGTCAGCAGCAGGAAAATCGCGAACGCGATGAAACGGTTGCGGGCCACGCGCTTTTCCTTGCGCAAGGGCCGCAGCCCCTGCACGCCGCCGGCGGCGAGATAGCTCACCAGCTTGGGATTGCTGGTGCTGGGCCCGTGGAAAAAATGCCGGAGCCGTTCGAGCAGCGCGGGGAAGTCATATTTGCGCACGCCCAGTTCGTTGTAGTGCGCCGCCGAGGTTTCCAGGTCGGCCCGGGGCGTCAGGCGTTCCTGGTTGATTTCCTCAAAGACCGGGTCGGGCGGCACGGTCGGAGCGGAGGAGGCGGGACCATTTGCGGTGTGGCTGATGGTCAGGCCATGGGGCAGGGCGGTGGAACGCAAGCGCGGCTGCCCCGGGCCGCGATGTAATTTTTCATCCAAGCGCTTGATCTGCGCCTCCAGCGACGCAATCTCGGAGGTCAGCGCGGACGCGCGATCCGAAAGGGGATCAGATTTTTTTTTGAACCAGCCCATGCGATCAGGCCGGGCAAGCTCGAATCCGTTCCGGCTTGCCTGGCAATTGGCCGCGCCTCAAGGGCGTAGCAGCACGAAAATCAGAACGCCCAGCGCCGCGAGGGCAATCGTCGCCAGGGGCCACGTCAACGCCAGTCCCAGCCGGCACAGTTGGGCAAAACTTTTGTCGGCCAACATCGAAACCGCGGTTTGACTCGGCTTCGGGTCATTCGCCGGCCCGGTCGCCGGCCCGGACAGCACCGGGAATTTCAACCGCGCGCCGTTCCATTCCAGGCGGGCGTTTTCAATCGTCGTCAGGGCGCGGGTTAGTTCCATGTTGAAGTTGTCCTTGGTCCAACCTTCTTCGTGCAGCGCCTGCACCTTGCCGAGCGCGTCGCGCATGTCGCCGATGGATTTCGCCATCTGCTCGGCGTCGCGGCGCGCGGCGAACTCGGCTTCTTCGAGCAAACCGAGGCCGCGGGCGAGATGTTGCACCATCTCCGTGCGACCGTTCTGGAATTCCATCTGGCGGCGGCGCAGTTCTTCGAGGGTGGATCGTTCGCGTTCCAACTCCTCCTGCGCGCGCTTGAGTTCCGCGAGCTTCTGCTGCGCTTCGGTGACTTTGACATCCACCTCTTCGCGCGTGGGCGCGCGAAAGGAGGAGGTTGCCGCAGGGGGGGTGGCGGCGGCATAAGGCGATTTGTGCGCCTGGAAATCCGTATCCACAAACTCGGTAGCGTCGTATTGCGTCGGCATGACGTTACTTTAGGCTTGCGGGCAAATCGTGTAAAGCCATGGATTGCGCCCGGGGCCGCAAAACAAAGTTGCACGAACGCCCGCGGCTTCCTAACTTGCCCCGCCTTTGAACGTGAGCGAGTCCCGCTACATCGAGAAAAAAATTGAAATGCCCGCGATGCTGATCGAGCGGGCCGAGGCGTCGCATCCCGGCGAGGAGTTCGCGAGCGAGGCCGAATGGTGGCGCTGCGTGCAGACGGATTTCCCGAAGTTCATCCCGTTCCTCACGCAAGAATGCGGCCTGGAGTTTCGCGGGCGGATTCTGGAAATCGGCGCGGGCTCGGCCTGGTTCAGTGCGGAGCTTTCCAAGCTGCCGCCGGTGGTCGAAATTATCGCCACGGATGCGTCGGCCCGATTACTGAAGCAGCAGGCGCCGAAAGTTTTCAAACTGCTCCAGGCGCACGCAGCCAAGATCACGCGGATGCCGGCGGATTTCGGCAAGCTGGATTTTCCCGCCAACCACTTCGACGCCGTGGTGTGCGCGGACGCGCTGAATCGGGCGGTAAATATGCTGCGCGTGTTGCGCGAAGTGCGCCGGGTGTTAAAGCCGGGCGGCAAGTTCGTGGCCATCCGCGAACCGGTGCGGCCGCTGGTGCGATTTCGTTCCGCCGCCCACCGGACGGCGCGCATCGGGCCTCCGGCGAGCACGGGCCTGACGCGGGCGGATTATCACGAGTTGTTCACCCATGCCGGCCTGAAGCTGGAGATCAAGCGCGTCACGCTCTCCCGCGGCTTCAAGTATTACTTCGACAAAGTGGTCAACGGCCTGACGCACGCGCGCTACGCGTTCGTGGGAACGAAAACCGCGCGTTGATGCGCTCCAACCCCACGCGCCCGGAAAGAGAAAAAGCCAGGCGGAGCACGAATAAGGGATTGACACCGATGGTCGGAAAACTATCTTGGCAAAAATAGATTTTATGGCTGAGAACATACCAAACATTCCCACGGGCGCCATGCCGCCGAAGAAGGAGACCGGCAAGGTTCAACCCAAGAAGGAAACCGTGCGCATTAACCTGCCGCCAAAGCCTTCCGCCGCGCCCACGATCAAATTGCCCACGCTCCCGCCCGGCGGTCCGACCGGCGCCAGCGCCGCGCCATTAGCCGCCCCGGCGGTCACGTCCGCCTCTTCCGCTCCGTCCGCGCCGCGCCCGTCGTCCGCGCCCGCCGCGCAACGGATTGCTTCTGCGCCGACCGCGCAGAAATCCGCTTCCGCTCCCGCCCCGGCCCGCGCCCCGGCCACCGCGAGCGTCAGCGGACTAGACAAAGCGCTGGCGATTGCCGCCGCGATCATCGGCCTGCTGGCCGTTGGCAGCGTGGTCTATATTTGGCTGCTGCCGACTCCTTGAGCCGGAGCCGCTGCGTAACTTTTTTAACTGCGTTTCTCTGAACTGACTTTTTATTTATGGCCTCTCCCGCAATCGTCACGTTGTCCGGTGAAAACTTCGACGCCGAAGTCCTTAAATCCGCCACGCCGGTGCTCGTGGATTTTTGGGCTGAGTGGTGTGGCCCGTGCAAACAAATCGCGCCCGTGCTCAACGAACTTGCCGACGAATACGCCGGCAAGGCGAAAGTCGCGAAGCTCAATATCGAAGACGGCGCGAACCAGCAGCTCGCCGTCACCTATCGCGTGCAATCCATCCCGATGTTTCTCGTGTTCAAGGGCGGCCAGATTGTTGGGCAACAAACCGGCATCGCCGGCGGCAAGCCCAAGTTGAAGTCGCTGCTCGACGGGGCGATCGCTTGATCGTTCATCGGGAGTGGGGCTTCGGTGGCGGTCGGGTTTCGCCGCTGCCGGTCAGATAGTTTGAGTAAATGCCGCCCGCTGCCACTCTTGTCCTCCCCGGCCAATTCACCCGGCGCGCGGAACTCTACCACCAACTCAGTCAGCTCACGATGGCGGGCCTGCCCATCGTGCGCGCCTTGGAACAACTCGCCCGCAATCCGCCCGCCCCGGGCTTTCGCGAACCGCTCCGGCAGGTCATCCGCGAAATCTCCGCCGGCTGCACGTTCACCGAATCCGTCCAGCGTTCCGGCAACTGGATTTCCGCCTTTGACCTCGCGTTGATCGAAGCAGGCGAGCGCAGTGGCCGGCTCGACGCCGGTTTTCGCGTGCTGGCGGATTACTACACCGACCGCGCCCGCACGGCCCGCCAGGTGATGGGCGATCTGGCCTATCCCGCCTTCCTGTTGCACTTCGCCATTTTTATTTTCCCCTTCGCCCAATTTTTTACCACGGGCAACTGGCTCCGCTATCTCGCGCAAACTTTTGGGATCTTGCTCCCGCTCTACGTCGTCGTTGCCTTGCTGATCTACGCCGCGCAGGGCAGGCACGGCGAACGTTGGCGGGCGCTCATCGAACGTATTCTACATCCGGTTCCGCTCCTGGGCAGCGGCCGCCGCGACCTGGCCTTGGCCCGGCTCGCGATGGCGCTCGAAGCGCTTATCAGCGCCGGCGTCTCGATCATCGAGGCCTGGCAATTCGCGGCCACCGTGAGCGGTTCACCCGAACTGCGCCGCACCGTTCATGCGTGGTTGCCCGACGTGCGCGCCGGCCAGACGCCTGCGGAAGCGCTCCGCGCCTCCGGACGATTCCCAGACCTATTTGCCAACCAATACGCCACCGGTGAAGTCAGCGGCAAACTGGATTCTGTGCTAACCCGGCTGCACCAGTATTACCAGGAGGAAGGCACGCGCAAACTTCACGCCGTCGCGCAATGGACGCCGCGGCTGATTTACCTGATCGTCGCGCTGATCATCGCCTGGCGCGTCATCAGCTTCTACACGGGATACTTCAAACAAGTCCAGGACGCGGGTGGATTTTAAGTTGCCCGCCGGGAATTTCGGGCGAAGGAACATTGCGGCTGAAGCGCATCGTTGCCCCCGGCGAAACTTGCCTTGCTCCGCCCGCTGCCCGATACTCGCGCCGTGAATGACCCGGTCACCCAATTGACCAGCGAGCTGCTCGCCTCCTACGCGCGCGTGGGCGGCATCAACCATCTCGACGGCAAAAACCTGCCCTCCAAGCGCGTCGTCGCCGCGATCACCAAGGACTTGTTGCGCCTGCTGTTTCCCGGATTTTTCGATGAGAAACTGATTCATTCCTCCGAGCTTAAGGCAGAAACCGCCGTGCTGCTCGATTCCGTCATCGGCCAGCTCGAAGACGAAATCCGCAAGAGCCTCGAATATCAGCCGCCCGCCGATCTGCCCAAGAAGGAAATCACCAGCGCCGCCCACGCGCTCACGCTGGAATTTCTCGGCTGCCTGCCGTGCCTCCGCGAAGTCTTGCAGACCGACACCGAGGCTGCGTTTGACGGCGACCCCGCCGCGTTGAGCAAGGAGGAAGTCATTGTCGCGTATCCGTTCATCGAAGCCATCGCGGTGCAACGGCTCGCCCATCAACTTTATCTCAAGCACGTGCCGCTCATTCCGCGCATCATGTCCGAGTGGGCGCACGGGCGCACGGGCCTGGACTTGCATCCGGGCGCGAAGATCGGCTCGCACTTTTTTGTGGATCATTGCACCGGCACGGTCGTGGGCGAAACCGCGGTGATCGGCAATCACGTGAAGATGTATCACGGCGTGACGCTCGGCGCGAAGTCCACGTCCGGGGGCCAGCAATTGCGCGGGCAGAAGCGCCATCCCACCATCGAAGATCGCGTGACGATTTATCCCGGCGCGACGATTCTTGGCGGCGA
>CAYHFK010000169.1:0-10547 GCA_964355895.1 uncultured Bifidobacterium sp. | reverse complement strand
CTTCGGTGGATTCTTACGCGAACGCGGGCTGATCTCCGCGCGTTCGGTTTCCTTGGCCCCGAGATCGCGGATGTCGCGCAGGACTTCGGAATTGGCGAGCGCTTCGAGCGAATCGTGCGTGGCCGCAAGCTGTTTGGCCGTGGCTTCGCCGACGTCGGCAATCGCCAGCGCGTGAATCCAGCGGTTTAGCGGCGCGGTCTTTGCGCGCTGAAGCGCGTCGAGAATTTTGGTCGCGTTCTTCTCGCCGAAAACGCGCGGTTCGTCGTCCGTGCCGAGATTCAGTTTGCCGAGTTGTTCAAGTTTCAGGTCGAACAGGTCGAGGGGATCTTTCACCAGACCGCGTTCGACGAGCTTTTCCGCCACGATGCCGCCGAGCGATTCGATGTCCAGCGCCTTGCGTTGGGCAAAGTATTCGACGCGTCGCATCAGTTGCGCGGGGCAACCGGCGACATTCTGGCAGCGCCACGCGACTTCTTCGTCTTCGGTAGGGACGCGCTGCTGCGCGTCCTGGCCGAGCGGCAACTCGGCCCTACCAGTTTTCAATCTCTCCTTCGCGATTGGCCCGCCGCACGCGGGACATTTCCCGCCGACGTATTGGTAGAGATCAAACTCCTTCGCGCCGGCCGGCCGTTTGGTTTTCAACACCTCCAGCACTTCGGGAATTACCATGCCCGCCTTGCGGATGACCACAGTGTCGCCGATGCGGATGTCCTTGCGCCGGATTTCATCTTCGTTGTGCAATGTGGCGCGTGAAATCGTCGAGCCTTGCACAAAGACCGGCTCCAGTTCCGCCACTGGCGTCAACACACCAGTGCGACCGACTTGAACTGTAATGTCGCGCAGAATGGTTTCGGCGGGCGTGATCCACGGGATGGGTTTGTGGACCACCGCGTAACCCGGCGCGCGGGTCTTGCTGGGAATCCGCGCGCAATCGTCGTAGCGATTCACCTTGAGCACGAGGCCGTCAATTTCATACGGCAACTGCCGCCGCAGGTCGCGCGCTTCGTCGTAGCCACTAACAATCGCCTCGCGATAGCGGCGCAGCACCTCGGCGATGTCCGGGCACAACCACCATTTCTTTTGCGTCGGCAGGCCGAACTCCGCCAGCGCCTTGAGCATTTCTGAATGCGATGCAAATTCGATCCCTTCGCACGCACCGACCGCGTAGAACACCGCGTTGACGGGCCGCTGGGCGACAATGCGCGGATCAAGCTGCTTGAGCGTGCCGGCGGTGGCGTTGCGCGCGTTGGGCAAGGTTTTCTCTCCCGCCGCCGCGAGCTTCGCGTTCAACGCATCGAAATCCTGGTTGGCCATGTAAGCCTCGCCGCGCACTTCGAGCAGTTCCGGTGGATTCTTCATCGTCAGCTCCAGCGGAATCGCCCGCACGGTGCGGAGGTTGGCGGTGATGTCGTCGCCATAGACGCCGTCGCCGCGCGTGACGCCGAGGGCGAGTTTCCCGTGGCGGTAATGCACGCTGATCGAAACGCCGTCCACCTTCGGCTCCATCACGTATTCAACGCGATCACGGCCCAATTGCTTGCGGATCGTCGTGTCGAACGCCTGCAACGCTGGCAGCGTATTCTCGTCCTGGAGGCGGTTGCGCTGGTCGCGGTCCGGTTCTTCGTCCTTGGTGGGATGGTCCGCGGCTTCAACTTTTTCCAGCGATAGCATCGGTTGAAGATGCTTCACCCGCGTGAAACCCTCCGCCGGGGCGCCCCCAACTCTCTGGCTCGGCGACTCGGCGGTGACGAGGGTCGGGAAGTCCTTTTCGAGATCCAGCAACTCCTGATAAAGCCGGTCGTACTCGTAGTCGGTGAGTTCGGGTTGGCCGAGGACGTAATAGGCGTGATCGTGCCGGCGGAGCTCGTCGGTGAGCCGGGCGTGGCGGGCTTGGGCTGCTTTGAGTGTCACGGGGAGAAGTGTTCCGTCATCGCGGCGCGGTTGGAAGAATAATTTATCTTCCCGTTTCATTCAGGCCGCAGACTTGCGCGGAGGCACCCCCCGACCCGCCGTCCTTCGCTCCGGGGTTTGGGCAACGAAAACTTTCCCCGACCGGCTTTCTATGCGATTGCTGTCCCCGCTATCGCATGAGTGTCCTGCTTGCAGAAATAGATCAACGCCTGCCCCACTGGCGCGGAAAGCTGGCTTTGTTCGTTGCCACCTTGCTGTGCGTGGTGGGGCCTGGTTTCGGTTTCGCCCGGGCGCAAATTGCCCTGAGCGGCGGCAGTTACAGTCAGAACTTTGATTCGCTCGGCCGTGCCGCCGCCAACTGGACGAACGATGTGACCCTGCCAGCGTGGTATTCCTCCAAGGGCAATGGCGACAGCACCAATTTTCTGGCCGACACCGGCAGCAGCACGGCCGGCGGCATCCGTAGTTATGGCGTCGCGGGTGTCAACAGCACTTCCGACCGGGCGCTGGGTTCGATCGGCGCTTCCGCCATCACCTACGCGTACGGCGCGCGGTTCATCAATGACACGACGGTGGTCCAGACCAACATCACCGTTTCCTACACTGGCGAGCAATGGCGGAGCGGGACTGCCGCCACCGCCCAGACGCTCGCATTCGCCTACGCCGTCAGCAGTTCGCCCATCACGAATTCCTTTTCCGCCGCCACCTGGATCCCTTTCGCGCCGCTCGATTTCGTTTCCCCCAATTTATCCGCCGCCGCGGCGGCGCTGGATGGCAATGTCGCCACCAATCGCCAGTTCTTTGACCGCATCGTGCTGGCTGGTGTGGCGGTGGCCCCGGGACAGGAGTTGTTTCTCCGCTGGCTCGATGTGGACGACACGGGCTTTGACAATGCCCTGGCCGTTGACGATCTAATCGTGAGTTTTGGCACCAATCCTCCAGCGGGCAATTCTCCGCCCGCCATCACCACCCAGCCCCAAAGCCAGACCGTCGCTGTCGGCGCGGATGTCACGTTCACCGTCGCGGCCAAGGGTAATCCGCCGCCCGCATATCAATGGCAGCGCAACGGCACGAACCTGAACGGAGAAACCAGCGCCTCCCTCACGTTGCTTGGGGTCACGACCAACCAAGCTGGCGCGTACACCGTCGCCCTCACCAATGCCGCCGGTTTCACCAACAGCCAGCCGGCCAGCCTGACCGTCTTTCCCCCCGTGCCCGGTTTCTCATTGATGACCTACAACACGCACGGGAATTTCGTCAGCGACTGGACCACGAATTCGCCGCAAGTGCAGGCGATTGGCCGGCAGGTGCAATACCTCGACCCCGACATCATCACGTTCCAGGAGATTCCCCTCACAAACGCGGGCTGGACGCACATGCCGGAATTCGTGACCGTGTTTCGCCCGGGTTACCACCTCGCGACGAACTCCGGCTCGGATGGATTCATTCGGAGCGTGATCCTGAGCCGTTATCCGATCACCCGGTCCACGAGCTGGCTGGATGCCGCGAGTCTGACCAATTTTGGTTACAACGGCAAATTCACCCGCGACCTGTTCGAGGCACAAATCGCCGTGCCGGGTTTTCCCCAGCCGTTGCATGTCTTCACCGTGCATTTGAAATCCGGCCAGGGCACGGATGATTCCGCCCGCCGCGCGGCCGAGGCCAACTCCATTTCAAACTTTCTCGCGTCCGGTTTTCTCACCACGAACGGCCTGCATCCCTACGTGTTGACTGGCGACATGAACGAAGACATCGCCCGTCCCCCCGCGAGCAACCCGCAGAGTCTCCAGCGCCTCACGAGTGCGCCCACCGGCTTACAGTTGACCACGCCGCTGAATCCTTTCACCGGGAACGAGGTGACGTTTTCCATCCGGGACGGCGGCGGTCTGAACAAGCGCTACGATTACATCCTGCCCAACGCGCTGCTGTTTGCGAACGTGGCCGGCAGCCAGGTCTTCCGCACCGACCTGTTACCCCTTCTGCCCCCGCCGTTGCTGGCAAATGACGCGGTCACTGCCTCCGACCATTTGCCCGTGCTGATGACGTTCAACAATCCCTACAACCTGCCCTTTCGCTTGCTTTCCCTGACGCGTTCCAACCTGACGGTGACCCTCAACTGGGAAACCGTTCCCGGCCAACCCTATCGCGTGGAGGGTTCGACCAATCTGACAACGTGGAGCGCGTTGGCCAGTCATCTCGTTGCCACGAGCAACAGCTACACTTTCGGCACCAACCTCAACGATGCCGTGCGCTACTTTCGCATCCAGCGCGAGCCGTGAGGCCGGGATCGCTTGGACTCAACCGCATGCTACCCTCGCTCTTTTTTCGCTTGGCGACGGCCCGCCGGCGCAATAATCTCGGGACATGAAAAAATATTTCCCTTTCGCCCTGGCGCTCATTGCCTCGCTGACCGCCACCCCTTCAATGTTGGCTGCCGATGAGGAGGCCGGCTTCAAGTCACTCATGGACGGCAAGACATTTGATGGCTGGAAGGTGACGACGGACAGTCCGAGTACTTGGACCATCAAGGACGGCGCTTTCGTCGCGAACGGCAAGGTGGCGCACCTTTATTATGTCGGGGATGACCAGCCCTTTAAGAATTTCCATCTCAAGGTGGACGTGATGACGGATCCCGTTTCGAACGGCGGCATTTATTTCCACACCAAGTATCAAGCCGAGAGTTGGCCCCGGACCGGCATTGAATGCCAGGTCAATAACACGCACGGCGATTGGAAGAAGACCGGCAGCCTCTATGACATCGCCAATACGGGACTCACCGCCGCGCAGGATAACAAATGGTGGACCCAGGAAATCATCGTCGAAGGCAACACGGTCACGGTGTTGGTTGATGGCAAGAAAGTGCTGCAATATAACGAACCGGCGGGCGCCCAACCGAACAAGGATTACACGCGAAAGCTCAACGAGGGCACGTTTGCCCTGCAAGGGCACGATCCCAAGAGCACCATTCGCTACAAGAATATCCGCGTGAAGCGGCTCTGAGTGGGGTAGCGGTTGTTGCGCAGCGACAACCATCGCCGCGTGCAGCGGCGAAATCCTGGCAGTGAGTCGATCCTCACCAAAGAGGGCTTTTGTCATGCAATTTGGCAAAAAGCGATTCCCGCCTATATTGCAGCGATGTTGGCGACCCCGGAACTGATTCGTGAGGCGGCGCAAGCTGCACAACTGGAAGCGCGGCTGTCGCGCTGGCGCGAACTGCCGCTTTACCGAGAGCGGTTGACGCGGGCGGAAAGCCGACCGGTCGAGAGCAATCGCGGAGCACGGTTTCATCAGCTTCCGTTCATCACCAAGCGCGAGATGCGCGCGGGCTTCCCGGATAAATTTCTCAACTCCGGACGGACCCTCGAAAACCTTCTCGCCCAACAGGTCGTCGAGCTGGAACACACCTCGGGCACGTCAGGAGATCGGCTGCCGGTGATGTTCGGTCGCGGCTGGTGGAACGAGCAGGAAGAAAGCGCGCTGCGGTTGAACAAATTTGTCGCGCGGGTGCTGGATGAGCATCCCAACGCCCGCCGCGCGACCATCACCTCGCCTGCCTGCAACGGCTTGACCTGCCCGACCGTTTGGCAATCACGCTCCCAGCGCACGATTGGCAACGCCTTGTTTGTGAATCTGGCGCGCATTCCGTTTCTCCTAAGCGATGCGGAACTGGCCCGCATGGCGGCGGAGATTGCAGCATGGTCGCCGCAGTTTCTGGATATAGATCCGGTTCACGGCGCGCGGTTTGCCCTTTATTGCGAGCAACAGGGCATCCGGTTTCCTTCGCTGCGGTTTGTGATTTGCAGCTACGAGTTCGTGAGTGTGGTGCATCGGCGGATTCTTTCGCGCGTGTTCGACGTGCCGGTCTTCAACCTCTACGGCTCGACTGAAACCGGCCATCTGCTCATGGAAAACGGGCGGGCTGAAATGAAGCCGAGCTACGACACGGCGTTTCTTGAATTGGTAAACGCGGATGAACAGGAAGTGGGCGAGCTTATTGTCACGACGCTGTCGAATGATTACATGCCGCTGCTGCGCTATCGCATTGGGGATTTGGCCCAGCGACAGGAACGATCCTACGGCACGGATTACGTGGTGCATGGACGCGCGCGGGATGCGCTTCGTGCGGGCGATGGTCGCCGCGTGACGACGTGGCAAGTGGATCAGTGTTTCGCCGAAGTGAGCGGTATTGCGCACTATCAACTGCGCCAAAGCCCCGGCGGCAAATGCCGCCTGCGCTACTTGCCCGAATCCAACGGGTTGGATGCGGGTAGTTTGCAAGCAGTCATTGCCCGGCTGGAATCATTGCTGGAAAGACCCATCACAACCGAGTCTGTTTCCACGCTGCTGCCAGAGGCTTCGGGGAAATTCCGCCTCACCTGTTCGAGTTCTGAATAACGAGTGATCAATACCAAGGACTCTCATGCCCCCATCACCAAGCGGCCTGAATAACGAAGCGTGATGAAACCCCGTAGGAGACGAGGTAACGAGGCTCAAATCAAAAGCCGTTAGCCGAAGCCATCTGATTCCGATTTAACGCCAAGGCGCACGGGTGGAAAGAAACTCTCCGCGACCAACCAGCGCAACGATTTTGGACTGCGGTGGCAGAGCGCAGCGGTGACACCGCTTTTCGAGCGCGGACCGGGCTTCCAAAGCGGCGCGGCGCGGCGCTTCCCGCCGCAGTCCATAAAGGTTTGGGATGCGTCTTTGCGTTGAATTCCGACTGGCGAGTCGGACCGGCGCGACCAGCACGTCGTCTCCTACAGTTTTTGAAAGGGGCGCCTCATTCTGCCATCGGTCTTTGAAACCAGCGGGAGCACCGGCGGCGGCTTGCAGGCGGAGCGCGGAGCGTGGTCTCGGCAAGGCAGCCCCGCGCGAGATTGCGGGCAAGTTCTGCGGGCCGGGAGAAGTTGAGAACCGTTATGCAGCCAACTCGTGCGGACGGGGGAAACGCCCGCACACCGCGTCGTCCACCCAGATATCCTCGTCGAGTTCTTCCCAGCGCAAGGCCAGTCCCTGAAGGCGAAGTTTGACTTTTTCGAGTTGGGACTGAGCAGCGTTGGCGAGCAAAGGATACTTGCTGGCGGGGAAACTCACCAGCCTCTGATCCGCCAGTTCCAACCAGATGCGGCGATCTTCCACCCAGCAACGCACGGCGGCGGTTTCTTTCTCAGTTCCCATGACGCTCAATATAGGCGCCATCAACGTCTGGCAATGCTCTTCCACGAGCCGCTGGATGCGGGATAACTCGGCGGTCGCAAACCCGCGATTGGCGGCCAGCGAGACGGGGCGCAGCCAGAACTTGGCTTCCAGGTCCTCGCGGGTCACGTGAATGTGCGGCGGTTCATTGCCCTCGCGGCTGTAAAAGTGAAAACGATACGGGCCGATGCGCAGCACGGTTGGCATGGCTTGAAGTGTGGGTAACGGGCTCCGCGGTGTCAACGCCGCGCCGAAAGCGCGACCGGTTTCCAGCCCGCGCCCGGCGACGATAGAGAAACGATTCCCATTTAACGCAAAGGCGCGAAGGCGCGAAGACGCAATGGTGAAAGACACTTCTCCGCGATCAACCAAGTCGCCGGACGATGTTCCCAACGTGTCGAACGTCTCGGTTTGAAATTGCCCCGCGTCTTTGCGCCTTGGCGTCTTGGCGTTGAATTCCGTCTGTAGTTTTTGAAAGTGGCTTCCGACCTCCGACCTCCGACCGCCGCCTTCCACTTTCTGCCTTCGGCCTTTGAAACCAGCGGGAGCATCGGCGGCAATTCTGCGTCAATGTTGGAATGGTCGGTTGACGTGCCACAATCCATGGGCCACACTCCCGCCATGTCAACCATCAGTGCCCGCCAGTTATATCACGACACCAGTGCCGTGCTGGACGAAGTCGCCAAGGGCAGGACTTTCCGCATCACGCGCAACGGCAAAAACGTGGGCCGTCTCGCGCCGGCGGAAGCCAGTTCCCCGGTGGCGTGGGACGACATCATGGGCGAGGTGTGGGCCGCGCAAAAGAAGTGCGCCGGCAAATCGCGCAACCCCGTGCTGGCCGAACGGGCAAAGCGGCGGCGATGATCACCTACGCGGATTCCTCCGTCTTCATCGCCTGGTTTCATCCCGACGACGAATTTGCTGGCGTCGTCACCCCGTGGGTGCAGGAACACGTCACCGATTTCCTGTGGAATCCGATTCTTCGCGCCGAGGTGCGGCACAACTTGCGCAAGCTCCATTCCACCTATGCCCGCACCGCGTGGAACGCCTATCGCGCCGCCGAGAGCAACCGCCGCTTGACGTTTGGCCGCGAACGCCTCGGCCGACCTGCTGGAGCAAACGGATGAACTCAGCGCGGAGCAAGCCGCCATTGTGCCCGCCGGTACTTGGGATTTCTTTCACGTCGCCGCCGCGCTTCACGCCCGGGCGGCCTGCTTTGTCACCTGCGACAAGCTCCAGGCGGAACTGGCCACCGAAAGCGGTCTGGCAAAAGTGAAACTCTTCAAAGCTTGATCGGCCTGACCTCTGACCTCTGGCTTCCGGCTTCTGCCCCCTGCCTTTGGCCTTTGAAACCAGCGGGAGCACCGGCGGTGGCTTGAAGGCGGAGCGCATCGGGGCATGGCAGTGCCGCCAGAACGCTCGCCAATTACGAACGGCCCGCTAATCTCGCCGCCATGCCGACTCTCATTGAAATCTTCCGCGACAGCGAAACTCACCATCGCCTTTCGCTGGTTGACCTGCCCGACCTCAAAGCCATCGAAGCCGGGCTGTTTGAGAAAAACGGCAGGCCCTACCTGAAGTGTCTCGCCACGGACAAAGACCGACCGGCGAAGCCCGAAGAAATCGTCCGCCAGCTTTGGATTCACAAACTGATCAACCAATACGGCTAACCATGTCCGGCTCAGTGGGCAACGCTGCTCTTGCGTTGGAGAGTTGGAAATACCCCGTCAACTCAAATCAAGATGTCGCGAAGATTTCCGTCGGCGGGAAACTCAACCCGTTCTTCCTTTCAGCTTACCTGAACTGCCGCTTCCATGTCGGGTTGGAAAAGAGCGAGCGTTTGAGTCGAGAGACAGAAGAATTGTTGTTCTCCGCACTGGGGTTGAAGTCTTGGTCGCCAAACGATTCGCCGAGTTGCACTCGTTCGGCGGGCGATGTTTTTGCCGCCAACCGTTTCGACGCCGAGTATTTCCGCCCACGCTACCAAAGTTTGCTCAAGCTGTTACGGCGTCAGGGCAAAACGCTGCGCGATGTCGCCCGCCTGCGCGAAGACACGTTCACGCCGCCGCCCGGCCAACGGTCACCGTCCGCCTGCCGGTGACGACGGTTGCCGTTTCACGCGTGTAAAGTTTAGATACTCCGTGCCCCTCACGATGGAGCAGGAAAGTTCCAACTGATACTGGCCACCCTCACCGCCGGCTTGGGCGCGATACACGAGATTTTGAACCTTGACGGTCGCGGGCGACGGTCCACCCCGGAGCAGTTCCTTCAGCACGCGGCCATTCATCGCGGCCGGCGGCCGGAGGCCGTTCAGGGAACAAAGCGTCGGGGCAAAATCCACGTTGCCACTCGGCACGTCGCTGACCACGCCTGATTTTATGTCCGGCCCGGCGGCGATGAGCGGGTTGTGAACATCGTACGGGCTGCTGGTGCCGTGCCCGGCCGGTTCGCCATCCTTCTGGGTCGAAGTTCCCTGGTAGCCATATTGGTTCGTGTCGTCCGTCCAGTTGGCGGCCACGAGAATGTCGGCAGCGCGTGGGTGCGTCCAATGCGCGAGATCGAAGGAGAGTGTGCCAGGCACGGACCCATTGGGCTGGCCGGGTTGGGCCGGTCGGGTGAAAATGGCGCCCGCCCAGTCCGTCGCTTGCAGCCGTTCCACGATGTGTCGGATTTTTGCGTCGTCGTGGTTCTTCACGTAGATCGCACCTTCGACAATGAAGACGTTCCCGGTTTCGACCTCCGGCTTGAGCAATCCTTGGAGGTCCAGCTTGCCCGTGTGGGTTGAAAACCCATGATCGGACGTGACAAAAATGTTCACCTTGTCCTGCAAACCCTTCGCCGCCAGCGCCGCGACAATCCGGCCAATCTCGGCGTCCACCAAGCGAATGGCCTCCAGCGTCACGGGCGCGCCGACGCCGTTCTCGTGTTGCGTGTGATCGGGATCGGACAACCACAGCAGCGTGACGTCCGGCTTTATTTGGTCGAGGCCGATCCGCAAGTACGCATCCACCGCCCGGCGATTGCGTAACGTGTTCGGGCTGGCGTCCGGTGGGACCGGCCCCAGGATTTCGGCGACGCGCGGCTGGAGCGCGGAAGGCAGAACCAGATCCGTGTGAATCAGGCCGCCGCCGCTGGCTTTATGATTCAGCAGAAACGCGGAGCCACTCGATCCGGAACTGACCGCCAGCAGTTTTCGCCCCCCGTTTTCCATAACCTCGCCCAGCGACGCCACCGTGAGCAACTGGCCGCCGGTGACGGCTTCGATACGCTGCAAGTGTGCCGCGTTGCCCGTATTGAATTTTGTGTCCGGTGCGATTTCCGGAAAATAGACGGAATTCCCCAGCAGTCCATGCCGCGCAGGATAACTTCCGGTCGCTATTGAGGCGGCGTTGACCCGAGTGACGGTCGGGAATACGGAGTGGTGATTGCGGCCGACGACG
>CAYHFK010000168.1:0-10561 GCA_964355895.1 uncultured Bifidobacterium sp. | reverse complement strand
CGAAAAAACATTGTCTTGGAAAAGCAAAGGGTTAGTTTGGCCCCGCGCAATGAAAACGTTCGCCCAACTCGGCTTTCCCGGACGGCTCATCGCCGTCGAAGGCCTCGACGGCTCCGGCAAGTCCACGCAGATTTATCTGCTCAAACGCTGGCTGGAAGTGCAGGGCCTCAAGGTTTATTTCAGCGAGTGGAATTCGTCCGAGCTGGTGAAAGCCGCCACCAGCAAGGGCAAGAAACAGGAACTGCTCACCCCCACGACCTTCAGCCTCATTCACGCCACGGACTTTGCGGATCGCTACGAGCGGCATCTCGTTCCGCTGTTGCGCGCCGGTTATCTCGTGCTGTGCGACCGCTACATTTTTACGGCGTTCGGCCGCGACATCGTGCGCGGCTGTCCGCCCCAATGGGTCCGGGACATTTACAGCTTTGCCGCGCTGCCCGACCTGACCTTCTTTTTCCAGGCCGACCTCGAGGTCTCGCTCAACCGCATCCTCGATGGCCGCCCGCAATTGAAGTATTTCGAGGCGGGCATGGACCTGCACCTCTCCCCCGATCCCTACGAAAGCTTCCGCATTTTCCAGGGCCGCATCCTGGAGCAATACCTGGCGATGAGTTCCGAGTTCAACTTCCTGCTCATGGACGCCAACACCAGCATTGAGGCGCAACAAAACATTGTGCGCTCGCTCGTCGCCGGGAAACTCGACCTGGCGGCCTTCGCCCGAAAGAAGACCCCGACCGCTTGAACGCCATGTCCACCGCCAACGTCATGAAACGGTCCCGGAACCTGCGCGTCATCGTCCCGCAAAAAACCGCCCGCCGCTTTTACGGCCACGGCATCCCCGGCGTGGCCGTGGAAAAACTCGCGGGCCGGCTCATTGTCGTGGAAGGCGCGGACGGCTCCGGCCGCTCCACGCAAATCAGCTGGCTCGTCGAATGGCTCGAAGGCAACGGCCATTCCACCGTGCAAGTGGGCCTCAAGCGGTCGTCGCTCGTGAGCGAGGAGCTCGACCAGGCCCAGGAGGGCAACATTCTCAGCCGCACCACGCTCAGTTTGTTTTACGCCACCGACTTTGCCGATCAACTCGAGAACATCATTCTCCCCGCGTTGCGCGCCGGCCAGATGGTGCTGGCCGACCGCTACATCTACACCCTCATGGCGCGCGACATGGTGCGCGGCATGGACGAGGTGTGGCTGAAGAATCTCTACGGCATGGCGCTGGTGCCCGATGCGGTTTTCTATTTGAACGTCGCGCCGGAGGAACTCGTGCAACGCGCGTTTGCCAAGTATTCCGCGCTCGATTATTGGGAAAGCGGCATGGACCTCGGCCTCGCGCGCGACCTGTTCGACAGCTTCCTGAAATACCAGGCGCTGATGGCCCAGGAGTTCAAGCGGATGCAGCGCACCTACGACTTTCACATCCTGAACGGCCACCGCTCCGTCGAGGAAATCAATGCCGAGTTGCGAAAGAAAACCGACGCGGTCCTCACCGGCCACCGCGAGAAATGATCCCGGCGTATGCCTGAAAACCCGAGCAAAGAGTATTTCGTGGGCGTGGACCTCGGCGGAACGAAAATACTGGCCGGCGTCTTCAACGCCAAACTGGAACTCAAAGGCACCACCAAACTCAGCACCAAGGCCGATCGCGGCGTGGATGCGGTGATTGAGCGCATCGCCCGATGCGTGAAAGAGGCCGTGGATGAGTGCGACATTGAACTCGCGCAGGTTCGGGGCATCGGCATCGGCGCACCCGGCGCCGTGGACACCGAGGCGGGCCGTGTCATCTTTGCGCCCAATCTGCCAGGTTGGAAGGATGTCCCGCTCAAGAAGAATCTGGAAAAGCTTCTCGACGCGCCGGTGTTTCTCGGCAACGACTGCAACGTCTGCACCCTCGGCGTCTTCGATCAGGAATACAAAGCCAAGCCCCGCGATTTGATCGGCATTTTCATCGGCACCGGCATCGGCGGCGGCCTGATTCTCAACGGCGACCTCTATCACGGCCACAACCTCACCGCCGGCGAAATCGGGCACATGGTCATTGAAGTCAACGGCCCGAAATGCGGCTGCGGCAATCGCGGCTGCTTCGAAGCCCTGGCCAGTCGCACGGCCATCTTCCGCGAGATTCAAGCCGCCGTGAAAGACGGCCAGGAAACCCTGCTCACCGACATGCTGGGCAAGGATTTGAGCGACATGCGCAGCGGCGATTTACGGAAAGCCATCCGGCGCGGCGACAAGCTCGCGACCAAGGTCGTCGAAACGGCGGCGGAATTTGCCGGCATCGGCGTGGCCAATCTCATCAATTTGCTGAACCCGGAGATCGTGGTGGTGGGCGGCGGCGTCATCGAGGCGCTGGCGGACGAGATGATGCCCACGCTCATCAAAGCCGCCAAAGAGCATGTGATGCCCGGCACCATGAGTGGCATTGAGATCAAAGCCTCCAAACTTGGCGACAACGCCGGCATCACCGGGGCCGCTGTGCTCGCGCGGCGCGCGACGGCATAACGGGGTTTGTTACGCGCCGGACCCCGATCGCAGCGGGCGCCACGGGTAGATTTCGCGCAATTGACAAACAAACGGCGGAGTAATTCGTCGCCGGCTCCGTCCAACGAATGAGTGACGCACGCAGGAAACTATTTCGTCGTTGGAAAACCATTTTCACGCCGTCGGCGTGGTTCTCACGCTCAGGAGCGCGCATCGTTCCCGGCTTGCCTTGGGAAACACTGGGCAATCCGCGGAATTCAACCCCGGGCGCGGCTTGTGCTGGTTTTGGTTCAAACTCTTTTGTCGCTACGGTGATTAAACCAATGGCCCGATGAAAACGAACCGCTCGCAACCGGCCCGCGCCACACGACGGAGGACTGCAATATGAAATCCACAACCTCACCCACGGATTTGCCCAAGAACCCGGGCCAATTGAAAATGAAAAATGAAAAATGCAAAAGGCGGAGGCTGCGCGCGACAGAGTTTCTGATTTTTAATTTTGCATTTTTAATTTCCAGCCTGTTCCTCGCCCCGACCACCCCCGCGCAAACCCTGCTCAACGTGGATTTCGGGGTCGGCGAGAAGAGCGCCAAGACTGGCTTTGCCGCCACCGGCCAGGCGACGAATGATTTCTGGAATCTCTACCATCACTACGCGCCGAAGTTCACGCCCGGCATGCCGCTGGTCGCGGATGGCCGGCTCGACAACTTGAAACTCGCCGACCGCAGCGACAGCCATGTGAGCCTTGCCGTGATGAACGCGCCGGGCGTCTGGGGCAACGCCTCGGGCGACGCGATGTTCGACACGTTCATCTTTGCGCAAAACGGCTCGAACCTCACCGCCACCATCAGCGGTCTCGAACCGGGCCGTTACCATTTTTACCTCTACGGCCACGCCGACGCCGATGTGACGGGCGAACAAAATCCCGTCTTCACGCTCCGCGCCGGCACGAACACGCTCGGCCCGCTCACGCAACTCGGCGCCCCCGGCTGGAAGGCATCCGCGCCCTGGCAGGAACGCTTTCAATACGTCGTGTTCCGCGACGTGGCGGTGGCGGCGGGCATGCCCGTGATTATCGAAGTTGCGCCCGGCCCGAATGGCGTCGCCGTGCTGAACGGACTGCAAATCATCTCGCGCGGCACCAGCCCGCCGCGCTTGCTGGCGCCGGCGGTGCCGGCGGTGGGCACGGCGAATACGAATCTCCTCTTCCGTTCCATCGCCTACGCGGGTCACGTCACCGACACCGAAGCGCGGTTCACGGTTAATTTCGAAGTCGAATCGCTCACGACCAACGAGATCTCCGCACCCTTGTTCGAGGGCGACGTGGCGTTGCTCGCAGCCAAGCTGCCCGAGGCCTTGCGCATCGTGAGCAGCGCGGGCAAGGCGCGGCTCTTTTGCGCCGTGCCCGGCACTTACGCGATGGCGCTCGACCTGGTCGCCAAAATCACCCGCGCCGAGCCGTGGAATCAGATCAGCTTCATCGGCCCCGTTTCGCCCATCGCCTCGGTGCAAGCCGAAGCCGCCGAGGTCGGTATCGAAATGCAACTCCTCAGCGGCACGCAACTCGACCCGGAGAAGAAGGCGACGTCCCGCGTCAGCGGTTTCCTCGGCGCCGATCGCGTGTTGAACCTCCGCTGGCAAAGCAAGACCGCCGAAGTCGCGCGCCGTTCGCTCGTCACCGTGGACACCGCCGCGACGGCGCAGATCACGCCCACCGTCATCAAGTTCACCACGGCGCTGACCTACGAGATTTTGCAGGCGGCGGTCCCGCGCCTCGCCATCGAACTGCCCGCTGCGCACACGTTGACCCGCCTGCAGGGCGAACAGATTCGCGATTGGAAAATCACCCCCGGCACCAACAACACGGCGCTGCTGAACGTGGAATTCATCAAGCCGGTCGAGAAGAACCACACCATCACGCTCTTCTCCGAACAACCCGTCGAAACCACGCCGCAGACCGCCACGCTCGTCCCGCCGCAACCGCTCGAAGTCGAACGCGAATCTGGCTCGTTCACGATAAGCGCCGACGACGCGCAGGTGGAGATCGAATCCGCGCCCGGCCTGCGGCAGGTGAATGCCCCGGCGGGCTCGCTCGCCGCCTACCGTTTCACCGCCCGCCCGTTCAGCGTCAGCGCGAAGCTTCGCCGCGTGGAGCCGGTGTTGAAACTGGTGGATCGCGTCACCGCGCGCGTCGAGGAATCACGTTTGCTGGTCAATCACGCCCTGACGCTCAACGTCGAGAAGGCCGGCATCTACGCGCTCGAACTCACGCCGCCGCCGGGCCTGGCCGTTGCGGATGTGCGGGGCGACGGGGTGGACGATTGGAAGGCCGCGGATGGCAAACTGAAACTCAGTTTCGCCGCGCGCGTTCTGGGCACGCGCAAACTTGAAGTCCAGCTTGAGCGGGCGCACAAGCAGTTCCCGGAAAACGTCACGCTTCTTCCGCTCGCCGTGACCGGGGCGACCAATGTCACCACCCAGCTCGGCGCGGCCAGTTCGCCGGGCATCCGGCTCAAGACGCAGGAACTCGACGGCCTGCGCGAGGTGCCGGTCAACACGTTGCTGCCGCGCACCGACGAGCTGCTCGCGTTCACCGGCGAGCGCGCGGATTGGAGGCTGATTCTCGCCACAGAGAAACTTTCGCCCCGCATCGTCAGCGAAATTTTCAACCTCGTGACGGTCGGCGACGGCCTCGTGGGCGGCAGCGCGACGATCCGCTTCGGCATCATCAACCAGGGCGTGCAGGAGTTTCGCGTGGCGCTGCCTGCGCATTGGAAAAATGTCGAGTTCACCGGCGCGAACATCCGCCGCAAGGAATCGTCCCCAGGCGACACCAATTCCGTCGTGTGGACGCTCACGTTGCAGGACAAGGCCTGGGGTGGCTACACGCTGGTTGTCACTTACGATTACCAGTTCGACGCGAAGGCGGCGGCGCTCGATTTGGCCGGTGCGCATACGCCGGGCGTTGAGCGCGAGACCGGCAGCCTCGGGATCATGACGGCGGCGAGTCTCAAACTTGAACCCGCTGTGCCGACGGACCCGTTAAATCGCGTGGATGAATCCGAATTGAACGCGACGGATCGTTCGCTCTGCACGCGGCCCTTGCTGCTCGCCTACAAATACGTCGGCACGAATTATCAGCACACCGTCCGCGTGACGCGGTTCGAGGAGTTGCCGGTGCTCGCCGCCGTGGCCGACCGCACCGAACTCATTTCCGTCATCACCGAGGAAGGGCAGATGCTCACGCAGGCGTCGTTCATGGTGAAGAACAACGAAATGCAGGCGCAACGGTTCACGCTGCCGCCCAAGTCGGAATTGTGGAGCACGTTTGTGAACGGCCAGCCCGCCAAGCCCGAGCGCGACGGCGATGACATCCTCGTCAGCCTGCCGCGCGACATGAATCGCGACCAGGCCTTCGCGGTGGACATCGTTTACAAGCAGTCGGTGGATCTAAAATCATCACTTTTCCCGCGCCGGCTCGAACTCAAGGCTCCGCTCACCGATGTGCCGAACACCTACGCCGAATGGGCGCTCTTCGTGCCGATGAACCAACGCCTGAGCGGATTTGACGGCAATATGACCGTGGCGAGTGGCACAACCTACGGCCTGCGCGACGCGTGGGAGGAGTGTCTGCAATTCTACTGGAGGCTGGTCGAACGCAACGTCGGAATCATCCTTGGCTGCCTCGTGGTGGGCGTGCTCGCGTCGCTGGCCATTGCGGCGGCCCGACGTGGGATGCGAAGAGCCATCGAGATCATGGCGGTACTCGCCATCATCGCGCTTCTCGCCGCGATGTTGTTGCCCGCATTGAGCAAGGCGAAGTCAAAAGCGCAGCGCATTAGTGCCGTCAACAACCTGAAACAAATCGGCCTGGCGGCGCGCCAGTGGGCGATTGACAACAGCGACCGGATGCCGGCGAGTTTCGAGGACATGAAGAACGAACTCGGTACGGACAAGGTGACGATTGATCCCAACACCGGGCAGCGGTTCGTCTGGGTGGGCGCGGGCAAGGACGAGACCGACCCCAGCGCGATCCTCGCTTATTCGCCGAGCGACCAGAACGGCCGCGCCGTGCTGCTCGCAGACGGCAGCGTGCAACAGGTAAACAGCGAGAAGTTCTCGGAAATGCTGGTGCGCGATGAGGCGAACCAACGGCAGCGGCAGGCGCAGCAAAGGGTCCTGGAGTTTGCACCCAGAAGATCGGTAGCGGCGGCGGTTGACACCGCGCCGATGGGCGAGCCCCCACCAGGGGCGCCGGTGCAGGATCAACCTGCGTTCCGGGCGCGATATGGTTTGATGGGTGGCGCTAGCGGTGGCGGTGGTGGTGGTGGCGGTGGCGCGATGGCTACGAACGGCCTCGCCGTAGCCATTGATCCCACGACCGGATTGCCGGTCGGCGGCCCGGCAACAGCGCTCGGGTTTGCTCTGCCGACCAAACCGACCGCCGCGGGGGTGCGACCCATCCGCATTGACGTGCCGCGCAGCGGACACCAGTTCAACTTCACCAAAGTCCTGAACGTGAAACGCGAACCGCTCAGCATCCGCGCCTCGGTCATGCCGCTGAAAACCTGGCGCGGTCTCCAGATGGTTTTACAGGTGGTCATGTTCGTCGTCGGTTTGGCGATGCTCTGGCGGTTCTGGAGCGCGCCGCAGCGGAGCGGCTTCTGGCTCGCGGTGGCCGGCATGCTCGTGATCAGCGGGGTCATCAGCCTGTTCGCGATGTGGCGCGTGCTCGGCGTCGCCTTCATTGCGCTGGTGCCGATTCTGTCGCTCCTGGCGATTGGCTATGGCGTTTGGCGTTTCCGCCAACACCGGCAGCACTCGCGTCCGACCGAGCCGCCGATGATGGATGGGCCTGACTCAACCACGCTCGCGACGCTGCTCCTCCTGCTGGGCATTCTGGCGGCCGGCACTTCGGTGCGCGCCCAGGACAACGCGAATTTGACCAACAGCGTTTCGCTCGTCAGCGCCAGTTACACTGGTCGCGTGCAGGACAAGGTCGCCCAGTTCGAAGCGACGTTTGTCATCTCGTCCGCCATGACGAATCAAACCCTGCCGTTGTTCAGCGATGACATCGCGGTGCAAGCGTTCACCACCACCGGCGGCGCGAAGTTGGTGCGTGAGGGGCGGACGGTTTCCGTGTTTCTGCCCGCGCGCGGCCCGGCTACGTTGCAGATGAAATTGCTGGGCAAACTTGGCGGCGATGTCACGAAGCGTTCGCTGGCGTTCACCATTCCCCCCGCGTTGAGCAGCCAGGTCAACGTGACGATTGACGAAGCCGAGGCGGACGTGGAGTTCCCGACGGCGGTCAGCTTCCGCCGCACGGCCAGCGCCGCGCAGACGAGTGTGTCGGCCATTCTCGGGGCGACGGACCGGTTCGAGATGACGTGGACTCCGCGCGTGAAGCGCGCCGCCGAGATCGCGGCCACGGTCTTTTGCCAGAACACGGCGCTGGCCACGTTCAGCGGCGGCGTCACGAAGCTCCGCACGACGCTGGATTACCAGGTGACACAGGGCGAGTTGAAGCAACTCCGCGTGCGGCTGCCCGCCGGCCAGCGATTGCTGCGCGTGGAGGGCGCGAGCATGCGGACGTGGGAACTCAAGCCGGACGCGACCGGCGAAATCCTCACCGTGGACCTGCTCAAAGGCGTCTCGCCCGGCTACAAGCTGACGCTCGAAACGGAGCGGGTGCTCGACAAGTTGCCCGCGACGGTCGGTGTCGAAATCCCGCACGCGCTGGACGTGAAACGCGAAACCGGACTCGTGGCGTTGTCGGGTGGCGAGGAACTGGCGCTCACCGTCGAGCGCTCCGCCGAGTTGCAACGCGTGGACGCGGAGGAATTCGCCCGCGCGGCGGGAGTCGCGAAGGAAGGTCTGCTCAGCGCGTTCCGTTTTCTGAAAGCGGACTTTGATCTCGCCGTGCGCGTCGAAGCCGTTCAACCGCAGATCGAAGCCGCGATCCGCAATGATTTTCGCGTCGGCCTGGAGCAACTGTCACTCGTGGCGCAGATGAATTACACCGTCAAGAAGGCGGGCGTGTTTGCGTTGCGCCTCGCGTTGCCGGACGGCTGGCGGCTGGATTCCGTGAGCGGGACCAACGTGCAGCAATGGTCCGAGCGCGGCGACCCCGGGGCGCGCGTCCTCGAAGTCTCACTGAAGGAACGCACTTTGGGCGCCGGCCAGTTGCAGGTGACGCTGGCGCAGAACTGGAAGGACGTTCCGCCCGCGTTGAGCCTTGCGGGAGTTGCGCCCTTGGGCCCCCAAAAACTTTCCGGCTACGTCACCGTCACGTCCGAAATCGGCATTGGCGTAAAGACCGCTTCGTTCGACGGTCTGGTCGAAGTTCCCTACGCGAGTGTTGCGGGGGCGGCGGGTTCGACGCAACAAGGCAGCGCGCTGGCATTCAAACTCATCGCCACGGATGCGGCGGCAGGCTGGAAATTGTCCATCGCCACCGAAGGCGTCGAGGCGTGGGTGCGCGCCGAGGTCTTCAACGCCTTCACCTTTACCGAAACCCTCGTGAGCGCGCGGTCCCTGGTTAAGTTCGACATCGCCAACGCGCCGGTGAAGGAGTTTCGGGTGCGCGTGCCGGCGGGCGCGAAGAATGTCGAGATCAACGGCGTGAACATCCGCCGCCGTGACCAGCAAACGAACGACTGGCGCGTGGAATTGCAGAGCAAGGTGCGCGGCGATTACCTGCTGACGGTCACCTGGGAATGGCCGAAGGATTCCCGGACGAATCTGGTGGAACTCACGGGCATCGAAGCGCTGGGCGTGGAGCGCGAATCGGGTTCCCTGGTGGTCGTGGCCCGACCGCCGTTGCAGGTGACCGAAAAAAGCGCGGGCGAATTGCTCAACAAAATTGACGTGGGCGAACTGCCGGCGTGGACCGGTCGGGCGCCAGAATCGGCCGTGGTCGCCTACCGTTACGTCCGGCCGGGTTACCGCCTGCTGGTCGAGGCGCGGCGTTACGCGGAAGCGGAGGTGTTGCAGGCGCTCGTGGACAGCGCACGGTTCACGACGGTGGTCGCCGATGATGGCCAGGTGATGACCGAGGCGAGCCTCAGCGTGCGCAACAACGGCCGGCAGCATCTCGAAATCGAGCTACCGAAAGGCACGACGGTATGGAGCGCATTCGTGGCGGGCGAACCGGTACGCCCGAGCAAGCGCGGAGACCGGTTGCTGTTGCCCCTCGAACGCACGGCGGCCAGCGACGCACCGATCACGGTGGAGTTGACGTACGTGGGCGAGGATCATTTTCCGCGTCGCAACGGCAAGGTGGCGCTGACGTCGCCCATGTTTGATGTGCCGCTCAAGAACGCGCGTTGGGATTTGTTCCTGCCGCCGGATTACGACTACGGCGACTTCGCAGGCAGCATGACGCGCACGGTGGATTTAGGAGCGCCGGTGGTGCAGGACTTCAGCCGCAGCCTTTATTCGGAGGCGGAAACGCTTACGGTCACGGAGAAGCGGAAGGCGATGCAGGAGGAGTTGTCCACGGTGAAGCAGCAACTGGCGGAAGGGAAAACGCGCGAGGCAGTTGGGAACTACAACCGGGCAAAAAATCCGGCGGCGAACAAAGGTTACTTCGCCGATTCCGGAGAAGTTGAGGAGTTGGGCAGAGAGTTGCGGCGGATTCAGGGCAGCAACCTGATCCAGGCGCAGAACGCATGGTACTTCGAGAACAACGCGCGGTTGAACGATGGGACGCTGGACCTGGGGTTGAATGGGCAGGCGCAGCAGCGCGGCGCGCAGGCGGATGGCGACGCCGAGGTGGCGGGCAAGCAATGGGAGAAGCTCGAAGCCGCGCAGCAACTCGCCGTGGCCAAGGTCACGCCACTGCACGTGAATCTGCCGGCCCGCGGGGTGCGGTACTCGTTCACGCAGGTGTTGCAAACCGAGATCAACAAACCGATGACGATTGGGTTGTTCGCGGAGAACACCAAGACGCCAAGCTGGCTGGGCCGGCTCGCGGTCGGCGCGACGGCGTTTGGGCTGCTGTGGGGGCTGATGAGCGTCGTGGCCCGGCGGCGTGATTGAAGCGCTGGCGAACAAGATGATGTCCACGCGCAGCAAAGCCGCC
>CAYHFK010000167.1:0-10571 GCA_964355895.1 uncultured Bifidobacterium sp. | reverse complement strand
GCTGAACATACGAGGAGTCGCTCAGGTTGGAGAGCTGGGCGCTGAACAGCTCCTGTTGGCGTCGCTCCAGTTCGTGGGTGAGACGGCGGATTTGATTTTTCCAGTGGGCCGGGCGCTCGGACTGCAGCCAGAGCCGGGTGCGCGTCACGTCATCGTTGACCTCATCCAGCACGCGCCCGGCCCGCTCGCGGTAGATGATAAGTTTCGCCCGGAAGTCCTCGATGGCTTCCAGCGAAGTGACCCTGGCGCGTTCAGGCATGGCTCAAAAAGGAAGGAGAGAACATCCAACATCCAACATCGAATTGGGGAATTGCGGTTCGCGCCGTCCTTGGGGATTGGGTGTTCGCTGTTGGATGTTCGATGTTGATTCCTCCGGCTGTGTTCATCTGTGGTTTAATGTTGATCAAGGTATTCCTCGATGCGCTGGGCTTTCCGCAGCAGGAAGGGCGTGTGCTGGTTCGATGACTCGATGAACTTCTTCAGCACCTTCATCGTATCGCGAAATTCCTCGGAAAACTTGGCGTGCTCCTGGTCCTGCCAGGTATCACCCAGCGCCGAGAAGCGCGCCTGCAGGAGCGACATCCGGTTTTGCAGTTCGACGTTGAACCGCTTGAGTTCTTCCGCGAAGCGCCGGACTTCGCCGGGATCCATGACGGCCTGTGGCATGTGCGTTCCTCTCGTTTTGGACTGTTTGCTGGCGGGAAGCTAACAGAGGATGCGCGCGGCTTCCAATCCGAATAACGCCGGTTCGTTCTTAAGCTTAATCCTCCTCTTCATCTTAAGCCGGGCGGGGCAAAAGAGAGTAAGAGTAAGATTATGCTCAAGCCGCGCGGGCCGGCGGCAGGATTTCAACGACCTCCGAAAGCGGGCGGCCTTGCAGGTCCGAGATCAGGGCCTCGCGACCATAAAGCACCGCCGGCGCGGCGAGTTCAAACTTCTCGGTGATCAGGGCATCGGATTCCACCCGCAGGAACGCCCGGGTCTCGGTGCGATGTTTCACGCCGCAGTCGGCCAAAATGCGCCCCAGCGGGATTTCCTCCGCCAGAATCAGTTCCCGCACCTCCTCGGGAAAACGGCCGACGTAGAGTTTGTTGGCCCCAAACTCCACGGGCTGTTCGTCACGGTTCAAACGCAGCACAACTTCGCGGAAATAAAAATCCCCGCGGCGCTCGCGGCTGACGATTTCAAGGTGAATGTCCGACTCATAAAATGCCTCCAGCGTCGGCGTCATGTCGTTCTGGTGAACGAGCAACGACCGGTATGGCTCGGGCACGGCATCGCCCGCGATCATTTCAATGCGTGGCAGCGGCAGTTTGGCGCGCACGTAGAACTCCGAGAGGGGAAACGTGAAGGTGTCAGGCATAACGTCCGGTTTTGTGTTCTGGTTTGAAAAACTCGTGCAGCAGACGGTCAATTTGGAGCAACCCGGCGCGGGTGACACCGATACGGTCGCCGCCGTTGGTGAGGAAGCCCCACTCCTTCAGCGTAGCGAGCGGCGCGGCAAACTGGACGCGCGGGTCGGCGCCAAATTTCTTCGTGTAGTGGTCCGCACTCACGCTGCCCAGTTTCAGGCCCAGCATGAATTCACGAATGTAACGCTCCTCCGCCGACGGGGTGAGCGCGCGGTAAACCGGCAGCTTGCCGGTGTTCACGGCATCCACGTACGGCTGAAACTCGTGGTGATTCTGATAATGCATGCCGTTGAGATGACCAAAGCTCGCCACGCCAATGGATAGAATATCCGCGCCGGAAAACAAGCCTTCGCGATAAATAAACTTCACCTTTGCCGGATCGCGCACCACCGTCGTGCCGCTCGTGACCGTGTAGCCGATCTTCTCGAACTCGCAATAGGCATAATCCACCCATGCCCGTTTCGTTTCCCAATCGGCCACCGGCGCGACGAGTTTGCCGCCGGCTTTCATCTGCTGATAGATGCCCGTGTTGAACGGCACTTCCATCTGATAAATCGTCACCGAGTCCGGACGCAACGCCACCGCTTTCGCCACGGTCTCGCGCCATTTGTCCTCCGTCTCCTCGACCATGCCGGCGATGAGATCAATGTTGATCTGCGGGAAGCCGATTTCGCGCGCGTAAGCGTAGGCGCGGGCGATTTCCTTGGAGCGATGCGCGCGACCGTTGATCTCCAGAATGTGATCATCAAAGTGTTCGATGCCCAGGCTCAGGCGCGTGACGCCGAGATCGCGGATCGCCTTTAGCTTGTGATCGGTGAGCGTGCCCGGCTCGGCCTCGAACGTGACTTCCTCGACTTCATCCCACGGCAACAAGCGCTTCATGCCGTCGGTCAGAAAGCGCAGTTGGTCGGGCGAAAGATAACTTGGCGTGCCGCCGCCGAAATAGACGAACTTCGGCTTGCGCCCGCCGATCGCTGGCTTGCCCGCATAGACGGTCAACTCCGCCAGCAACGCGTCGAGATAGCCGCGCACTTCGGACGAATCCTTGTCCGTGTAAACCTTGAAATAGCAGAAGTGGCAGCGCTTGCGGCAAAACGGGATGTGGACGTATTGGCCAAATGGCGTCGAGGGTCGAGGGTCGAGGGATGAAGGCGGGCGTTCAAGCGCGGCTTCAAATTGTGAAACAAACTCCGGCTTCCAGAACGCGAACGGCGGGTAGTTCGCGACGAAGTAATTGCCAGCGGTGGTTTCGTGGCGGAGCGGCGGGGAGGCAAGACTCGCGGGCGTGGCTGTCATGGCAATCCTACTCGACGAAGGACACTCTCAAAGATCGTCCAGTCCGAGTTCCTTCTTCGCTTGGGCCCACGGGATGCCTGGCTTGTTGCCGTTGCGCTTTATGGCACGGGCCAGGTCGAGGCGATCATCCAGGTCTTCCAAAGTGTCGCGGAGTTCGCGCAGCACCGCTTTGCCGCGCGTCACCTGCCGTTGGAGCCGTGCCTGTTCGCTTGGCCGTTTCAATGTCGAGGCGCTCATTTGTAAATGTCCTTTCGGTCACCGATAGCATAGACGACAATCTGGTCGCCGACCAATTCAAACAACACTCGCCAATCTCCCACCCGGAGACGGTACTCGTTCCGGCTGCCGCGTAGTTTCGTCACGTCGCCGGAAAAGTCGCGCTGCAAACCATTCAGACGATAGCCAATTTGCTTTCGCTCATTCACCGGCAAGGATCGCAGAAACTTCATTGGCTCGGCTTTGATTTCCAATTCGTATGGCATCGGTCATTTGGCTTTCGTGCCAAAACAATAAACACTGCCATCGTCGCTGCCGATGACAATTTTTCCATCCGCCACGGCGGGCGAACTCCCCACCGGTTGGCCGATTTCATAAGACCACAGTTCCTTGCCGTCGCTCAACCGCACCAGATACACCCGGCCATCGTCCGAGCCGACCACCACCTTGTCGCCGCAGACAACCGGCGAGCTGTCCACCCGCCCGCGTGTGGCAAAACTCCAGACGCGTTGGCCATCGGCGCGATTCACACAGTGCAGCATTTTATCGCGCCCCCCGAACAGCACGCGATCTTTCGTGACCGCCGGCGAGGAAAAATACGGGAACTGCCGGTCGCGAAACGTCCACACGTTCGACCCCGACTTTAGATCCGCGCAGAGAAATTGATTTTCATAGTGGCCGAAGTAGGCCCGCCCGTCGGCCAGCGCCACGGACGCCGCGATGGGCGCGCCAATTTCATTGCTCTGCGATTGCGACCCATCGGCCAGCGCAATGACATACAAGAGTCCATCGCAGCCGCCAAACACCGTCTGCCCCTCCGCCACGGCGGGGGAGCCGTTGATGTAATTGGCCGATTCATAGACCCAGTTGCTTTTCCCGGTGGCGGCGGCGAGGCAGTGGAGTTTGAAATCGTAGCTGCCAATGAGCACGTTGGTCTGGCCGCCGGAAACAAACCAGTTGGGCGCCCCGAGGATTTTGTCGCCGGTGGTGTATTTCCAAAGTTGTTTGCCGGTGGCGACATCGAGCGCATAGAGGTTGGCATCGCTGGAGCCGACGAAAACCTTTCCGTCCAGCACGAGGGGCGAGGATTCAATCGCCTCGCTGTTGGTAAAGGCCCAGATTTTCCTGCCGGTCGCGAAGTCGAGCGCGTACAGGTTGCGATCATCCGAGCCAACGAAGACACGATTCCCGACGATGGCCGCGGAAGATTTCACGGGTCCGGCGGTTTTGAAGGTCCACAGCAACGCGGGTTTTTCCGGGAGTTGTCCCGGCGCGATTCCGGTCAACGCGGGCTGGCCGCGAAACATGGGCCAGTCCGCCGACCAGCCAGTGGTGCTGGCGACCCAGCCCAACCACACCCCCAGCCATGCGGTATTTGCGATTGTCACTTTCACCGGGCAACTATGAAGCAGAGTTCGACGCTTGGCGAAATTAGATTTTTCCGATGAATGGCCCAGCGCCGTCAGGGCTTGGGCGTGAAACCCATTTGCGCCACGATCGCCTGGCCGCGCGGGGAACGGAGGATTTCCCCGCCGGGCAACCGGCCGGGAGCAAGCTGAACGACAACCGGGCAAAGCTTCTCACCCGCCGCGCAATTGGTGAGTTGAAAAGTTTGGCGCTGGGAAATGTTTTCATGGCGAATGGTGGAGAAGCGATTTCGCCACCACGTTTAATCGGCCGGGCCGCCAGGGCAAGGCAAAAATCCGATCTGATACGGCGGAGATCACGGGTGATCCGCCTCCGTCCGTCGCCTGGGGCGAGGCAGCACATCACGATTATTGGCCGGGCCCAAGCTGCCGGGGTGTTACCCCAAATTCGCCGCTGCAATGTTAGTAACTTCTCCGCACTAACCGCTTGCAAATTCCGGGGTGCGCCCTAGAGTCGCGTCCACGATAACTGGGACAAACCCGGAGCGGCCCAAGATTGAACTGCTTTATCGAAACAGCAGTGCGATGATTAATATGCCTACCCCACGGTTCAAAGTCGTTGGTCGAAACAGATTTCTTTCCGCGTTCACCCTTATCGAGCTGCTGGTCGTTATCGCGATCATCGCAATTTTGGCGGCGATGTTGTTGCCGGCGCTCTCCAAGGCGAAGGCCAAGGCCCAAAGCATCAGTTGCCTCAGCAACATGCGCCAATGGTCCTTGGGGTTCAAAATGTACGCCGATGACAACAACGACCAGGTACCGGAGGAAGGTAACAGCACGAAGCCCATTGCCGACAAGACCAGCGGCAATCTTGATGAGGCTTGGTACAACACCGTTTCCGTCCTCGTCAATCAACCCCGGTTGGTGGATCTCTACACGCGGACGCCTCCGACCCCGCCGGTGCCCGGGTCACGGACGATATTCTCCTGCCCCAGTTGCCCGGATCCCAGCAAGGCAGCAGTCCCTTACGCCAATCCGCCGTCACTCGCCCGCGCTTTTTTCATGTATGGCGAGAATGGCCGCCTGTGCGTGAACCGAAGCGCCCGGGCCACCGGTGTGGGGCAAACCAAGTTTTCCAGCATGAAACGTGTCTCCGACACCATTCTCGTGGCCGAAGTGGACCCCAATTCGCCCAACAACACCGGGGCGGCGCAGTCGAACGTGACCGGCCAGTACGCCGTCGCCCGGCACGACCAGCGCGGCAACTTTGCCATGGCCGACGGCAGCTCCCGTTCCGCGCGCACCAACGAGTTCCTCCGCACCAGCACCGAATCCAACATCGCCGCTGAGGAATGGAAGACCGAGCGCAAGCTGTATTGGTATCCCAACAGCACGACGCCCAACTGACAGCCAGTGAGGGCCTGCGCCGGGCATCACCCGGTTGTGAATATGTATTTATTGAAAATCCGCCGCCGCCGCACAAAGTGACCACCGAGTTTGTCACCAGAGTTTGACCCAGTTCAAAAACCGAAAACCGAGTAACCTCAAAACCTGACTCACGTATGAAAAAATCCCTCGCCCTCATCCTCGCCCTCGCTGGCGTGGCCTTCGCTTCGCAGGCCGCAAGCATCCTCAGTGACGACTTTAACTACCCCGACGGCGCGATCGTCGGTGCTGCCGGGTCACCGTGGCTAGCTAACAGTGGCATCGCGGGCAGCATGGTCGTCACCAACAACATTCTGGAGGTGGCCGGTAGTATCACCGGGCGCACGGAGGACATCGCTGCACCCCTCTCTGGGAGTCCTTACATGACGAACGGTGCAGTCGCAGCTGTCTATTCGAAGTTCACAATCAAGATCAAAAGCCTCCCGACCGCAGCCGGCGCTTACTTTGCACACTTCAATGGCGAATCGGCACCTCCAAACGCAACGCTGCACCGGGCTCGCATCTGGATCAGCGCCACCAATGCAATTGCTGGGACGCTTACGCCCGCTGGCAAGGTGCGTTTGGGCATCGCCAACAGTTCGTCCGGGAACGCCGCCACCGCCCAGTGGGACGTCGATTTGGACACCAACGTCACCTACACCGTCGTGACCCGATACCAAATCGCCACGGCTACTTCGACCCTCTGGATTGATCCGACCGACGAGTCGTCCGCCAGCGTGACGGCGGCGGATGCGGTATCACCCTTCATCAACGTCGTTTATTACTCGTTCCGCCAAACCACCGGGCAAGGCACCATGGGGATTGACGCCCTCCGCGTGGGCACCGCGTTCGCGGAAATAGCGGGCGCGAACACCTCCCCGACAATTGGCACCGTTGCAAGCCAATCCATCCCGCGAGACGGCAATACCGGCCCACTTCCATTCAAGGTCGGCGACGCCGAGTCGGATCCCTCGATCCTGACCATTGCGAGCGCCTCTTCCAACACCACACTGGTGCCTCTGTCAGGCATCGTAGTCAGCGACGGCGACGGCACCAACCGCACCGTCACCGTAACCCCCGCAACGGGCGAACAGGGCAAGACCTTGGTCACCCTGACGGTAAGCGATGGGACGAACACCGCGGCTTCTGCTTTCGTGGTGACGGTGGGGGGGCCGAGCATCTCAGCCATTCCCAATCAGATCGCGGTGGTTAACGCCATCATTCCTCCGATTGCCTTTACGGTCACCGACGCCGAAGGCGACACGCTTACGCCGACCGTCAGTTCTTCGAACACCAACCTGCTCAAAAGCGAGAATATCACCGTCAACGGGACTGGTTCGAGCCGCACGGTGACCTTGGTGCCGGAAGGCAACACCAATGGCGTCACCACGGTAACGTTGAGTTTTAGCGACGGATTCACCACCACCACCCGCACTTTCGCCCTCTCTGTGACGCCCGTGTTGGGGATTCTCTTGCAGGACCAATTCGCTTACACCGAGTTCCTGCTCCCGAATGCCCTGTACGGCGCGACGGACAGCCCGTGGCAGACGGTTTCGGGCTTGGCCTATGAAGTTCAGTCCACCAACGGCTGGGCTTACCTGTCGGCAGCGCTCGGCGAGGACGTGGCTGCGCCGCTGACGAACAGCGCTGGCGATTTCCCGTTGTTCACCAATTACCCGGCTAGTGCTGGTGTGGTGTTTTACAGCAGCTTCACACTCCGGGTCACCGACCTGCCCCAGGGTAGCGGCGATTATTTTGCGCACTATCGCAACACCGCCACCACGGGCGGCACAACCTTCCGGGCGAAAGTGTTTGTCAGCACCAATGGCGCGGCGGCGGGCAGCTACCGCGTCGGCATCGCCAACCAGGCCAACGCCGGCAACTACCTGCCACTCGATTGCAGCGTGGGCACCGACTACCTCGTCGTCACGCGGTACAACAGCGGCATCGGTGAAACTGCGCTGTGGTTGAACCCCACCTCTGAATCCAGCACGGCGGTGACAGGCACGGATGCCCTCCAAACCTCACCCGTCGGCGCTTACGGTTTGCGCCAGAGCGCCGGCATCGGCACGCTCCAGATCAGCAATCTGGTCGTCAGCACCTCCTTCCCCAGCATCTCCGCGCCGGCGGTAATCAACATCACGGGCATCAGCGTTGCGGGCGGCACCGTGACCGTCAATTTCGATGCCGGCGTCAGCGATTCCTCGACGGGCTTCGACTTGATCAGCGCCGGGACTGTTGACGGCACCTACACGCCGACGAGTGCGACGATTACCAATCCGTTCCCGGGCAAATTCGAGGCCGCAGTTACCTCTTCCGGTGACGTACAATTCTACCGCATCAAACGGAAGTGAGCGCCTGATCCATCGATCGTTTCAGAAAGGGCGGCCCGGGCCGCCCTTTCTTTTTTATTTCGCCCCCTCACATTCCGTCACAGAATCGGGCCAACAAATCATGAATCGCGCTGTATTTCTTGACCGGGACGGGACGATCATCAAAGAGAAGGAATATCTCCGCGACCCGGCGCAGGTCGAAGTTTTCTCGGAAGCGTTCGCCAGCCTGAAACGGCTGGCCGCCGCCGGGTTCACCTTGTTCATCGTCACCAACCAGTCCGGCGTGGGCCGCGGTTACTTCACCATGGCCGACGTGGACCGGGTCAATACCCGCGTCGTCCAGGAGTTCCAGCAACACCGCATCGAATTTCAGAAAATCTACATCGCCCCCGAAGCGCCAGACCAACCGAGTCGCGGACGCAAGCCGTCTCCCCAGTTTTTGTTCGATGCGCGGGATGAGTTCGGCCTGGACCTTACCGCCAGTTTCATGATCGGGGACAAGCTGATTGATCTCGAATGTGGCTGGAATGCGGGCGTGTGCGCCAGCTTGCTCGTCCGTACCGGCTATGGTCGGGACGTGGAACGCGCCGCCGCCGCGCAACTCACCCGGGCCGTGGTCGTGGATGATTTAACCGCAGCCGCAAAGTGGATTCTCGAGCGGTGAACTGGGTGGGGCGCGGCATCCTGCGCGTCGAGTAGCGCCCCACGCGCTTCCCCCTCCGTTCGGGCAGTTACGATCTAATCAAGAGGCGGGCAGGCTGCGCTCATGCGCGATAGACTTGGCAGCATGAGTTGGAAAACAACCATCGGGCTGACCCAATCGGTCCTGCGGGTTCCCGGCATCGTAGCGGTGGCCGCGGGTTTGATCTTCGGCAGCGCGGCGAGCGTTCGCGCATTTGATGCGTCCGCGCTCTCGGCGTCACCCGGTGTGGCGCGACAGCCACCGCCGCGATGTTGGACGAATACCGACGCCGGGAAGCCACTGAGAATTCGGACCGGCCGGCCACCAGGCAGTCCGGAGTCATCGGGTCAGGAGGATATTGAGCGTTAGAGCCGGTTTGAAAACCCGCCCGGTGGGGGCCCCGGGCTACAAGACAATTGGATGCCCGTGGGTATTTGTAGGCCGTGTGCCCTCACGCGGCGTTTCAGACGGGTTTTCAAACAGGCGAGCTTCTTTCAAAACTGTAGCAGCGGACGTGAGTCCGCTCTAATTTCCAAACCCTTTGAGCCGACTCACGTCGGCGGCTACGGGGTTTTGAAACTGCCTCAGGCTCTAAGTTGAAAATGCCGCCCTCATCCGTTCGCCGGGCACTTCATTTTGTAGAATGAACGCGCTGCCCCAGTCCCAGTGGCGCTCGTGCGGGAGCGCACTATGGCGGGACTGGCGTCCGCCCGCGACCTTGACGTACGCGGGATCATTTCTCAGATCAACTGTTCATCGTTTTTGGGACGCATCGAACTTCAGCTACTTGGCCGGAATCTAAATCTCCACTCCAACTGAAATGATTCGGGGTGCATCGCCGACTTGGTGCTCCCGGTCGGTTTCTTGGGCGACCCGAGTGCCGTCTGAGTGCCGTCGAGTGGCGTTTTTCTGGTGGAAACGGGTGGGAATGGGGTAGAATGACGACGGACAACAAAAACCGCTAAAACGCACGCAGAGCCTGTATTCACAGGGGTTTTGGAGTGGTGGTAGGTGATGGATTCGAACCATCGAAGGCGTAAGCCAGCAGATTTACAGTCTGCCCCCGTTGGCCACTTGGGTAACCTACCACGCAAGGGCCGCAGATTAAGCCACACCGCCGAATCCTTGTCAACCCGCGTGACTTTCCCTAGCTTGATCGAATGTTCGATTCTCTAAGCGGCAAACTCCAGAACGCCTTCCGCAATCTGCGCGGCCTTGGCAAAATTTCCGAGGCCAATGCCGGCGAGGCGCTCCGCGAAGTCCGCATGGCCCTGCTGGAAGCCGACGTGAACTTCAAGGTGGCGCGCGACTTCATCGAGCGCGTCCGCGTCAAAGCCCTCGGCGCGGAAGTCGTCCAGAGCGTCCAGCCTGGCCAGCAAATCGTCAAAATCATCCACGACGAACTGGTGGACTTGCTCGGTTCAACCAATGCCGCTTTGAACCTGGTCGCCAATCCCAGTTGCATCTTGATGGTCGGCTTGCACGGCGCGGGCAAGACCACTTCCAGCGGCAAGCTGGCCGGCCTGTTGCTCAAGCAGGGTCGCCAGCCGTTGCTCGTGGCGGCAGACGTGTACCGACCAGCGGCGATGGATCAGCTCGAAACGCTCGGCAAGCAACTGGACATTCCCGTTTTCCTGAAACGCGGCGAGACGGACGTTTTGCGCATCGCCCGGGAGGCGCTCGATTTCGCGAAGGCGAACCATCGCAACATCATCATTTTTGACACGGCGGGTCGCCTGCAAATTGACGAGCCGCTGGTGCAGGAACTCGTGCGCCTGCGCGATCTGGTGAAGCCGCAGGAAATTCTCCTCGTCCTCGACGCCGCCACCGGCCAGGAAGC
>CAYHFK010000166.1:0-10595 GCA_964355895.1 uncultured Bifidobacterium sp. | reverse complement strand
ACAGCGCGCCAAGCGCCATGAACTCCGAAAGCCTTCGTGAGCAAGCTCCGACTCCATCGCGAGCAAGTTGCGGCGTGGGCCGCGAGCCGTAACGAAGCTTGAATCCTTCGGGTGATTTTCTACAAATATGCCGCGCCTCTGGCGCTGGGGAAAGCGGCGATAAATCAGCCGCAGTCCAGACGCTTCGCGGCTGCCCTGGTCGGCGAACCGCGCGGTAGCGTTTGGACTGCGTGTGCTTCAGCACCGCTTTGGCCGCGAACTCAAACGCCAGAACCACGCCAAGCCATTCCCACCGACGGAAGCTGGCGTTTGAAGTCAGGCGACTTTCACCGAAAAAATCTCCGGGCTGATGACGCCTTCGGAAACTTTGGTCGCGCGGCCGGTCCTGCGGATGGCGAAGTCGTCGCCGGGCTGGTCAGCGGCCGGCAATAATCTGGTCATACTTGCTGTGGTGGCCGATCCAAAACCAGACCACATCGTTTCCGCTTTCAACCGCCACCGCGCGATAATGAATCCCAACCCGCGCCGACCAGTAGCGGCCAACTTTTTTGAAATGGAGCGAAGGATGACGCGGGTTGTTTTTGAGCCGTTCAAAATTCTCATCGGCAAGTCGCTGGATTTCTTCCGGCAGGCGGGCGTGAAACTGCCAGAACTTTGTGCTCGCGCGGTGCTTCACAAGGCCTTGCAGCGGCCTGCTTGCAAATCAGCCAGCGCCTCATCCGCCAGCGCGTCCAGCCGTCCGGCGCGGACATCCTTTTCAAATTGCTTGTCCCACGCGGCGGCATCGAATTCCTGAAACCAACTGCGGAAGGACTGGAGTTCGTCCGGCGTCAGTTTGCTCACGGCGGATTCAATTTCTTTGACGGTGCTCATGGCGCAAAAATAATTCAGCTCGCCAGGTTCGGCAAGCGAAGTTCAGCCGAACATTTCCGGGCTGAGGACGCCTGCGGAGACTTTGGTCAGGCTGCCGGCGCAAAAACAGGTCGGTTCTTGATACTGGCACATGGAGTGGCGTGGGCCACTCTCCCGCGATGGCCAGCAAGTTGAGCGTCGAGTATCCCGGCGCGATCTACCATCCGCTTGCGCTGTGGGAGCTTCCAGCGCGACCAGCGTCATGAACTCCGACTCCGTCGCGAGCAGGTCGCGGCGACCGGCGCGAGCCGATCTTCAAGGATGACGAGGACCGGCCACGGTTCAAACGGACGTTCGCAATCCATGAAATCCCGTGAGCGAACCAACCGCCGGGTGTGACTGGAAGTGGCGGTCACTTGCG
This sequence comes from uncultured Bifidobacterium sp., assembly GCA_964355895.1. Taxonomy (GTDB): domain Bacteria; phylum Verrucomicrobiota; class Verrucomicrobiia; order Limisphaerales; family JADLHS01; genus JADLHS01. Next base: position 9,322 of record CAYHFK010000166.1, on the reverse strand, counting down.
TCGGAGCGCGGCTGGGGCGAAGCCCAGCCGCCGTCGCGCTGGCGCGCGCTGGCGCGCCGCGGGCCGCCGCAGCTTCGCAATGAGCAGTCGCTGAAATAATTCTGTCGCGTCGCCTGTTTCCGACGCGCTGCGGCTGGTCGAGGACGACACAGCCGCGCTCCGGCGCAGTCTGCCCGCGATAATTATCCATCAAGCATTTCCGCGCTTGCCGATTAAAATTCGCGACGTATTTTATCCGCATGAGCACGGTATTGGAAATCGAGTCGGCCATTGAACAGCTTCCGCCCAGCGAAAAGTGGCAGTTGATTCATCGTCTGCACGACGCTCTCTGGCAGGATTGGGACAAGCAGATTGAAGCGGACGCCGCCGCCGGTCGTCTGGATCATCTGGTTCAGGAGGTTGAAGCGGACATCGCCGCCGGTCGGGTGAAGCCTTTGGATGAAATCATTGACCACTCCTAGATTCTGGCGGGCGCATGCAGATTTGCCGCCGGAAATCAAACTGGCCGCACGCAAGCAATACCGTCTCTGGAAAGACAACCCACGCCATCCGTCACTGCAATTCAAAAAGGTCGGACCATTTTGGTCGGCCAGAATCACGGAAGATTACCGCTCGCTCGCGCTGCTGCGAAATGACACTTATCATTGGTTCTGGATTGGCACGCACGCGGTTTACGAACGGATTTTGAAAGGCCGTTAAAATTATCCGGCAAAATTCACCCGCGATAATTTTCCATCACGCGCAGCATTTTTTTGACGGCGGTTTCCAAACCTGTCATCAGCGCGCGGCTCACTATCTCAATTCTTCGCCCGTTGCAATTTGTCCCGGTTGAGAAATGTTTTAATCAATTCGCCTTCGCCGCAGACCGTCACGCCGGAAAATTTCTTGAACCATTTTCCTGCCGGCACTTCGGGTTCGGCATAGAGCCAGTCGGCCAACAATCCAGGTTGATCGGCGGAAATGTTGCGACGATTGACACGATCAACCAAGTGCGCCAGAAGTTGCGGTGGAAGATTGTGGCGGCGGACGCGCGGCATGGCTATTCGCCGTAAAAGCCGCGTGTGATTTCCGCTTTCAACTTTTCAACTTCGGCGGGGTCGTCTGAATCAGCCATTCGTTGAGCGAGTTCGGATAACTTTTTCCCCGGAAGTTGGCGCTCGCGCGCCAGTTCAAAAGCGAATTGAATCACGCGCGATTGTTCCGCGCGCGGCAGGTGCTTGATTTCTTCAATCACATTGGTCGCCGTCATGTTGACGGCGGTAGCAAAAGCCTGACACGCGCGCAAATTCAGTTTTCACCCCTGATAATTTTCCACGAACGGGTTCTTGATAGTGCCACATGAAGCGGCGCGGGCCACTCTCCCGCGAAGGCCCGCAAGCTTTGAGTCGGGTATCCCGGCGCGATCTACCATCCGCTTGCGCTGTGAAAATCCAGCGTGACAAGCGTCATGAATTCCGACTCCGTCGCGAGCAGGTCGCGGCAACCGGCGCGAGCTGAACAAAGTTGGTTTGGGTCGGCGCGGGCTTTTGCTCGGGTACGGGGTGCGTTCGATGTGACTGGCACTTCCCACTCTTACCTTCTTGCCCTCGGCGGCCAATGCGGGTTAACCATGGTGAAGGAAGGCAGGCGCTGGCTTCCAAACGGAATGAAACATGGCACCACCGGCTTATGAAAATTCCCATCGCGAAAATCACCCTAGCACTGATCTTGGTCTTCGCCACCGCCTGCGGGCAGGCGCGCGAGATGAAGGTTGAAGGACTGAGATGTGAATATCTCGTCAACCCGCTGGGCGTTGATTCGCCCCAGCCCCGGTTAAGCTGGACGCTCGACTCCAAAGTGCGAGGACAAGTTCAAACGGCGTATCAAATCTTGGTGTCCGGCTCGCCCCGTGGAATAGTCGCGACGGACGCGCTCATGGGAGCCGGACCTCTTATTCCACGGGGCGAGCCCGAAGCCTTGCGCAAAAACCAGGGCGACATGTGGGATACGGGCAAGGTCACATCAGACCAGACCATCCAGATCGGTTATGCCGGCCAACCGCTCCGCTCCGGCACCCGCGTCTTTTGGAAAATCCGCGTCTGGGACAAGGCCGGCCACGCGTCCGCCTGGAGCGAGCCGGCGTTTTGGCAGATGGGTTTGCTGGAGGCCAAGGATTGGCAAGCCCGGTGGATTGGCGACCGCGCCGAATTGCCGCCGGTCATTCCGCCCAAGACTTACAAAGATGCGGAGCGATCCGATGCCCAACCCGCGACGATGCTGCGCAAGCGCTTCGACGTGTCCGCCAAAGTCCGCCGCGCGACGCTCCATGCCAGCGCGCTCGGTGCGTATGAGGTTCACTTGAATGGCCGGCGCGTCGGCGATCACATCCTCGCGCCGGAATGGACCGATTACCACACGCGGGTTCAGTACCAGACTTACGATGTCACCGCGTTGCTGCGTTCGGGCGAAAACGTTATCGGCGCGCTGCTGGGCGACGGCTGGTATGCCGGACGGCTCGGCATGTCGGATGGGTTGTTCAAAAAACTGCGCGGAGTCTATGGGCGCAAACCGTATCTGCTGGCCCAATTGGAAATCGAACTGGCGAACGGACAAACGCTGACGGTCGCTTCGGATGGCTCGTGGGTTTCCACCAAAGAAGGGACCGTTCGCAGTTCGGACACGCTCGACGGTGAAGTTTATGACGCGCGGCGGGAAATGCCGGGCTGGGATGTGCCGGGGTTTGAAGGCGAAGCCTGGCAACCGGTGGAAGTACTCGCCGAGTTCAAAGCCAAACTCGTCGCCCAGCCCAACGAACCCATCCGCGTCGTCGAGGAGTTGAAACCCGTCGTGCTCAGCGAACCAAAACCCGGCGTGTTCGTCTTCGACATGGGACAGAACATGGTCGGCTGGTGCCGTCTGAAACTGAGCGGCCCGCCCGGCACCACGGTCACGCTCCGCCACGCCGAAGCGACCAACAACGACGGCATGATCTACACCGCGAACTTGCGGGGCGCGCCGCAAGTGGATCGCTACACGTTGCGCGGCGGCGGGGCGGAAATTTTCGAGCCGCACTTCACGTATCATGGGTTTCGCTTCGTGGAAGTCACCGGTCTGGCGCAGAAGCCAAAGCTGGCTGCGCTTACGGGCCGGGTCTTCTGCTCTTCGTCGCCCGAGGTCGGCCAGTTCTCCTGCTCCAACCCGATGCTTAATCGCCTTTGGCAAAACATCCGTTGGACCCAGCGCGCCAACCTGATGAGCGTGCCGACGGATTGTCCGCAGCGCGACGAACGGCTCGGTTGGATGGGCGACATTGAGGCTTTCTCCCAAACGGCCTGCTATGGCATGGACATGGCCGCCTTCTTTAAGAAATGGATTCCCGACGTGCGCGACGCGCAGGCCGATGACGGTCGTTACGCGGATTTTTCGCCGCATCCCTTTGATCGCAACCGGCACTTCACGGGCACTCCGGCCTGGGGCGATGCGGGCGTCATCGTGCCGTGGCGCGCTTGGCTGAACTACGCGGACCAGCGCCTGCTGGAAGAGCATTTGGATTCGATGAAGCGGTGGATCGAATACGTTCACAGCCGGAACCCCGGCCTCATCTGGCGCAAGGGGCGCGGCAACAATTACAACGACTGGCTCAACGCGGACACGCTCAAGCTCACGGGCTGGCCGGCCAAAGGCGGCGAGGTGCCGAAAGAAATCTTCGCCACGATGTATTTCGCGCACTCAACCGAACTGGTGTCGAAGATGGCCAAAGCAATTAGTCGCGACGAGGACGCCCGCCGCTACGGTAAACTGTTTGAGGACATCAAGACCGCCTTCAACCATGAGTTCGTCCAGGCGGACGGTCGCTTACCGGGCGACACGCAGGCCGGATATGCGCTGGCGCTCCATTTTAATCTGTTGCCCGACGAGCAGCGCCCGAAGGCGGTCGCGCATCTGCGCGAGGGTATTCGCAAATACAACGGGCACATCTCCACGGGTTTCCTCTCCACGCGCTGCCTGATGCTCGAATTGACGCGCAACGGCTACAACGATGAGGCCTGGCAGATCATCACCAATCGTACGTTTCCGTCGTGGGGTTACATGATTGAAAACGGCGCGACCACGATGTGGGAACGCTGGGACGGCTACGTGCAGGGTCGCGGCTTTCAGGACCCAGGCATGAATTCGTTCAATCACTGGGCGTTTGGCGCGGTGGGCGAATGGATGTTCCAAAACATCGTCGGCATCCAGCCCGACTCGCTCCATGGAGTTGCCGCCATTACTCCACGGGGCGAGCCGCATCCGGGCTGGAAACATTTCGTCATTCGTCCGCGCCCCGGTGGCGACGTGACCTGGGCCAACGGCCGCTACGATTCGATCCGCGGCCCGATCACCAGCGCTTGGAAAATCGAAAAGGGCAGGCTCGCGCTTGCCGTGGTCATTCCCGTCAACACGACCGCGACCGTTTACGTGCCGGCAAGCGGTGTGGCGGAAGTGACCGAGAGCGGCCATCCGGCCAGCGCCGCTCCGGGCGTGAAGTTCCTGCGGATGAACGAAGGCAACGCGGTGTTCGAGGTCGGCTCGGGGCGCTACCGATTTGCCTGCCCTGCCAAATAGCTCCACCGTGGCCGTCTCGAGAATTAGCGCCGCTAGAATTTTGCGGGCTCTCTTCCCGCGATGACGATCCAATTTCAAGGATGCCTGATCGGCTAACCGCCCGGCTAGAACGACATAAGGCCGCCGCCAGTTTGGGGTTAGGTTTGGGCAATATCCGGTGAGACATCCGCTCCCGGATTTTTATGCTCACCGCAAATGAACCCGCCGCTAAAGCAGTTCTCCCGGAGCCGCGCAGCGTCAAAAGTAAATTCTGGTCCGGCGGTGCGGTCCGCGAAAACGGTTTGGATCTCCGCAGTGGTCCGCGGGTTTTCGTTCGTGCCTGGTCGCGTGCTGGCGCCTGAAATCAATGGATGCCTGTTCGCAAAAAATGATACTTCCTGAAATCAACCCTGACGCCGAAACAACCTCATCTCGCGCTATGAAACACAAGCTCCTCAATCCCTGTCGGGCCACGTTGGTGCTGCTGTTGGCCCACTGGAATCTTTCGGCGGCCGATCTGGATTTCCTCTGGCAAATCGGCCGGGCCGACCGCAACAACGCCGAGTTCGCGCTCGCTCCGGCCGGATACGGGCAGTTCAAGACGGACGCCTTGTTCGTCATCGGCGAGTCGGATCCGAAGCAGGACTGGCCCTACGTGCATCCCGGGCCCGGCGACGTATGGGCGGGCGGACGCGAACACACCTTCAGCATTCTTTTTGGCCTGAAAACCACCCCGGCGACCGGCGAATGTCAACTCAGCTTCGACCTGCTCGACACGCACAGCCAGAGTCCACCGAAGCTCCGCATCAAAGTGAACGGCCAGAGCTTCGATCGAACGTTGCCGCCGGGCGGAGGCGACGAGTCGGCCGATGGTCAGTTATCCAAGGCGAAGCAACACACCTTCACCCTTCCGCTTCCCGCCAGCCTGCTCCGATTGGGCGACAACGAAATCCATATCACAACGCTGACGGGCAGTTGGTTGCTCTACGACTCGGTTGGCATGAAGACCCCTCCGGGCGCGGAACTGGAAAAAATTCAGGCGCGAACGTTGGTGGATCGCATCCAACCGGTGCGGGCCTTGCAGGAGAAAGAAGGGAAATCGTTCCAGCCAATCCTGGTAACGCTGCGCCATTTCGGCGACGAGGCGGACGCTGTGGTGCGAGTGGAGGGCGCGAAGACCGTCCCCGTACATTTGAAGCACGGCTCGGTGACAGTCGAAGTGTCGGTGCCCGCTGTGGCGGCAGAAACCAAGCTTCCGATAGCGATCGAAGTTGGCGGCCAGACGTTGGCGGCGCAGAGCGTCATCATGAAGCCCGTCCGCCGGATGACCGTTTACATCCTGCCGCATTCGCACACGGACATCGGCTACACCGAAATCCAGACCGCCATCGAGAAGAAGCAGGTGCAAAACCTGGTTGACGGCATGGCGGCGGCGAAGCGCACGGCAAGTTATCCGGAGGGCGCGCGGTTCGTGTGGAACGTGGAGGTGCTTTGGGCGGCGGATCTGTATCTCCACCGGATGAACGACGCACAACGCGCCGATTTCCTCGCGGCGGTGAAGAATGGACAGGTGGTGCTGAACGGAATGTATCTCAACGAGCTGACCGGTCTCTGCCGCCCGGAGGAATTGCTCCGGCTGTTTCGTTTCAGCACCCAAATGGCCGGGCAGACCGGTGTCCCGGTGGATTCGGTGATGATCAGCGACGTTCCCGGCTACACCTGGGGCACCGTGACCGCCATGAACCAGGCGGGGATCCGGTATTTCTCCACCGCGCCAAATTACTTCGACCGCATCGGCACCATCCTGCGCGAATGGGAGAACAAACCGTTCTGGTGGGTTGGACCGGACGGGAAATCAAAGGTGCTGGTTTGGATTCCGTTCTGGGGCTACGCCATGTCCCACCGCTACGGCCGGATGTCGCCGGAGCTGGTGGATGCCTTTTGCGATGGCTTGGAGCAGCGCGCTTATCCCTATGACATCGCCTACGCGCGCTGGAGCGGCCACGGCGACAACGCCATACCGGATCCGTCCATCTGCGACTTCGTGAAGGACTGGAATTCGAAGTATGCCTGGCCCCGGTTCATCATCTCCGGGACGAGCGAAGCGTTCCGCGCGCTGGAACAGCGTTACGGCGACAAGCTCCCGGTGGTGCGCGGTGACTGGACGCCGTATTGGGAAGATGGCGCCGGCTCCTCCGCGCTGGAGACGGCGATGAACCGTGCCAGTTCGGACCGGCTTGCGCAGGCGGAAACGGTTTTTGCGATGTTGAAACCAGCGGCGTATCCGGCCAACCGCTTCGCGGACGCGTGGAACAACGTGCTGCTCTACTCCGAACACACCTGGGGCGCGGATTGCAGCGTGAGTCTTCCCGAGCACCAGAAGACCCGCGAACAATGGGAAATTAAAAAATCCTACGCGGATGAGGCGGACAAAAAATCGCGCGGGATGCTGGAGCAGGCTTTGGCCGACGGGACAACTTCCCCGCCGGCCGGAGCGGCCGGCGCGAAGCCCGGGCCGTTGGAAGTGATCAACACGCTTTCCTGGCCCCGCACCGAACTCGTCGTTCTCTCCCGCGAACAGTCCGCCGCAGGCGACCGCATGGTGGATGACGAGGGAAAGCCCGTTCCTTCGCAGCGGTTGTCCACGGGCGAACTGGTGTTTCTGGCAAAAGCCGTCCCGCCGTTCGCCGTCCGTCGCTTCACCCTCTCTGCGGGCGAACCGCACGTTGAAGCGCGCGCCGTGGCCGGCCCCACGACGTTGGACAGCGGCGTTATTCAACTGCGCGTGGATGAAAAGACCGGCGGCATCACCCAGCTTTCGATGACGGGCATCAAAGCCAACTTCGCCGATACCAGCGGCGGCGAGTCCTTGAATGATTACCGGTATTTCATCGGCGACGATCCCGCCGCCGCCCAACGCAATGGCCAGGTGAAAATTTCCGCGGGCGAGAGCGGCCCGCTCGTCGCGTCCCTCATCCTTGAGTCCGCGGCGCCCGGTTGCGAGCGACTGCGCCGTGAACTCCGCGTCGTTGCCGGCGGCGACTACGTCGAGATTAACAACCTCGTGATCAAGACGCGACTGGCGGCCGCGAGCTACAAGAAACCGCCCGGCAAGGAGAGCCTCAACTTTGCCTTCCCCTTCAACGTGCCGGATGGGCAGATGCTGCTCGACATCCCGCTCGGGACGATGCGCCCCGAACTCGACCAGATGCCCAGCGCGTGCAAGAACTGGTTCACCGTGGGACGTTGGGCCGATGTGTCGAATCCCGATTACGGCGTCACCTGGGTCACGCTCGATGCGCCGCTGGTGCAAGTCGGCGGCCTCACCGCGAATCTGCTCGAATCCCAGACGAATCCCGACGTGTGGCGCAAGAAGGTGGACCGCACCCAAAAACTTTACTCGTGGGCGATGAACAATCACTGGGGCACCAATTACCGCGCCTATCAGGACGGCCCGACCGTCTTCCGTTTCATCCTCCGGCCGCATCGCCGGCTTGATCGCGCCGAAGCGACGCGCTTCGCCACCGGTTTCAGCCAACCACTGCTGGCGCGTCCGGCGACCGGCAACAAGTCGCCCGCGACGCCCCTGCTCCGCGTCGAACCGGCCGGAGTCATCACCGTCGCGCTCAAGCCCAGCGACGACGGCAAGGCGCTGATCGTCCGGCTGTTTGGCGCCTCCGGCAAAGCCGAGAGTGCAAAACTTTCCTGGGCCGTCACGCCGAAACAAATCTGGCTCAGCGACACCAGCGAGCAACCGCTTAAACGCGCGGCCGACAAGATTGATGTCCCCGCGTGGGGCGTTTTGACCCTGCGTGCGGAATTGCCTTGAACGAGGGTTCGGGACATAAACCGCCTACCAGCGTATGAACCGCAAGCGAATCGCCATCGCCACCATTGCCGCCGGTGTTTTCGTTGGCGCGCTGGCGTTTCCCAGCGCCGCAGACACCGTTGCGTCCAATCGCGTTGAGCAGGTCATCATCGTCTTCAAAACCCACTTCGATATCGGCTACACCGACATGGCCTCGAACGTCGTGGCGAAGTACCGCACCACGATGATTGATCAGGCGCTCCAGGTGGTGGACCAGAATCGCGGTCTGCCGCCGGAACAGCAGTTCGTCTGGACCCTCCCCGGCTGGCCGATGAAGAAGATCACCGAGGACTGGCCCGGCCAGACACCGGAGCGCAAACAGCGTGTCATGCAGGCGTTCCGGGACGGGCGATTCGTGGTCCACGCGCTGCCCTTCACCACGCACACCGAACTGTTGGAGGCGGAAGACCTCGTGCGCGGCCTGAACTTCTCCTCGCGGCTCGCCCGCGACGCCGGCCTGCCCTTGCCCCGCGACGCAAAGATGACCGACGTGCCGAGCCACTCGTGGTTCATCCCAACAATGTTGCGGCACGCCGGCGTGGATTTCCTCCACCTTGGCTGCAATCCCGCCAGCCGCTCGCCCCTCGTCCCGCCGCTGTTCTGGTGGGAAGGCCCCGACGGTTCGCGCGTGCTGACCATGTACTCCGCGCAGCAATACGGCACCGGTCTCGCGACACCCAAGGATTGGCCGTATCGCACCTGGCTCGCGCTGATCCACACCGGCGACAACCACGGCCCGCCGACGCCGAACGAGGTCAAGAAACTTCTCGACGAGGCAAAACAAAAGCTTCCCGGCGTCAAGGTCCGCATCGGCCGGCTCTCGGATTTTTCCGACGCTATTCTTGCCGAGAAACCCGAGATTCCGATCGTGCGCGGCGACATGCCGGACAC
>CAYHFK010000165.1:0-10646 GCA_964355895.1 uncultured Bifidobacterium sp. | reverse complement strand
TTGCGTGCCGGATTCACCGAGTGGAGCGCCCGTACGGACGCCCCATCCTCGCCGACACAGCGCGCAGGTTCCGCCGCAAAATGTCCGTGCCGAATGCGGACAGACGCTCCGAATTTATCGCCGGCTTTCAGAAGCACATCCCGGCGAAAAATTGGACCAGGCGCAAATCCAATCATTTATCTCCATCAAGCCTGCGGGTCAGGTGGGGGACTTGAGGAAGTCGGCCACAATGCGCAACACAATGCGCAAATAACCATCGTAAAGACGGGTTCGGGGTCACGCATTCGCTTCGCTCACCGCAGCCATGCTCCGTTGCCAGTGGCAGGGCGCGGTTGAGCTAAAACCGGAATTAATCCAGCGGACAACGCTGGGAATTTGCCGTCCCAGTCCCATTTTGTCCGTAATCATCCCCTCGGCTTTGCGTATTCAATCTCGATTGCGGAAGAACCTCACCCATGAGATGGGTTTTCTGCAACTGGAGGAAAGATTTTAAATGCTTCACATATACGATGAAATTTCAGGGCCCTCGAAAGTATTGAGGATGAAAACCACCCGCCAGGCGAAACGCGATTACCGTGGCTTGCTGGGTCAGATGATTAAGCAGGGCATGCTCTGCCTGCTCCTCGTGGGGGTCACGTACGGATTTTTCCGATTCAGCCACCGGTATATTGTGCAGTCCGTTCAAGTGGACGGGGACAGCATGGCGCCGACGTTACTCAACGCCAAATGCTACATCCTGAACCGCGTCGTCTATCTCATCCGCGAGCCGAAATCCAAGGACATCGTGGTTTTGCGGGATCCAGAGGACAACGGTTACGCCGTCAAGCGCATCGTGGCCCGTCCGGGCGACGGTGTGTATGTGGAGGGCGGCCGACTGTTCGTGAACGGGAAACTGCTGCCGGAGCCGTATCTCGAACGGGGTACCCGGACTTACGCCAGCCCACACTACCGGGCGCAAATGTGGATCTGCGGTTTGAACCAGTATTTTGTGCTGGGCGACAACCGCAACAACAGCGCCGACAGCCGCGTGTATGGCGCGGTCCCGCGGCAAAATATTTTGGGGATGGTAACACCTTGATGGGAGCGGTTGGTTTCGATTCACCAACGCCGCTGCGCGGCCGGTGGGATGGGGTCGCGGCGGACGCCGCGCAACGCTGAATTGCCGTTCCGTCTCCGCTCGTGTAAAACCCCGCCATGCCGAAGCGGGACATCGCCGGGTTCATTGCCCATTGGTCAGCGGCCAGCCCTTCCGAGCGCGCCAACTCGCAGGCGTTCCTGATTGACCTGTGCGACGGGATCGAAGTTCCCGCGCCCGACAATCACCCGAACGCTGGTTATTTCTTCGAGTATCCCGTAACCGAGCGGCACGCCGACGGCACGCCGAGCAATGGCCGCATTGATCTCTACAAGCGCGCCGGCTTCGTCCTCGAATCCAAACAATTTCAGGAAGCCAAAGCCGAAGCCTCGCAACTCCAACTGGCCGCCGGAGGAGGCCGGAGTCGTCACCCGGCCTCCCAGCCCGTGCGCGGCACGGGGGCGTGGGATGATGCGATGATCAAAGCGCGCGGGCAGGCCGAGCGTTACGTGCGCGCCCTGCCGACGGATGAACCAACAATCCGCCCTTCCTCATCGTCGTGGACGTGGGGCACACGTTCGTCACGCTCACCGGCCTTTACAACGTGCTGGAGAAATTGCGCGCGGCTGAGTCCTCCTCCCGTAGCAGCCGACGTGAGTCGGCTCAAACTTCAACGGGAGACAAGTTAGAGTGGACTGACGTCCGCTGCTACGAGTTGACGCCCAAGGAAAAGTTAATCCACGACCGGGGCCTCGTCTCCGTGCTCAAACGATTGCACGACGAACTGGATGCCGCCGTCTCCGCCGCCTACGGCTGGCCCATGACGTTGACCGCCGCCGAAATCCGCGAACGCCTCGTGGCTCTGAACGCCGAGCGCGCCGCCGAAGAAAAGCGCGGCATCATCCATTGGTTGCGCCCCGAGTATCAGACCCGAGGTCAGAAGGCAGAAGGCGGAAGACAGAAGGAATTGAGTTTGCCGGAAGGCCAAACCAAACCGCCGGCGCGAAAATCGAAGATCCAAAATGGCTTGGCCCAGGACGTTGGCCGAACGCGTGCAAGCCGTGGAAACCGCCTTGCACCACGCTGGCCCGCCGGCCACCCCGGCCGAACTCGCCCAACAATTCCAGCGCGCGAAGCCCGCGAACATGGCGGAGATTCTCGAAACCCTGGTCCCGTTGGGCCGTGCCCGCCGCAAAGGCACCCAGTTCACGCGATGAACATCAGCCGCTCCCGATTCCCCGCCGATACCCAGGAAGACGCCGCGATGATCGAGCGCGCCGAATCCGCCCCCGCCCCCGGCGGACCCAAGAATTATCCCGATGCGAAAAAGTTGGTGACGGAGGATTGCATCCAGCCAGCGTGAGCCAGGTCGGATGGGCGCCGCGGCAACCGCCGCCTGCCGTTGAATCCGCTTCAATTCGACCGGATCGGTCTTCGCCGATCAGCGCCAAAATGCTGAGTCAGGTTACACCCCATAGCCAAGGGCCAGCCCGTCGCGCAGCGTGGCGGGCAACGGTAAACATTCAAACGCGACAACCAAAAGGATTCACGAAGGCAAAGCCAAGCCAAGGCGGCAGAATGACAGCGGCAAAAAAGCGCGCGGCCAAGGGGCCGGGAGGCAAGGGGATGGTTAAGAATCGTCCCGCCGGTCGAAAGATCATGAGCCTCTGAGGCGGCTTGGGCCGGGAGGCCAGGCCCCGGAGGCCGTTTCACGACGGCCTTCTTTTTGTATCGTGCCGGCGCCGTGCCGACGGCGCGGGCTCAGTCTGCGGAGCGGCCCGCCCGCAATCTGCGGTAGGGTTACACCCCATAGCCGGGCGCCCGCCCGTGGCCTAATGTGCTGTCGGCAATAACACGCAAGCCAAACTTGGAACAACCAATATGAAGCACACAACTTTACTTCTCACCATCCTGGCCGTCGCTGTTTTCACGGCGGGCTGCGACAAAACGGGGACCACCACGCAACAACTCGACAAGGTCCAGGCCGAAACCAAACAAGCCGCGCAGGATTTGAAGGACTATACTTTCGCGCAAAAAGCGGAATTCACCGAAGCCATGCGAAGCCAGTTGGCCGAGATCAACCGGGACTTGGATCAACTCTCCGCCAAGGTTGAAAAAGCCAGTGACGCGGCCAAGGCTGAAGCGAAACCCAAACTGCAGGCGTTGCGCGAACAAGCCGCGAAGTTGAACCAGCAACTGGACGAGGCCAGGAATGCCACGGAGTCCACCTGGGATAGCGTGAAGGCGGGCGCCAAGCAGGCTGCTGGCGAATTGAAAGCCGGGTTTAACCAGGCCCGCCAGTGGGTGAGCGAGAAAATTGCACCGTGAAGTGGCGGGTTGGTAAACAAATAAACAACAAAAGCGAAGGAGCTACATTGAAAAACACATCTGTAATTAAGAACAAAACTTTAAATATCCGGGGATTGATCATCGGCTTGGCGGTGACCGTGATGTTCGGGCACCAGGATGCGACGGGTGCGCAAGCGCCAATTCACCTTGGCTCGGCCAGCAGTTTCGTGATTCTGGCAAAATCGGGAATCTCAACCACTGGGACGACCTCAATCGGCGGAGATATCGGAGTGAGTCCAATTGACAGCACTGCCATCACGGGATTTGGGTTGATAATGGATCCCTCGGGTCAATTTTCCATATCATCACTGGTCACCGGAGACGTATATGCAGCCGACTATGCGGTTCCCACGCCAACTAAAATGACCACGGCTGTCGGCGACATGGAAATCGCGTACACCGACGCCGCTGGACGGACATTGCCTGACGCCACCGAACTGTATGCAGGAGATCTTAGCGGTCGAACCCTTGCTCCTGGACTCTACAAATGGAGCACTGGCGTTTTAATTAACTCAGATGTAACGCTCGCAGGCCCTTCCGACGGTGTCTGGATATTTCAGATAGCAGGAGATCTTACGATGGGCTCGGACGCGAAAGTTTTGGTAAGCGGTGGCGCACAAGCCGGGAACATATTCTGGCAGGTAAGTGGCGGCGTTGGTGTCGAGATTGGCACCGGGGCGCACGTCGAGGGAACCATGCTGGGCGCAAAAGCAATACATCTGCGAACTGGCTCGTCACTGCACGGCAGAGCTTTGGCCCAGACTGCGGTTACATTGGAAGCCAATCCCATCACCATTCCCAACACCGTAACAGCCCCCGTTACATTGGTATCTGCGGCAGTGGTCACTGGTCTATACACGGACGCCGCGGGGCAGTCAGTCAATCTTGCGACCCAGACCATTACGGTCCCTGTGTCAACCAGCACGCGGTACTATCGTATCAGATCAGCCTCGGCGCTAACCATTACGAGCATCAGCATCTCCGGTGGCAGCGTGGTAATCACCTACAATTAAACCATTTTGGCATTCCGATTCGCATGCACTCCACACGTTTGGAAATATCCTGCTCGAATGGGCGGATGGCCGGGTTTGGTGAAAAAGCCGTGTGGGGATCAATTTTCGCAAACCGAAAGAAATATAGTGAAAAACACATCTTTAAGTAAGAACCCAGCTGTTCATACGTGGGCCCGGATCATTGGCCTTGTGGCGGTCGTGATGTTCGGGCACGAGAACGCGCCGGCAGCGCAAGCGCCCGTGGCCCTTGGATCGGCCGCCACGTTTGGGGTGCTGGGCGCCACCACGGTCACCAGCACCGGGGACACCATAATCTTCGGCGATCTCGGGGTGAGCACGGGGACAACCGTGACGGGATCTCCCGGGGTGATCGGGACGCTGCACCTGGGCGATCCTATCGCAGCCCAGGCGCAAGCCGACTTGACCGTTGCATATAACGACGCCGCTGGCCGAACCGTAGCCCCGGTCAGTGTGGCCGGGAATCTCGGTGGCCAAACGCTTGCCCCGGGCCTCTACAAATCCACCTCCTCGCTGGAGATATCATCGGGCGATCTCACGCTCGCCGGCGACGCCAATGCAGTCTGGATCTTCCAGATGGTGTCCACGCTCGTCACGACCACCGGCCGCCAGGTAATTCTGAGCGGCGGCGCCCAGCCGGCCAACATCTTTTGGCAGGTGGGCAGTTCAGCGACGATTGGGGGGAGTTCGATCTTTAAGGGAACCATCATGGCGGCGCAATCCATCACGATGGTCACCGGCGCAACGCTGGAAGGCCGAGCCTTGGCCCGGGTAGGTCAGGTGGCCTTGGACGCCAATACCATTACCGTTCCCAACACCGTAATACCCGCTGTCATGTTGGTCTCAGCCGCCGTGGTCAGGGGCGCCTACACGTACGCGGCGGGGCAATCCGTTGATGTTGCAACCAAGACCATCACGGTTCCCGTGTCAGGCAGCATGCGGTACTTTCGTATCATCGCCGGCACCGCGTTCACCATTACGAGCACCACCGTCGCGGGTGGCAACGTGGTAATAATCTACAATTAAACATTAAACACCCCCCAACCGCCAAAGCAGGAGAATTCCATGAATCGAACAAAATCCTCAAGCACCGGTTTCGTTTTCGGCGCCGCGCTTTTAAGCGTGCTCACAGGATGCGTTGTCGCGCCGCGGCATCGGGTGGTTTATGGCGCGCCCCCACCGGTGTATGAGGAGCGCGTAGCAGTCGTGCAGGACGACTACGTGTATTACCCCGGTTACCAAGTCTATTACAGCAGCAACCGACGCCAGTACATTTTTCTGGAGGGCCGTTCGTGGGTATCGCGACCGGCGCCGCCGCGGGTTTCGGTTGACGTGCTGTTCGCCTCGCCGTCCGTAAGGCTCGATTTCCACGACGCCCCATCAATGCATCACGCGACGGTCGTCCGGCAGTACCCGAAACATTGGGCGCCACCGGGATCGGGTAACAACCACGGGCAAGGGAAAAAGGATAAAGGAAAAGGAAACAACCAGGGCGATCACTAACAGAACATCCGCCCCGGTAAAGTTCCGGAAATGATCATCAACTTATGAAAACCGCCAAGCTTTTTTCAAACCGAGGAAGGGCCATCCCCGTGCGCCACGCATCCAATGGTTGCTTGGTCGCGGGTTTGGTCGTTCTCATTGGTGTCAGTGGGCAATTCGCCATCTGCCGGGCCCAGCAACCCAACAACGACGCGGCCGGGACGGAAGTGCTCACCCGCGGGCCGGTGCATGAGGCCTTTGCCGGCATGGTCACCTTCAATCCCGAGCCGGGGGTCGTGGTGACCAAAGCCCCGCCCGACGGCATCGAAGAAATGCCGCCCGAGGAGCGGCCGGAGGGCGACAACGTCACCTGGATTCCCGGCTACTGGGCTTGGGATGACGAACGGAGTGACTTCCTTTGGGTGAGCGGCACCTGGCGCGCTTTGCCACCGGGCCGCGAATGGATGGCCGGCTATTGGGGGCAAACCCCGCACGGTTTCCAGTGGACTTCCGGGTATTGGGCGGATGCCGCCGCGCGCGAGACGACTTATCTGCCCCCGCCGCCAGCGACGGTGGAGGTGGGACCGAACATCGCAGCGCCTTCAGTTGATTACGGTTGGTCGCCCGGATGTTGGATCTGGTATCAGGGGCGTTATGCTTGGCGGCCGGGTTATTGGGTGCAAGGCCGGGCGGATTGGGATTGGATGCCCGCCCATTATGTTTGGACCCCGCGCGGATACATTTTCGTCGGTGGCTTCTGGGATTACCCGGTGGCCCGGCGCGGCGTGCTCTTCGCGCCGGTTTATTTTGAATCCGGTGTGTATGCGCGGCGTGGTTACTTCTACTCGCCCACCATCGTGATCAATCTGGGCGTATTCAGCGACCATCTCTTCCTGCGGCCGCGCTACAGCCACTACTATTTCGGGGACTATTATGCCCCGAGCTACTACCAGGGCGGATTCTACGCATCGTTTTCGTTCCAATCCAGCCGCTATGGCTACGACCCGATTTATTCGCATCAACGCTGGGAGCATCGCCGGGACCGCGAGTGGGCACACCGCGTGGAAACGGCCTACCAGAATCGCCGCGATCATGAAACCGCGCGGCCGCCGCGCACCTGGGCCGCCCAGCGGAACATAAATGCGGGCCCGGCGGAGTCCGGACCGAACCGTGGGCTGATCGCAACGCCCATTGACCAACTGGCCAAGAGTAAAGACAGCTCCATGCGATTCCAGCCGGTGGCCAAGGCCGAACGACAGGAGCTCGCCCAGCGGGGCCAGGAAGTTCAGAAATCCCGCGAGCAGCGGCGAACGGTGGAGGCCAAGGCCGGGGAAACGACCGCCCAAAAACCGGGCGGGGCCTTCGCACCGGCCAAAGTGCAACTTCCCCGATCGCCGATTGTGGCCAAGCCGGCCAAGCAGTTGGGACGAAGCCAGACGCCGCCCACGGCGCCGCCGGCGCCCAAACCAAATCTGAAGATCCAGCCTAAGTCCGAACCATCCGCGCGCCCGCCAAACGGGGATCGGAGCAATCCTCAATCTGAACCGCGCAAGCCTGAGTCGGCGCAGCCGTCCACGCCCGGGCGCAGCGAGGCGGCGCCCCGCGAGCGGCAGATTCAACCGGAATCGCAACCGCGCGCGAAGCAATCGGGAGCGAAAGCCCAGGAGGAATCGCAAAGCAACGTGAACGGGTTGAAACAGAAAGCCCAACCGGAGCCCGAACGAAGGGCGAAGGATGCAGCAGCGCAAACCCCGGGAGATTCGCAACAGAATACGCGGGGATTGGAAAAACAAGCCCAACCGGAATCGGGCCAACGCACGAAAGCCCCGGGCGTGAAACCGGACGAAGAATCGCAGCGGAACGACCGAGCATTGGGCCAACCGGCGCAACGCGTGCCGGATTCGCGCGCCAAAGCAAGGCCGGACATGAGTGATAAAGGCGCAACGAAACTCTTGAAATACGACCGGCAGCAACCAGGCAAAGGGAAGTCCTCGCCAACAGATAAGCCGCCTGGGCGATGATCGGCATCCCCGTGATTGCTAACCGAAAGGCGCACCATGCTCGCCGCCGCCGCCGAAGTGGCAGATTGGTTTCGGAATCCAATCACGCGCGTGATGAGCCGGTTAGATGAGCGCGTCTGGGTGCCGGGGCATGGCGTCCACCCTCTGGCTGGCATTTCGGGCGAATGGCCCGGATAAAGAAAACAAGGAAACCAACCCGCGCCCTCTACATCGATTTTATTATGATTACGCTCCGAACAACTATCACCATGGTCATCGGCCTGATGCTGGGCAGCGCTTCCATGGCGCTGGCCCAAGTTGATCCTAATCCCCGCAGCTTGCTTCAACTCGGCTATGACCAGAGCCTGTCGGGCACGGGCCCCCAATCGCTTTACGCTTACTATTACTACAACAATCCCGAGTTCCTGCGCACCAACATGGCGCTCCGTCTTGCCGTGGCTCCGGTCTATCTCTACGGCGAACTCGGGTTCCGCCAAGTCCTGCCCCGCACCGACGTCGGCATTGGCATTAGAGGCGGCGCCTTCGGCGAGAATTATTACGAAATCAACCAGGGCGACTACATCAAAGGTGAGAGTTTCGACGGTAGTGGGGGCGGCGCTTCGCTTAATCTCTACCACTTGCTCGACCCCGGTCACCTCGTCCCGCTCAACGTCATCGTGCAAGGGGGCGGTGATTGCACGGCGTATTCCGCCACCCACAAAACCGATGATCGTTTCCTACTGCCCGAGGATGGTCCGAGCACCTTCGCGCGCGCGGGCCTGCGTTTCGCGGGCAAGGAACCGATGCTGTACGCCGATCTGGCGATGGAAGTTTCCATCTGGTATGAGCAACAGTGGCGATTTAACGACGGCCATTATGGCTTTGCGGGGGATCGCCAGGTCGTGCCCACGACGGGCCTCTACTGGCTCTATGCCGGCTTGAACTACGCGTGGACCAACACTGGAAACCAATTCACGTTTGCGGTGACGGCAGGCGGATCCGACGATGCGGATCGTTTCAGCGCCTACCGACTGGGCGGGGTCCTGCCGCTGGCTGCCGAGTTTCCGTTGACGCTGCCGGGATATTACTACCAGGAAATTTCGGCGCAGGGGTTTGTGCATCTCAGCGCCAGCTACGTCGCCCCGCTGTCCGCCGATCATCGCTGGCAACTTCGCCTGGGAGCCGCTAGTGCATATGTTGATTATCTGCCCGGTTTCGAGCAACCCAACCACTGGAACACGGGCGTGGGCCCCAGCCTTTCCTTCACTTCACGGAGCGAGGTGTGGCGGCTGATCCTGCGCTACGGTTACGGATTCAATGCGATGCGTGACGGCCAGGAAGGCGCGCACAGCGTGGGCGTGTTGTATCAATACAACTTTGAGCGACGAAAACATCGGAATGAAACCGCCAAGCGAACTGCCAACGGCGACTGAGCCTTCCGACACCGCCGCCAGGACGTTCAAGGTGCCGCCCAAGGAAGCGCCCGGCAGCGAACCACCGCCCGTTCCCTCGAGCGCTGCGGCAGCGACTAAAACGACACCGGTACAAATCGTTTTGATCGTGCTCGGCACGATTGCCTTCCTTTACTTTGCCCGGCCCCTGGTCTTGCCCGTCTTCCTGGCCTGTTTTGCGGGCATGGCCCTGAAACCGCTTATCCGCTGGTTGTCCGGCTGCCACATTCCGCCCGCGCTCTCCGCCGCGGTCGTGCTGTGCCTCCTGGTGGCCGCGATCGGCATTGGTTTCTTCCAACTGGGCCGCCCGGCGTTGACGTGGATGAATGAAGCGCCGCAACACATGACCGAGTTGCGGCAGCGGGTTCTGAAAATCTTCCCGCGCCTCGCCCGCTTCAATCAAGCGGCGGCAGCGGTGAACAATCTGGGCGCGACGGCGGAGGAAAAAAAAGAGGAACAAAAGCAGGCGCCGACGGTGGAGGTCAAAGACAGTCGTGGCACCAGTTCAATTCTGAACTGGACCGGCACTTTCCTGGCGGGCGCAGGCGAGACGCTGGTGTTGCTCTACCTGTTGCTGGCCTCGGGCGACCTGTTCTTGCAAAAACTGGTGCATGTGATGCCCACGCTGCGCGACAAAAAGCGTGCGGTCGAAATCAGCCATGAGATTCAGCAAAACATTTCGAATTACCTGTTCTCCGTTTCGCTGATTAACTTTGGCGTGGGTCTGGTCGTGGGTGGAGGTCTTTACTTCATGGACGTGCCCAATGCCGCGATGTGGGGCCTGTTCGTGGCGGTGCTGAACTTTGTTCCTTACTTTGGCCCCGTTGCCGGAGTCATCGTGCTGGCCACGGTCGGCCTGCTTACATTCGACACCCTGGGGAAGGGACTTCTGCCGCCCGCCTGGTATCTGCTGCTCCATTTGTTGGAGGCGAACCTCGTCACCCCGGTCCTGCTGGGACGCCGCTTCACGCTTAACCCGGTGGTCATCTTTGTTTCGTTGATCTTCTGGACGTGGCTCTGGGGTGTCTCCGGCGCATTATTGTCGGTGCCGATCCTGGTTTCGATCAAAGTCGTTTGTGATCACGTCCCCGCCATGTCGCCCGTCAGCGAACTGCTCTCCCGATGAGCCGGCAACCTTTTATCGGGGGGCAAATGAATCATGCTTGCGGAAAAATTGTGAGCCGGGCGGGCGGATCAGTTTTCAAGCGAGTTGGCCTTGCATCATCCACGGTAGGGTTACACCCCATAGTGAAGCGCG
>CAYHFK010000164.1:0-10752 GCA_964355895.1 uncultured Bifidobacterium sp. | reverse complement strand
GCAGCGTCCTGATGGTCATCAGCCCGTGGGCGAAACGCAGTTATGTCTCGCACCGGCACACCACCATCGTCAGCATGCACCGCACGCTCTACCAGATTTTTGGTCTGCCGCCGTTGAACATGTTCGACGCCCTGGCGAATGATTTCTCCGATTGCTTCACCACGAAACCGGATTTCCGTCCCTACAAGTGCGTGTCCGTGGACCCGCGGATCTTCGATCCGGAGAAAGCCATTGATCCGAAAGACCCGGACTACGGCAAAGCGCGCCTCCTGCCGTCCATCCCGATGGATGACGAGGAGGATATGGAGCGGATTTTGCGGCGCGGCGAACAAGAGGTCAAAACGCGCTGAACGCTTGCAGGGCTGGGTGGCGACATCCTTCGGCCATTCGTGACGATCCCGCAATGCGACGGTTCAACCAATATAATGCGCCAATGCAATCGAGCCGGCTTCAGTTTGGTTGAACTGATGGTGGTCATCGCCATTATCGGGATTCTCGCCGCGCTTTTATTTCCAACATTGAGTCGCTCCCTGGCAAGGGCACGACAAATTCATTGCGTTAGCAATCTGCGTCAGATTGGCATCGGCCTCCAAAACTTTGTTGCTAACAATCATGCTTATCCCTCTTTTTCTGGCGGCACGAATGGCGACAATTCCGGCTTCTGGTTTTATCAGCTGGAACGTGGAGGTTTTGACGATTCTAAACCTAAAACCAATTTTTTCTCTGAAGGTGTGTGGCGTTGCCCATCAGCGAAGAACAGCGCACATCGCGTTTCATATGCCTATAATACTTTTGGCGTAGCACCTATTGGTTACAACGGCCCTGCGGCGATGGACCCCAAACATGCCGCCCTCGGTTTATATGGTTACTACAATAAAAAACCTTTCTCAATTACACCTATCAAAGAATCAGAGGTGGTTTCTCCGAGTGACATGATGGCGGTCGGTGACAGCATTGTTGGAGGGATGGATTTTATGCGGCTAGATTTGAAGTATCTGGAACAGCGTGGCGCTTCTGCCAGGCACCAAGGCAAACTGAACGTGGTGTTTTGTGACGGCCACGTTGAATCCCCGACGCTGAAATTCCTTTTTGAAGACACCAGCGATGCGGCTTTGGTTCGTTGGAATCGTGACCATTTGCCGCATCGAGAACGGCTGCAACCATGAACACCGCGCTGAGGTTTGGCGACGCCACGCATCGACCCCTCTTGACGATCCCGCAACGCAGCGGTCGAAGCAATATGCGCCGACGCAATCGAGACGGCTTCACTTTGATTGAGTTGCTAGTGGTCATCGCAATCCTTGGCCTTTTGGCGGCGCTTCTACTTCCGGCGATTTCTAAATCGAAGCGCAAGGCCCAACAGATTCAATGCGTCACCAACTTGCGCCAATTGGGCGTCGGCCTGCAAACATTCCTCGCAGACAATCGTAGTTATCCTCTGTTTTTTGAAAATACGAATGGTGATAATTGGATTAGCCAGTTGGAACATGAGGGCCTTGGCGTAAAACAGCCCGCCACAAATTTTTACCAAAAAGGTGTTTGGCTTTGCCCGTCTGCCAAGTGGCATAGTCCTCTCCCCCAAAATTTGTCTGCTGGCGATGTGACTTCCTATGCCTACAACGCTTATGGCGTATCGGCGGTGGGCGGTCGCACCAATGCTCTCGGGCTTGCGGGCCATCATAGTTCGCGTTCAGACATGGGTGTGCCTATCGCCGAATCAGAAGTCGTCAACCCAAGCGACATGATGGCCATAGGCGATAGTTTTGCTGGTCTCGCATTCACTCGCGTGCAGGGTTTGTTTCGTTTGGAATACTTGGGATTTGCCTCTTCGCGTCACCAAAGCAAAGCCAACGTGTTGTTTTGCGACGGCCACGTGGAATCACTGACGTTCAAATTTCTGTTTCAAGACACCAGCGACGCCGCTTTGGTTCGCTGGAATCGCGACCATTTGCCGCATCGCGAGCGGCTGCAACCATGAACATGACGGCTACGCGAATAAACAATCGAGACGGCTTCACTTTGGTTGAACTGTTGACGGTCATCGCCATCATCGGAGTTCTGACGGCTTTGGTGCTCTCAGGAGTTTCCCACGCCAAAGGCAGGACGCAGCGAATCCGGTGCGTGAGTAATATCCGACAACTGGGCCTTGCCCTCCAGCAATTCATTGCTGACTACCATGTGTATCCCCTCAATGTTAATTTGCATTGGTCCGATGGCGGCGAGCACGCAACCACATGGAAGACTGCTCTTGAACAGGCTGCGCTTTCCGGGCGCGACCCGTGGGCACTGAAAAGGTTGGGAAGCAACTGGTGGCATTCCACTGTATGGCATTGTCCAGCTGTCCCCCTTTCTGGCTTCACGTTGGGCAGCGGAACAAGCACCACGAAATATTCATTCTCCAATTACGGCTACAACGCCTATGGCCTGAGAAGGTGGGAAGATACCGATTCACTTGGCCTTGGTGGGCACAAAGGGAATCGAATCCCCACCAACTCCGTTGACTCTCCTTACCTCGACTCACCCCCTGTGCGAGAGTCAGAAGTCGTCAATCCGAGCGAAATGATGGCGATTGGAGACGGACTCATCGGAGGTAACGGCGTCATCGTGGATACGACAGATAACAGGGGACGGTTGCAGCGCACAAGCGGCTTGCAGGATATTGGCGGGAGCACTGCAAGGTCTTATTCACGCCACCAAGGCAAAGCCAACGTGGTGTTTTGCGACGGCCACGTTGAATCGCCGACGTTGAAATTTATTTTTGAAGACACCAGCGACGACGCTTTGGTTCGCTGGAATCGTGACCATTTACCGCATCGGGAGCGGCTGCAACCATGAACACCGCGCTGACAGACTGTTCGAAAACGATAACCTCGATCGTAGCAGCCGACGTAAGGAGGCTCAAATCTCCCGATTTGTTCAGACCGATGAGGTCAATGGTCAGAGCCTCCTTACGTCGGCTGCTACCTTTGAAGAAGGCGCTGAGCGTTGTCGCCGTTACCCATCTATATCTGACGCTGGGCTCGTTACCAGCGCCGGCCGCCGAGGACTTTCCAAAACCTTACGACTCCGAGACCCACGGCCAGCCGATGTCTGCCGCCGCAGCCGCGCGCAGCTTCAAAATGCCGCCCGGCTTTGCGGTCACCGTCTTCGCCAGCGAACCGGATGTGCGCCAGCCCATCGCGATGACCTTTGACCCGCGGGGGCGCCTTTGGGTCGCCGAGAACTACACTTACGCCGAGGCGAAAATGCGATACGACACTAACCTGTCTGATCGCGTGCTGATCTTTGAGGACACAAACCATGACGGCCATTTCGATAAACGCACGGTGTTCTATGATCAGGCAAAGGTTCTCACCAGCGTCGAGGTTGGCTTGGGCGGCGTGTTTCTGCTGTGCCCACCGCGCTTGCTGTTCATCCCCGATCACAATCACGACGATATTCCCGACGGCGAACCCGAGGTGTTGCTCGATGGGTTTGACGTCACCGGCGGCAACCACCACACCTTCGCCAACGGCCTCCGCTGGGGGCCGGATGGCTGGCTTTGGGGCCGCGTCGGCATTTCCAACACCCCGCGTATCGGCCGGCCCGGCACGCCGGAAGCCGAGCGTGTGCGGATGAACGGCGGCATCTGGCGCTATCATCCCACCCGCCACATCGTCGAAGCCGTGTGCCAAGGCACCACGAATCCCTGGGGCAACGACTGGAACGCGGTGGGCGAACCCTTCTTCATCAACACGGTCATCGGTCACCTGTGGCACGCAATTCCGGGCGCGCACTTCAAGCTCATGTACGGTGACGACGTGAACTCGCACAGCTACGGCTTGATTGATCAGCACGCGGATCATTACCACTTCGACACCGGGGCCGGTTGGACGAAATCGCGCGCGGCGGCGGACGGCAGTTCCTTCGCAGCGGGCAGCGATTCGCTGGGCGGTGGTCACGCGCACACCGGCTTGATGATTTATCAAGGCGACAACTGGCCGGACGAATATCGCGGCAAGCTGTTCACGCTGAACTTCCACGGTCGCCGCATCAACGTCGAACGCCTCGAACGCCAGGACTCCGGTTACGTGGGCAAGCATGACCGGGATTTTCTGACCGTGGGCGATCCGTGGTTTCGCGGCATGGACCTGATCGCCGGCCCCGACGGCGGGGTTTACATCGCCGACTGGTCGGACACCGGTGAATGTCATGAGAGCGACGGCGTCCACCGCAGCTCCGGCCGCATCTACAAGGTGAGCTACGGGAAGCCCAAGTCACCAGCGTTCGGCGACCTCACAAAGCTCGCGGATAAGAAGCTCGTCCCTTTGCTATTCGGAAAGAACGAATGGGTTGCGCGACAGGCACGACGGGTGTTGGCCGATCGTTTCGTGGAAACCGGCAAAACTGCGGGCGTAGCCAAGGACCTTCAGCGGGCTTTCGCCAAAGCGCGGGAGACGCCACAAAAACTGCGAGCGCTCTGGGCACTGGACGCCATCGGGGCGACATCAAGCGATTGGTTGCTCCAACAAACCCGTGATCCGGACGAGTACATTCGTAGCTGGGCCGTGCGCCTGCTTGCCGATCGTGTAGCAGCCGACGTGAGGAGGCTCACTTCAACTTCATCGGATGCCGCTTCGAGCCAACCATCAATAACACCAGATCAGAGCCTCCTCACGTCGGCTGCTACAAGGTTTACCGGACTCGCCAGTAACGATCCTTCACCTTTCGTCCGGCTCTATCTGGCTTCGGCGCTTCAGAAGCTGCCGCTCGATTCGCGGCGCGAGGTGGCGCTCGCCCTCGTCCGCCATGCCGAAGACGCGAACGACCACAACCTCGGCCTGATGATTTGGTTCGCCATCGAACCACTCGTCGGCGCGCAACCGCTGGCCGGTGTCGAACTGGCAATGGCGAGCCAGCATCGCATCGTCCGGCAGTTCGTTGCCCGGCGTTTGGCGGAGGACATTGAAACCAAACCCGACGGATTGGAGCGTTTGCTGGCGGCGGTTTCAAATTCCGGCGACGCGTTCACCCCGCAGGCCCAGGACCTTCTCCGCGGCATGAGCGAAGCCTTGCGTGGTTGGCGCAAGACCAAGCCGCCGTCGAGTTGGGCCGCCTTCGCCAACCGGACGTCCACGAGCAAAGACCCGGAGATTACGGATCGCGTGCGGGACCTGAGCGTGGTCTTCGGCGATGGCCGCGCGCTCGGCGATGTTCGCCATATCCTGACCGATCCCATGGCCGATCCTCTCGCCCGCCGCAACGCCCTGCGCACTTTGCTCGACAGTAACACCGACAATCTCGCGCCGTTGCTCAAGCAGTTGCTGAACGAAGAAGCCATTCGCACGGATGCGACGATCGGTTTGCTGGAGCTGGGCGATCCGGACGGTCCCGCCCTGGCTGTGAGCCGATATCAGGCGGCTGTCGCCAGCGACCAGGCCCAATTGCTCGGCGCGCTGGTCACGCGTTCCGCCGCCGCCGCCGTTTTGCTTCAAGCCATCGCCGATGGCCGGATTCCGCGCGCGAACCTTACGCCGTTCCACGCCCGCCAGATCACCAGCCTCGATGACGCCGCGCTCACCAAACGGCTCGGCGAGGTCTGGGGTTCGGTGCGCACCAGCGACGCCGAGAAGCGCGCGAGCAGCGCCCGGTTTCGCCAGGAATTTTCTGTCGAGCGCCTTAAGTCCGCCGATCTCGGCCACGGCCGCCAACTCTTCAACCTCGCTTGCGCCGCCTGCCACAAACTCTACGGTGAAGGCGGCAACATCGGCCCCGACCTCACCGGCTCCGGCCGGTCGCAACTTGATTATCTCCTCGAGAACATCGTTGATCCCAGCGCCGTGGTGTCGGCCGACTACCGGATGACCATTGCGACCTTGAAAGACGACCGCGTGCTCAACGGCGTGCTTCGCGACCAAACCGCGCGCACCGTCACCATTCAAAGCCAGACCGGACTGACGACCATTGAGCGGACGGAGATTGAATCGTTGCAAGCTTCCGCGTTGTCCGTGATGCCCGAGGCCTTGCTCGAATCGCTCCCGCCCGACGACCGCCGCGATCTCATCGGTTACCTCATGCACCCGCAACAAGTGACGCTGCCGAAGTGAGACGCAAGGGCAACTCCGGAAACTGCGTGAAAAGTTCGGGACAGCCGAGAAAAGAAATGGACAATGCAGAGAATGAAGTTTAAGATTTCAACAATCACAACTTACCCGTCTGGCACAGACGCTTGGATTGTTTGATGTGAAACTATGGCACATTGGGCGGCGGCGCAACGCGGCGGCCATCGGCTGGATCAACCTGATCTACAACCGGGCTTACTCCGAACAGATTGTGCAGTTGAAGCGGTGGCTACCCCGCGGCCTGAAAAGCAAAGATTAAAACCAAAAATGACCAACAACCAACCAACCTCGAATGATCAAACGTCAGGAAAACACCAACCAAAGGCGCCGCCATGAATCCAGCCACACCGAAAACCGAACTGCCACCATCACCATCAACCCAACTCCGAAAAGTAGCTTTCGGAAATTCCCATGAGGGATTCCTCGTCTTCACCACAACCAACATCCTCCGATTCTTCCTGCTATGCCTTGCGGCCTCGAGTGCGGCGGCTCAGATCGCACCCGTCTCCGTCGTCGCCCTCAGCGGGCAGCCGGCCCCGGGCCTGCCGATCGGCGTGACATTCAGCCCCATAGACTTCGCGTTCGGGTTCGGCTACCTGAACAACACCGGCCAGGTGGCGTTCATCGCGTTCATCCAAGGAACCGGGATCACGGCCGAGAACGACCGGGGAATTTGGGTCGGGCGGCCCGGCGCGCTCGCCTTGGCGGCCCGGGAGGGTGACCCAGCGCCCGACCTGCCGGCCGGTGTGGTTTACGGAACCCTCAACGAGACGCCCAGCCTCTCCGGCAACGGCGCGGTCGCCTTCCGCGCCATCCTCGCGGGCGCCGGAGTCACGCCGCCCGACAACGACGACGCCCTTTTCGGCGGCCCCGCCGACGCGATCCGCCTGGGCGCGCGCGAGGGCGACTTGGCGCCCGGTTCCCCCGGCACCACCTACGTCGGCTTCACGAGTTCGCCCATCAACTCCTTCCACCAACTCGTGTTCGGAGGCGCGACCGGCGCGGGCGTCGAGACCATTTGGTTCGGCGCCCCGGGGAGCATCAGCCGCAGCACCAGCGTGGGCGACCCGGCCGACGGCTTCCCGCCGGGTTCGGGCGACACCTACAGCGACCTGAATCTCGGTGGTGTTCTCCCGCCGGTGGCGCTCAACAGCGCGGGGCAGATCGTTTTCAGCGGCCTGGTCGCCGGGCCGGACATCGGCGGGCCGGGCATCGGTGCCGCCAACGACGACGTCCTCTGGGGTGGCCTTCCGTTGAGCCCCCACCTCATCGCCAGAGCCGGCGACGCCGCTCCGGGCGGCGGCGCGTTCAGCACCTTCCCAAGCTACGTCATCAGTGACAGCGGGCTCGCAGCTTTCCAGGGGTTCGTAGTGCTTGTGCCCGTCGCGCACCTCGGCATTTACCGCAGCATCATCGGCGCCCCCAGCAGCCTGGATAAGGTCGCCGCGGAGGGCGAAGTGGCCCCCTTGGCGGGCGGCGCCGTCTTTGACGCCTTCTTCGGCTTCAACGGCAACTTCATCCCGCGCCTGAACAACGCCAACGGGGTGGCCTTCCGCTCCGCGCTCGCTGGCACGGGCGTCAATGCTACCAATGACAATGGCATCTGGGGACTCAACGACATTGGCTCGCTCAGTCTCCTGGCCCGCGAGGGGTCCCCACTGCCCGCCGCCGGCGCGGGTGTGACGATCGGCGTCATCAACCCCACGCCGCCCGCGCTCAACGGGGCCAATCGCATCGCCTTCCGGGCAACGCTGGCGGGGGATGGGATCACCTTTGCCAACGACGCGGTCATTATCGCCGCCAATGCCATCGGCGACCTGGTCATCGCCGCCCGCGAGGGGCAGGTCGTCGAGGTCGCGCCCGGCGAGTTCCGCACGTTCACCGGCTTTGGCAACATCACCGGGCCCGGGACCCAGGACGGCGCCTCCACAAGCTGGAACGACGACTGCCGGCTGCTGTTCCGCGCTGAGTTCTTCGGCGGAGGAGTAGGATTGGACGGCATCGGGCTGTTCATCGCCGACGTCAACGCGACCTGCCGGCCGGTCATCACCAACGGCCCGTCGTCGCAGAACATCGCGCTCGGCGCCGAGGCCTTGTTCACCGTCTCCGTCGCCGAGCCCGCCGGCGTCTCCTACCGCTGGCACAAGGACGCAGTTGAACTCACCGACGGGCCAACCGGATCGGGATCGGTCATCAGCGGCGCCACGTCCTCCACGCTGCATGTCCTCGGCAGCGGCGCCGCAGACGCGGGCACGTACAACGTGGGCGTCTCGAACCTCTGCGGCGTCACGCCCAGCGGCGCCGCCACGCTGAGGTTCAACCTCGGTCAGGTGGCGGTGACCTCTGTTGCGGCCGGCAAAGTGAACCTCTCCTGGTTCGGGTCGCCGAGTGTCCACCTCCAGAGCGCGACGAACTTGACGGTTGCCATCGCATGGACGGACGTACCAGACACGGCGGGGCTGAGTTCGGCCGCGGTACCCATGGCCGGACCTCAGATGTTCTTCAGGCTGGCGAGTCCGTAGGCGTGGAGGAGTTCAAGCCGATCTGGCGCGGCGGGTGCCTGGGGTGAGGAAAACTTTCGGCAGGAGTTGCTGGCGCAAATGAGCGAGCGGATGGGGGCGGAGCGAACGGAGATTGAATCGTTGCAAGCTTCCGCGTTGTCCGTGATGCCCGAGGCCTTGCTCGAATCGCTCCAGCCCGACGACCGCCGCGATCTCGTCGGCTACCGCATGCCCCGCAACAAGTGGCGCTGCCTTAGTTGCTCGTTCAAGAAGTAGGAGACGACGTAAGAAGTCTCTAACTCGCATTTTAGGAATCGGAGGAATTTGAGCCTAGTACAGTGAACATGTAGTTACGATACATAGTGTCGTCCCAGTTTTCGCTCGGCATCCTGCGCCGTGAATTTCCATTCGATGGTATGCCCTTCGGTGTTTCTGCGTTCTTGCCAGGCCGCGACCTCCGCGACCAAAACCGCTTCGCTGCCCAGTCGCCGACCGGTGCATTGCCGTTCCAGAATTCCAATCTCAATCTCGGCCATGTTCAGCCAACTGGCGTGCTTGGGGGTGTAATGAAATTCCACTCGTTCCAGGAACCGGTCCGCGGCGCCCGCGCCCAGGACCTCGACAAAACTCCCGCGGAAATGAGTGTTGAGGTTATCCAAAACGAAATGAATCTTTTGGGCACAGCGATAAACGCCTTCGACCAACTCTTGGACGAAACGCACAAAGTCGGCCTTGGTGCGCCGGGCGGTCACGGTGGCCCGACGCTGGCCGCCTTTGGGTTCGACCGCGACGAAAATGTTGCGCGTGCCCGCCCGCCGATATTCGTAGTCTTCCTTGGCCGCTGCGCCGGGCTGGAGCGGCAGCGCCGGCCGCGTTTGGGCCAGCAATTGTTTGCTCTTTTCGTCCAGGCAAATCACCGGTTCCTGTGGGTTGTACGGCCGGGCATACAGCGCCAGCACCGCCGCCATGCGCTGCCGGTACTCGACGGTGATCTGGCCGATGCACCACATCACTTTGCGCCAGGGCTTGCAGAGGTTTTTTTTAGAAACTGGCGGACGCTCTCCTGCGTGATGCCCGCCAGCTTGGGGCGGCCGCGCGCCGCCTGGACCAATAAGCGCAGCGTCCAACGCTTGGCCCCGGAGGGAGGCTGGCTGCAAGCCAGGGCGATAACCTCGGCTTGCTGGTCGGTGCCATACTTGCGCGGTTGGCCCGAACGGGCCACATCATGCAAGGCGTAGGCCAAACCTTTTTCGCCATAGGCGGAACGGGTCCGCCAGACCACGCTGCGACTGACGCCCAAGACCGAGCTAATGGTGGCTGCGGGAAGCCGTTGATCCAAGGCCAAGAGAATATGGGCGCGGTTGACTTCGCGGGCCGCGTGCTGCCCCTTGGTCCGAAAGTCCTGCAAGGTCTGCCGATCCGCGGCTTTGAGGTGAAGCTCGGTTTGTCTCATCCCCCAATTCTACGTGACGTAACTAAATAGTCAATATACTAGTCACCTCGTCTCCTACCAAGTAGAGGGTTGTTGAACTGCCTGTATGCCAATGATTCAGCCGGAGTTCAACGCAATGGCGCAGATAAGAAACCGTCGATTGACAGCCCCTGCGTATCTGCCACGTTAATGGCTGGAGACGAAGGCGGCTGCCGTTGGACGGCAGTTGTTTTCGGCAACTGCTCTCGCCCCCGGAAATTCACGCAACGCTCAGCGCTTTGCATTATGAATGGTGGGCCATTGCTCTTCGCACCGGCCGCTCGGCCAGTGCTTCCAAGAAGTGTAGCCACCCAACCCGTATTCCACCCGCTCAACCGATCTCAACCCCGCTGACTTGAAATCGCCGGCGACCCGCGTATGAAAACGAATCGCAACCTTCTGACGGCCGGAATCCTCCTGGCCGCGCTCGGGACTGGCCTCGGCCAACCCACCCGGCAATTGAGCGCGACCACCGACACCTGGGCTGAGGATGCTGGCGCTGGCAACTTCACCGACCAGCGCAGAGGTGAAACCAACGCCGCCGTGACTGTGGACCCCGCCCCACCGTGTCCCTTCTCTGTGGCCTCTGCTCGCTCCTGTTCAAGACCAGTTTTGTTTCCCCGCCGCTCGTGCGCCAGAGAAGGCGAGGGGATAGGGCGGTGGAAGTCCGCTCCTGTGC
>CAYHFK010000163.1:0-10792 GCA_964355895.1 uncultured Bifidobacterium sp. | reverse complement strand
CCAAGGACTGGAGCAAGAAAAACAGCGACAACGCAAAGTTTCAGTAAGTTCCCATAACGAATTCGCTCAAATTCTCAACCACCGATCTCCCCGAGATCGGTGGTTTTTTTGTTTCTGACCGCGCCCGGCTCATGGGCGCATCTCACCTTTTGAGCGGTGCCGTCCGATCGGGAATCGCCGTGTTCGCAGCCCTTTCATTAACACCCCGCTTCAGCGGGGTGTTCGCGGCTGACCTGACGTCCAAACCGCTTCAGCGGTTTTCTGCGGCCGGGAAACCGCTGAAGCGGTTGGTGCTCCCCCCTTCGCTGATCACCCCGCTGAAGCGGGGTGTTAATGAAAGGGACTTGGAAACATTCGGAGGTTTGTGAAATACGCCCCGCTACGGTTTGCCGCGAAAGCCCTGCTTCAAACCGATGTTCTGCTCGTAGTCGCCGAGCTTCACGGAACTGGTCACGCTCTTCGCTTTCAATTCGAGCTTGAGCAAATCCATCCGGTTGCGGGCCACGTCCGCTGCGGCTTGATTAGGGTAACGCTCGATGATCTGCGCCAGCGTCTGCCAGGCGGGGTCGTAGCCCGCGCCGTGACGGATTTGCAGATCGGCCAGCAGGTTCAGCCAGTGAATGACCTGACGGGCGGGTTGGTTCGGTTGATCAATGAGTTGTTGCAACTGGTCGGCGGCGAGATCGAGTCGCTGGAAGTGGTCGGCGTAAATCACCGCGAGCTTTTCGCGCGCTTCGGTATCCTGCGGGTGTTGTTCCAGGTGGCGGACATATTCCCCGGCCACTTCGGCGGGGTCGCGGCTGGTCGGCGTGAGATGTTGGGAGGCCTGGAGCAGGCCGATGTTCTTGACCCCTTCCGGCAGATGAACATGGGGCCGGTCGTGGGTGGCGAGCATGTAGTCGGTGGCGGCCAGGTGGCCGATCCGTTGCTCAGCGACCAGGGCAAGTTCGGACTCCGGAAACAAATCCACGATCCGCTGCAAATCCGCCCGCGCGGCGTCGCGATCCACGGAGAATTTGAGGTGCCAGTCGGCGAGTGTGTTGAAGGCGTAGGCCACATTGCGCGGGGCGTGGCCCGGTTGCTGACACAGTCGCTGGATCGTGACCTCGGCGCCCGGCAGATCGTTCAGATTCTCGGCCTGAATCTCGGCAAGCAACATCTGGCCCGTGAAGTCGGTGGGGAATTTGTCCAGTTGCTTGCGGATTTCGGCGATGGCTTCGTTATAATGGCCGCGTTTTCGTTTGGCTTGGGCGATGGAGTAGTAAGCTTGGGGATCAACCTCCGCGTCACCGCCGTCGTACAGCGCGCCGAAGGGTTTCGCCACCAAGCCGGCGATGCTGCGCCGCCAGATGATCGCCAGCGCCAACCCGCACACCGCCGTGAAAGGAATCCCCACGAACGCGCCGCCGTAACCGCCGGCGGCCACAATGGGGACCACCTTCCAGAACATCACCCCAAGAACCAGTCCGGTGAGAATCCATTTGAAGACCAGTTTCGCCGGATCCTCGTTTTTCTTGAGGCACCGCCACATCACCCATCCGACCAGCGCCACGCAGACGACCAGGGAGCCGAGGCTCAAGAGGATGTCAAACACCGGGCGGTTGGTGGTGGCGGGCTGCATCGGTTCAGGGAAAAGTGTTCAGTGTTCAGTGTCAAGTGTTCAGTGATTTCGAGCCGGGGCTGACGCATACCACCCCAAAGATGCGCATATCAAAGTGGTTGGTAGGGTCAGCGCGCTGCGCTGACCTCCGGCCCGTGCAGGGCCGGAACCCTTTTCCACCTCATTCATCCCTTCCGCAAAGGCGTTGCGCCGCTGCACGCGGCACAGGTCGGCGCGCTGCGCCGACCCTACCTCTTCGTATGCGTCGCCCTGGATTTCGAGCCGGAGCCTTCCGCCGCTGAACACTGAATACTGAACACTTTTCGAGGGCTATTCCGGTTGGAGATCGAACACCAGCGTCGTTCGCGAGCCGGTCTGCATATTTTCAATCTCCATCTCCTTCAACTGCCACGCGCCATTGACCTTCTCGACGGCGGTCGGGCGGAACTCTTTCAGCAGCTTGCCGCGCGCGTCGTAGGCCTCGGCCTGCACGACGGCACCGCTCTCCGTGTGAATCCAGGAAACCACCCGGGCGTAACCGTTGGTCCAGGATTCCGGCCGCCGGCTCTCCAGCACCTGACACGATTTGCCCCGCCGCATTTCCCGTTTCCACAAGCGCTGCGCCGGCCAGTGAAAAAATTCCAGGCCCAGATCCGCCAGCCAGAAATCCGAGCCGGCAAAAGGCGTCATTGTCTGGTCGTTGGGCAGCCCCGTCGTTCCGGCCACGGAGTAACGGTTCGGGGTTTCGGGGCGATGCTCGACGCTGAAGGCGGCCGGGTGATTTGTGCCTTGGGTCGCTTCATAAGCCGCCGTCCAGTTGGTTTCCGTGAGCAGGATGCGGGAGGTGAACGGGATTTCCTGGCGCGGCTTTTTCGGGATGCGAATGACCAGCTTGCCGGTGTTGGTCAGATTGGCCTCGGGGCGCAGTTCGCAAAGTTGATGGGCCAATTCGCGCCCTTCCCGTTCTGCGGTGGCGGGATCGTTGGTCATGGCCGCGCCGAGCGGAAAACAATGCAAAATTAAAAATTCAAAATTAAAAATTAAAAACAGAAAATGCAGTGCCCGCCGGCCGTTTTTTAATTTTGCATTTTGCATTTTGCATTGTTCCTCGCGGGTTCGAGCGCGACGCGGATGACTTGCGAGATGTGATTGACGAAGTGGACTTTGATTTTCGCGCGCACTTCGGCGGGAACTTCGAGCCAGTCCGGCTTGTTGGCTTCGGGCAGGATGACGTGTTTCACGCCAAAGCGGACGGCGGCCAGGACTTTTTCCTTCACCCCGCCCACGCGCAGGACGCGACCGCGCAGGCTGATTTCACCCGTCATCGCCATGTCCGAGCGCACGCGGCGCCGCGCGATCAGGGAGGCAAGGGCGGCGACGATGGCAACGCCGGCGCTGGGGCCGTCCTTGGGGGTGGCCCCGGCGGGAACGTGAATATGAATGTCGTGCTTGGCGGCGTCGCTAAGTTCGAGGCCGAGCTTATCGGCCTGGCTGCGCAGGTAGCTGAAAGCGGTTTGCGCGCTTTCTTTCATCACGTCCCCGAGCGAGCCGGTCAGTAAAAAACCGCCCTTGCCGGGCATGCGGGTGACCTCAATGAAGAGGACTTCGCCGCCCACCGGGGTCCACGCCAGACCGGTGGCGATGCCGAATTCCGCGATCTTCTCCGCCGTTTCAGCAACGAACAGCGCGTGCCCGAGCTGGGTTTTGAGCGCGTCGGGTTCAAGCTTGATCGGACCGACGTGGCCGCGTATAGCGGCGTGGCCGCCACGCGGCTTTACGCCGTTTCGGCTGACGAGTTTTCGCGCGGCCTTGCGGGCCAGCGCGGCGATGTTCCGCTCCAACTGGCGGACGCCGGCTTCGCGGGTGTATTCCTGGATCAGCCGCCGCAGCGTGGCATCGGGCAGGATGACCTCCTGTTTCGTGAGCCCGTGTTCCTCCAACTGCCGTGGGACGAGAAAACGTTTGGCGATCTGCAGTTTTTCCGATTCCGTGTAGCTCGGCAGTTCGATGACTTCGAGGCGGTCGCGCAGCGCGGGGTGAATCGGCTCCAGCCAGTTGGCGGTGGCGATGAACAGCACGCGCGAGAGGTCGAACGGCAGATCAAGATAGTGATCGGTGAACGTATGGTTTTGCGCCGGGTCGAGGACTTCGAGCAACGCCGCCGCCGGATCGCCGCGAAAATCCGCGCCGACCTTGTCGAGTTCGTCGAGCAGAATCACCGGGTTGCAACTTTCCACGCGCCGCAGCGTCTGCAGAATGCGACCAGGCATCGCGCCGACGTAGGTGCGGCGGTGACCGCGAATCTCCGCTTCGTCGCGCATGCCGCCGAGGGAGATGCGGGCGAACTTGCGGCCCAGCGCGTCGGCCACGCTTTTGCCGAGCGAAGTCTTGCCGACGCCGGGCGGGCCGACGAGGCACAGGATCGGGCCTTTGATCGCCTTCTTACGTTTGATGACGGCGAGAAATTCCAGCAGCCGGTCTTTGACCTTCGCGAGGCCGAAGTGTTGCCGGTTGAGAATGCGTTCGGCGGCGGCGAGATCAAATTTGTCCTCGGTGGCTTTTTCCCACGGCAGGGTCAGAATCCAATCGAGATAGTTGCGCGTGACCGGATACTCGGCGGCGACGGGCGGCATGATCTGCAACCGTTCGAGTTCCTGGGTCGCCACCTTCTTCACCTCGGCGGGCATGGGCGTCTGCGCGACCTTCTCGCGCAGGGTTTTGATTTCGTTCGCGTTCGGTTCGGCCTCGCCGAGTTCACGCTGGATGGCGCGGAGTTGTTCGCGCAGGAAAAAGTCGCGTTGCGTCTTGGCGATGGAACTGGCGACGTCAGTCTGGATTTTGGTGCTGAGGGTGATGACTTCGTGCTCCCGATTGAGCAGCGGCAGCAACTGGGTGAGGCGGTCCTTGATCGAGGCGGTTTCGAGCAGCTTCTGGCGGTCGCCCAGCGAAAGATTGAGATTGCTGGCGATGAGATCGGTGAAGTGCCCGGGGTCTTCGGTGTTCAGCGCGGCGACTTTGACCTGCTCGGAGAGCGCAGGCGAAAGTTTGATGATTTCCTGAAACTGGGTCTGCGCGTTGCGCATCATCGCGGTGACTTCGATGGAGGCATCCGGTTCGTCGCGCAGGAGTTCAAATTTGGCGGAAAGATACGGCTCGGTGCTGGTGAATTCCTTGAGGCGGATGCGCCACAGCCCCTCGACGAGGACGCGCGCGGTGTTGTCGGGAAACTTCACCATCTTCGCCAACCGCACCACGCAGCCAACCTCGTACAGATCTTCGGGCGCGGGGTCGGCGACCTCGGGCCGGCGCTGGAGCACGGTGCCCATGAGGCGGCCACCGGCCACGGCGTCGTCAATGAGCTGGATGCTCGGCCCGGTCTCAACCAGCAACGGAGCGACGGCGCCGGGAAAAATGACGATGTCCGAAAGCCCGAGAATGGGCAGCGTTTCCGGGAGGGAACGCGAGGAGATGCGGGCCGGCTCCTCCGGATTTCCGGAAGTTCCGAGGATACTGATAAATTCTGTGTCCGGCGAAGTCATCGTCGCTTAATCTGAATTATGTATATCGCCACCCCGAAAAGCTTCCGCCGGAGTTCTCCCTAGGCGATGGGCAACTTGGTGGTTTTGGGATGCGGTGGCGGGGCCGCGAGCGGCACGTCAATCCGCAGAAATCCGTTCAAATAGGCTGCCTTTGCCTGGCTCAGATCGTAGCCCGTCGGCAGCTCCAACACGCTTTCGAAGGGGCCGTAGTTGATTTCCATGACGAGAAAACTGGCTTTGCAGGCCCGGCAGCCGTCCGGCCGGTCCCCGCTGATGCGCAGGCGGTTGCCCTCGACAGTGATCTCCAAATTCTCGCTGCGCATGCCGGCCAGTTCAGCTTTGATCACCAATCCGCCGTCGGTGGCGTAAACGTCCGTGTTCGGCACCCAGTGACCGTTGGCAATAGATTCACGCCCACCCACGGCGGAGGCGCGGGTCACAAACTGCGTGGAAGAACTGATTTTGGTGACGGCCATGTGATAGGAAACTATCTCAGTTGAACAACGCCTGCAAGTGTTGTCATTTGGTTCTCACGATGATCTGCGGACGCTCGCCTTTGCGGGCGTGGAAGACGATCGAACTGGTATTGGGCGAAGGTTGGTTGGCGGAACAACCACAATGCGTGTCGCGCGCGAAGCTGAACTTGCGGCGCCGCCACCAACTCCACAACAAGCCCGCAACGGCCAGCGCCACGATTATCAGGGAAACAACGGTCTGCCAGTTCACACCGGCAACATAACCGGGAATACGCCGCCGGCAACCGCGATTTTTGCCGCCGCTTTCCCGATTGAACTTTGGCGCCCCGCCCCCGTACGCTCCGCGCATGGTCGCCAATATGTTTCACCATCCCTATCGCGTGATTTACGCCGACTGCACCCTGGGCAATCACGTCTATCACGCCCGTTACCTCGACCTGCTCGAAGCCGCGCGCGGGGAATTTTTCCGCCACCTCGGTTCGACGTTTCTGAGCTGGCAGGAGCAGGATGCCATTTTTCCGGTGATCGAGGCGCGGCTCCGCTACCAGTCGCCCGCCCGCTACGATGATGCGTTGCAAACCGCGGTTTGGGTCACCGTGGCCGAGCGCGTCCGGCTCAACTTCGGCTATCGGATGGTGAATCAAAACCAGGCGCTCATCCTCGAAGCGGAAACCTTGCACGTTTGCACCGGAAGGGATGGAAAAAAACCGAAACGATTGCCGGCGGCCCTCGTCGCCGCGCTGAAACCGTATCTTCGCTGCCATAACGGCGCAATCTGCAAACGGTGAAAACGGTGAAAAGCCTTGCTGCCAGTTTGCAAGCATGTCATAACCCAGTCACTCAGAAAGAAATTTGATGACTGTCCATGAAGGCTTGGCAACAAATTGGATCGGCCCTTCTGGCAATCGTACTCATCGTAGCCGTCTTCCTGTATGGAAGATGGAAACGCGACGAGCCTCGGCGACTTGCCTTGCAGACCCTCGAAACGTTTCGCTCCACGTTGGCATCGGGCCAAGGCAACACCATGCTACAAACGGTGATGCTTCCGCAATCGTTGCGAGGGCGCACTATCTCGGAGCAGGCCGAGTTCTTAAGCAAGGCACTTCGTGACGAAATTTCTCCCGAAGGACTGGCCGTGTTGCGGCGTGAAGGGAAATTCGGATCGCTGACCAATCTCTTTTCCGCCGAAGCCCCGACATGGGCGGCTCAAGCCGGTGTGAAACCGGAAGATTGCGTGGCTTTCCGCATGGAACGTGATAGCATCCGGGCCGAAGTCGTGCTGGTTCGCGAAGGCGAGGCTTATCGTGTTGTGCGTTGCAATAATGTGAAGCAACTTGCGGCTACCAAACATTGACTGCGGATGAACTCAGAGGGACACAGATTGTTGAAGCCCGGCGGGGCGAGACTCCCGGCGAGCCGTGCCAGTGCTGTCCGCGCCTGCCTGCTGCTCTCCGGTTTCTGGCTTCTGACTTTGCCTGTAAACGCAGCAATCTTTCCCGGAAACGCTCGTCTCGAAGTATCAGATTCAAGCGGCGGATTGAGTTGGAGTCCGTCGGCTAGCGCGATGATGGTTCAGTGCTGGTTCAAGATTGCCATTCCCTCGGCCACGAATCTCACCGAAAACATGACGATTCTTGTGAATCGCCGAACCGGCACTCAAGCCGACCCTCATGCGTTCCTCATTCAATACAACATCGAATCCGGCAACGTGGAATTCTCCGCTCGCGGTTCGGGAGCTTTCACGAATGCGTTGATTGCCCGCCCTTACCTTGAGCGTTGGTATCACGTTGCCGTCGTGCGTCAGGGTGAGGCGTTTTCGGCTTATGTGGACGGACGTTCAACTTTCTCCACGTCGGCCAGCGTTGGCAATGCTGCGACGACAGATGGCATCTCCATCGGCGGCTGGGGAAACGGCAAATACTTCTTCGGGGAAGTCCAAGAAGTTTCGATTTACCAAAACGTTCCGCCTGACCCGCAAGCGTTCATCGTCCAAAACATGTTCTCCAGCCAGCCGACAAATGATCCTGCACTGAGTCTCAGGGGTTATTTCCCGCTCGCCTATTCCACAAACTCTGCCGACCAGTTGAAGAACTTTGCCACGGCACCAGCGCCGACTGGAACCGAGTCCGCCTCGCCGCAAGGCGCGGGCACCGTCACATTCGAAGAAGCCAATGAAGCGGGCGAACAATCCGCTTTCGATGCCCGCAAGAACGGAGGCCGCGATACGCTCGTTCCTTTGTCGGGCGGTTTCTCCTGGCAGCAAACCGCCTTGGCGCGGCCCACTCCCGGCATCGCTTTGGATTTCCGTTTCGGCTACAGCAGCGCCAACGTCTCGGGCACGTACTCGCTCAACGGCTTTGACCCTTACGCCTCCGGGCCGATGGGCAAAGGCTGGCGGCATACTTTCGAGTCGCGCGTGCTTCCGGCCCAGTCCTTTTCCCCTTTGGGAGACACCGACACCATCGGATTGATGTCTTGGGACGGCGCGCTCGAAACTTGGGACCTTGACTACGGCACTGGCGAATACCGTCCCCGCGATAACGAATATCGGGGCGAGCTGATTGTTACCACGACCAATTGCCAGTGGACCACGCCCGAACGACTGGTTTACGTTTTCAAACGTCCGGACTCCGGTTCTGCGGTCATGCGCGGGCGACTCACCGCCATTCGGGATTTCAACGGCAACAACGTGCAAATCCTCTGGAATGAAACCAGTGGGATCATCACGCAAGCCGTGGACTCGGCGAGCGACCGATACAGCTTCAATTATCAAAGTGGACTGCTCACAAACGTCACCTTCGGCCAATGGCGCGCGAACTTTGCCTACGATCCAACCAACCGCCTTGTTTCCAAATCCATCACCAACACCTCTGGCCTCTACACCGCCGTCAGCAACGCTTGGCAGTTCCAATACAACACCAACGGCCTCCTTGCTTCCATCCTCGACCCACGCGGCAATACCAACATCCTCGTTCAATACGATCAATACGGTCGCCAGACAAACCAAGTTGACGCCCTGAACCGGGCAACGGCCACGCGCCATGGCGTGCCAGGCAAACGCCAGATCACGCGGATTGATCCGGGCACGAATTCGTGGATAGAAACCTACGACCGCAAGGGGCACATCCTCGCGCAGCAAGACCCGCTGGCTAACATCACCAGCTACGCCTACGACACGAACGGCAACCGCATCAGCATCACCGAACCGCTCGGCTGGCAGACCACTTTCGGATACGACTCGCGCGCCAACGTCATCGCTCGCACCAACGCGCTCGGCGAAACCACGCGGTGGGGTTTTCATCCGTTCTTCAACAAAGCCACGAATGAAGTTAACGCGCTCGACTGGACGAATTCTTACACCTACGACGCGGGCGGCAATCTCACCAATCATTCCGACGCCCTCGGCTCGCTCGTGCGTTACACCTACGCGACCAATGGCCTCGTGCTCACTTCCACCGATGCGAACGGCAACACCGCCGGCTTCGCCTACGACACAAATGGGTTTCTCATCGCGCGCACCGACCCGGCCACGAACACCTGGCAATTTGTCGTCAATGACGTGGGGTGGAAGCTCGCCGAAATCAATCCGTTCAATGACACCACGAGTTTCGCCTGCGACCTGAACGGCAACCCGGTGCAAACCACCGATCCGCTCAACCGCACCTTTACCCGTCAGTATGACGCCAATGGCAATCTCATCGCCCAATCCGACGGCAAGAACGTGTTCACCCGCCACGCTTACGATGCCGCCAATCAGCGCATCGCCACCACCAACCGCGTTGGTAGCGTGTGGCAGTTTTATTTCACGTCACGCGGCAAGCCCGACCGCGCCGCCGATCCGCTCGGAAACACGGCCACGAACTTTTACGACTCCGCCAATCGTCTCATTGCCGTCTCCGATCCGCTCGGTAACAGCATCACCAACCAATACGACGCCAACGGCAATTCGGTCGCCCTGTTCGACACGCTCGGCCAGCGTTGGTCCAAAACCTTTGACCGACTCAACCGTGTCATTGCCGAAAGCGATCCATTGGGCGACACCAAGTCCACGACCTACGATCCCGCAGGGCGCATTTTGCAAATCACCACTCCAAACGGATTCCCATCACTCCATTTTTATGACGGACGCGGGCGGCTGACGAAATGGAAGGACGCCGAAGGTTTCGATTGGCTCTACGCTTACGACGGCAACGGCAACATCACCAACATCACCGACGCGCTGGGCGGTCATTACGTGATGACCTACGGCCCGCGCAACGAGCGCACGTTGGAGCGCAACCAGGACAATTTCGAATGGCAATACACCTACGACCAACTTCTGCGTCTCAAGACCCAGCGCGATCCCAACCTGGCTCTCCGCACGCGCAACTACGATGCCGCCAGTCGCGTGACCTCGCACACGTTGAGCACTGGACGTGAGGACACCTACGCCTACGACGACAACGACAATCCACGCGTCATCGTCCGCCGCGTGAATAGCGTGGCCGTGGCTACCACCAGCCTCACCTACGACCCGCTTGACCGCACGACTCGCGTCGTGGATCCATTCAACCAATCTGTGGACTACGGCTTTGACGCCCTCAGCCGCGTCGTCAGTGTCACCTATCCCGGCAATCGCACGCTCACGAACCGTTACGATGCCTTCAGCCGTCTCACCAACCAGGTGGACTGGGCTGCGCGCCAGATGAGCTACGACTACGACAAAGCCGGACGCCTCATCCGCCGCGCCTATCCCAACGGCGTCGTTCAAACCAACACCTTCGATTCCGCCGGTCGTCTCACTTCGCTTGCTCACTCAACTCTCAACCCTCAACACTCAACCAACGGACAACCCTCAACTATCAACATTGCTCTAACGTACGCCTACGACCGCAACGGCAACAAAGTTGGCAATTCCGAACGCGGCACATTCGCCTGGCCCATGCCGTCGCTGTCGGATGAATCGTCGCGTTTCACTCCTTCTGGTCGCCTCATTGATCGCTCAGTTCAGGACACGGTCAGCAATCAACTCTCAACCATCAACTACTCCTACGACTCAAGCGGCAACCTGACGAACGCTGCGGGCGGCGGACAAAGCTGGGCGCTCAAGTACGACGAAGACAACCGCACTACCTCAATCAATTGGGATGCCGGCATCACCTCCAAACTCATCACGAACCGTTACGACGCCTTGGGCC
>CAYHFK010000162.1:9267-10793 GCA_964355895.1 uncultured Bifidobacterium sp. | reverse complement strand
GTGAGCAAGAAGAGCGGGAAAATCGCGGAGCGCATCGCATCGTTTCAGGGCCGGGAACTGGCCGCGCACTATCTCGGCTTCTTTGATTGCTTCAACCACCAACTTTTCTACGAGGCGCATGACGTGCTGGAAGAATTATGGCTGGCGGACCGGCACGGGCCGAACGGGGATTTTTTCAAGGGCTTGATCCAACTGGCCGGGGCGTTCGTGCATTTGCAGAAGGAGCGGCGGCGGCCAGCGGCGGCGGTGTTCAAACTGGCGCGGACGAACTTGTTGAAATATCCAGCGACGCATGAGCAACTGGACATGGTGGCGGTGCTCAAGCTGGTTAAAGACTGGTTGGGTTGGTTGGAGGCTGACGAGTTCAAGGTGAATCCGTTGCGCGAGCGCGCCGCGCCGACTTTGGGATTGCTGGAATAACTTTTCAATGGAGGGCCGATCGCCGACCCGACGCTGATTCAGAGCCTCTTTGAAACTGTCGCAACGGAAAGTCCTCCTCGGCCTCGTTCTCCTCCTCGGCCTCGAAACCTGCCCAAGATCGAGGACGAGAACGAGGACGAGGACGAAAGAAGGGATACTCCCACGCGCCGATTCAGAGATCGGCGCTCCAAGGACGCGGCTGTTGCCGTTGCTCAACGACCACGACCGCAACGTGCGGTTGCGGCGGCGGCGGCATTGGGGCGGGAGCGTTCGCCGGCCATAATTCCCGCGTTGCAAACAGCGCTGTCGGACAAGAGCAAATGGATGCGCCGGGCTGCAGGGCAGGGGATCGCGGCAGTTTTGGCTTCGGCGTAAACGGATGGCAACGCTTGTCAGAAAACCTGACGGCACACCGAATTCACTTCACTTTTTCCCGCGTCTGCTTCTGAATGATGCCCGTCCGATGCAGTTTGCCTTGAAGCCATGAACGAACCGCCGAAATCCGCCAGTCCCTCCGCCGCGCGGCGGGTGTTGTTTGTGGATGACGACCAGGCGTTTCTCGAAACGGTCAAGGAGTTGGTCCCGGCGGCGGTTTGACCAAATCATTTTCCTGACTTTCATTCGCCATGAAAAAAATCAATCTTGCCGCGGTGCCCGCGAACGAAGCGCGGTCCCCCAAAGGCCGCTTCCGGGTCTATAGCCAGGACATTTTGACGGCGATGCGGCAGTCCAATGGCGATCGGTTGAGCGGCGTTCCCTTTCCGTTCGACGTGAAACTGCTCCGTCTCCCGCCCCGCGCCGCCAACGGGCCGTATCGTTCGCACTCCGCGCGCTGGGTTTTTTACCAGATCATCACCGGTCGCGGGCAGGTGCGCACGCCGGCCGGCATGACCGATCTGCGCGAGGGCGATTGCGTCATGCATCCGCCGGGCGAAGCGCATCAACTGCTCAACACCGGGGCCGTGGACTTGGTCTGCCATTTCATCACGGACAATCCGGCGTCGGACGCCTGTTTTTTCCCGGACAGCAATAAGTGGAGTCTGCCGGGCCACGCCAAGCCGGTGCGCGTTCAGCCGGCGGAACTGTATGACGGCGAAGAATAGATT
>CAYHFK010000162.1:0-9167 GCA_964355895.1 uncultured Bifidobacterium sp. | reverse complement strand
CGACTGATGAACTCCGGGAAATTCCGCTCAACCCGATCGCGGAGGAATTTCTGGCCGGCCTTGGAGCCCCAAAAATCTTCCTCGGCCTTGCCCAAGGCGATCGCGGCCTCCTCGGCAGAGAGGTTTTCCCGTTTCCCCAGCACCCAGACCAATTCCGGATCCCCTGGCAGGCTTACCGGAAACGGCACGAACTTCAACTTCACTTCCTGCTCGTCGCTCTCCGCGGCGGCCACCGGTCGTACTTTGATCTGGTTTTGGAACTGCGTCCCGTCGGGCAAGGTTATTTCCACCGCCAAACTCTTTTCCTTCCGGTCGGGTTGGATCACCACGTCGCCGCCCGCGCCAAAGGCGGCCGCGAGCTGAAGTTTGACGTCGGCCAGGGTTTTGGCTTCGAGATCGGGCAGTTCGACGCGTTCGCAGAACTTCTCGAATGCCGCCACGCGGGACTTCGATTTTAATTCGGCTTCCACGGCCTCGTAAATTTTCCCCGCCAGCTTCGAATCGTGCGTGGCTTTGGGCAGGACCAGCTTTAACAACTCCAGCAATTGGAGTTCAGTGGTAACTTTGGATTTTGATTTTGGTTTTGTTGTGTCTTTGCTCATGGCGTAAAAATGGGGCGCACTTGTGCCTTAAATCGGAAGCGGGCGCAATGCTGCTCTTTGAAAAGTTTTTGCGACGAGATCGGAACCGTGCAGTTCAAATTGGCATTCCCGATAAACGCAGAGGCGCAAAGCGCGCAGAGAGGCACGGAGCGAAAGCGGCTTAGGAATTCATCGGCAAACCCTGCGTTCCTCGGCGTTCTCAGCGTCTCTGCGTTTATTCGGTCGCGGGCTCAGAGCCGTTGCCGTTGTTCGTCGAGGCGTTTGGGGGAAATCGGAAACGCCGTGCCGAGTTCCTGGGCGAAGAGGGAGACTTTATATTCCTCCACCATCCAGCGGAACAATTCGCGTTGCTGGCGCGTTTCCGCCGAGGCTGAGGGTTGGGCGGCGAACTTCCGCAGCGTTTCCAAGTAGGGTTCCAATTGTCGCGCCCGTTCCTGATCTTTGATCGGATTCAATGCGGCGCGTTCGATGCGGGTGAACAACGCCTTGAGATAACGCGGCAGGTGCGGGAGTTGCGCGAACGGGATGGTTTCCAAAAAGTTTGGCGGCAACAGGGCGGCGAGTTTGTCTGCCCACGGATTGCGGGGACGGTTGGCTCCGGGAGCGACGCCGAGTTGTTTCAAGTCGGCCAAGGTCTGCGGGCGGGCCGTTTTTGTTGCCGCGGCTGGTCCGCAACGGCGCACAATCTCCTGGCGCACTTTGAGAATGTTGCCGACGTGATCCATCAACTTCGTGGCCAAACCCGGCAGGCGACTTCGGGAATCTTCAACGGCGGCGCGGAAGTGCGCCTCGGTCAGACCCGGAAACACTTCGCCGGGGAGCAGGTGCCGCTGAAGGTTTTCAAACGCGGTGTCGCACA
This sequence comes from uncultured Bifidobacterium sp., assembly GCA_964355895.1. Lineage (GTDB taxonomy): Bacteria > Verrucomicrobiota > Verrucomicrobiia > Limisphaerales > JADLHS01 > JADLHS01. The sequence goes on along the minus strand of CAYHFK010000162.1, from coordinate 7,706 downwards.
ATTCTTCCACGGTGCAGAAATTTGCAATCAGCGGCCCGAACTGCGCCATCGCGCGCAAATCTTTGTGCAGCCAGGCGAGGTCTTTTTGCAGCGCGAGCGCAACGAGGCGCTGGATGCCGCCGAGGCTGGCGCGGCGCGCGGCTTCCTGACTGCGGAAAAGTTTCAGACTCACGCTGCCCGCCTCCACCGCAAGGCCGGGCCAGGCGTACGTCGGCAGGTCCGGGGATTCCTTGACGGTGATGCGTTCCGGCAAATCACCGAACGTCCAACCGGTCAGATCGAATCGCTCCCACTGTTGCGCGGTTCGCGTCCACGCCGGATCATCGCCGACAGGTTGAACCTTCACGACTTCCTTTTCGAGCCGCTGGCGGAGTTGGTTCAGGTCGCGACTCGTGCCGAGTGATTTCTGATCGTGGCTGATGACTTCCACGCGCGGTCGCAGGTGGGTGGGGATGGCGTCGGCGGGCCAGGCGTTCGCCGGAATTTCCACGCCGTAACGCTGCTTGATGAAGCGGGCGAGGTCTTGTTGCAACGAATCGCCGGTGGGCCGGAGGTCGCGGGCGATCTCGGCAATCTTGGGTGGGAACGGCATCAACTCGCGGCGCAGGGCTTTGGGCAAGGCGCGGAGCAATTCGCCAATCTGGCCTTCGCGCAAACCGGGCACGGCCCACTCGACGCTCGCCTGCGAAATGGTTTGCGCCAGTGAGAAACCGAGCTTCACGGTTACGCCGTCCTGTTCCTCGCCGGGCGTGTAGGCGTACGACAACGCGACGGGTTGGCCGCCCAGCGGCACGGCATCGGGAAACGCTTCCGCGTCGTAACTCAACTCCGCCGCACCGCCCGTCAGGTCGGCCACGGTGACGCAGAGCAACGCGGGATTGGATTGCTCGCGCAGAAAACGATTCAGTTCGTGGACGGAAGAAACATTCGCGATGCCCTGGATGTAAAAATTGTACAGCGCCTGATCCAGGTCCATGAAGTCGGGGCGGCGCACGCGGGTCTGCCAGGTTTCAATCTTCTGGCGGACTTTGCGGTTGTGTTCGAGGAAGGCGTATTGCGGCGGCAACGGTGGCGTTTTGGGCGTGGCGCTGCGGAGAACGCGGACATCCTCATCGTAGTCGTCTTCCGTCTCATCGCGCGGGCGGCTGGTGGGAAGCAAATCCTCCTCGACGAGCGCGGCGCGGATGAAGATTTCCGTGGCCTCCTTCGGGTTGATGTTTCCGTAGGCGACTTTCTTATTGCTCACTTCCAGACCGTAGAGCGTGATCTTTTCGTCGGCGAGGACGTTGCCCGCAGCGACGATCCAGCGCGGGTTGTGATGCGTCACTTTGCAAAGATGCGGCGCGAGTTGAACGATCCACAACGGATCAATGCCCGCGACGGTGCGCGCAAAGAGTTGCGAGGTTTCCACCATTTCGCCGGCCATGATCCACGGCGGTTGCTGCGTGGAAGCGGGCTTGGGCGGCGTTTTGCCTTTGTGGTTTGGGGCGACGACGCGGCGCTCCGCGCGGTCATGCAATGCCGATCCGGGGAAAATGTTCACCTGCCGATTGCCCGTGGCCTGGTAAAGATTCCGTTCCTTTCGGGTGGCGACGTGGCCGAGCAAGCCGGTGAGAATCGCGCGATGAATGGCGGCGTAGTCCGCGTTGCTCTCGTTCCACTTGAATTTGGTCACGTCTTCCAGCGCGCCGTGCAACTGTGCATGCAAGTCCTGCCACTCGCGCATGCGGAGGTAGGAGAGAAAGTTTGCCCGACAGAATTTTCGGCGCGCGTTCTGGGTGCGGAGTTTTTCCCACTGGTCGTGAACGGCGTTCCAGATGTTGAGCAGCGTGAGGAAATCGGACTGCGGATCAACAAAACGCTTGTGCGCGGCGGCGGCGGCGTCCTTTGCATCCAGCGGACGTTCGCGTGGGTCTTGAATGCTCAAGCCGGCGGCGATGATGAGCAGTTCGCGCGTAGCGTGTTCGCGCTGCGATTGCAGCAGCATCCGGCCGAGCGTGGGATCAATCGGCAGATGCGCGAGATCGTTGCCCAGCGCCGTCAGCTCCCGCGCCTCGTCAAGCGCGCCAAGTTCCTGGAGCAGCGCGTAGCCGCCTTGAATCGCGGCGGGCGGCGGTGGATTGACGAACGGGAAGGTTTCAATCTCGCCGAGCCGGAACGCCTTCATGCGCAGGATGACTTCAGCGAGATTGGCGCGTTGAATTTCCGGCTGCTGATACGGTGGGCGCGCCTCGAAATCTTCCTCAGAATAAAGCCGGATGCACACGCCGTCCTGCACGCGGCCACTGCGGCCTTTGCGCTGGTTGGCGCTGCTCTGCGAGATTTCCTCGACGGGCAGACGCTTGGTGCGGGTGCGCGGGTTGTAACGACTGATGCGCGCCAGGCCGGAATCAATCACGTAACGAATGCCGGGAATCGTCAGCGAGGTTTCGGCAATGTTCGTGGCGATGATGATTTTACGGCGCGCGGCGGGGGCAAAGACGCGTTGTTGATCGCCCGCGCTGAGCCGGCCGAACAGCGGGATGATTTCCGCCTCGCGCCCGAACCGTCCGTCGAGCAAATCACTCGTCTCGCGAATATCCCGTTCGCCCGGCATGAAAATCAACACGTCGCCGTTGCCCGGTTCGCACAAGACCTGTTCCGCCGCGCGCACGGCGGCGTCAATGTAGGTCAGATCGCCGCGCTCTTCGGATTCCGCGTCAAACGGCGCATAGACCACTTCCACCGGATACAACCGCCCGGAGACTTCAATGATCGGCGCGTTGTTGAACGCCCGTGAGAACGACTCCGTATCAATCGTGGCCGAAGTGATGATGAGCTTGAGGTCGGGTCGCTTGATGAGCAGTCCCTTGAGGTAGCCGAGCAGGAAATCAATGTTCAGGCTCCGTTCGTGGGCTTCGTCAATGATGAGCGCGTTGTATTCGGAGAGCAGGGGGTCGCCCTGTGTTTCCGCAAGCAGGATGCCGTCGGTCATCAGCTTGACGTAGGTGTGCTCGCTGGAACGGTCGTCGAAGCGGATTTTGCAGCCGACTTCGCGCCCCCAGTTCACCGCGAGTTCTTCGGCAATGCGCCGGGAGATGGAAAGCGCGGCGACACGGCGCGGTTGGGTGCAGCCAATTTTCGCCTCGATGCCCAATCCGGCTTCGAGACACATCTTGGGAATCTGCGTGGTTTTGCCCGAGCCGGTCTCGCCTGCGATCACGATAACTTGATTTGCGCGAATCGCTGCGACGATGTCGTCCTTGCGGCTGGTGATGGGCAACTCCGGCGGGTAGCTGATGCGCGGCAGATGCAGCCGTCGTTCTTCACGCAGCGCGACGGAAGTGCGGGCTTGCGCAAGCAGGCGATCCAAGAGGGCATCGTGCGTCGCCGGGTGGCGTTGATCGCGCAACAGCCGGACCAGCCGCGCGCCGAGCCGCACCCAATCGGGGAGCAGGGCTTGCGGGAGCAGCTTTCTGATTTCTTCAATCCGGGCGTCAGTCATGTCAGAGCCGCCCAACATAGTGAACGCGGGGCGAAGGGGAAACTCTGCAAATCAAGGGGTTGAATCTTGGGAGATTCCATGGGCATAGCCGTTGGTGCGAACTTACGGAAGCGGAATTGATCATTTCGCCAACCCATGCGCAACAGGTGACGTGCGGAATTTTCAACCCATTGAGGTGCCATTGAGGTGCTTGAAAAGATAAATGGGCTTCGTTATTGTTACGCGTGAGGAATTGATTGTTTTGCCGGAAATCGCGCTATGAAAACCATGCAAAAAGTCATTGCGTTCGCCATGCTCCCGCTGGCGGCTTCGGCCTTGGCCATGCCGGTGAAAGAGGCCCTGGGTCAAATTGAGACGGGCGCGAACCAGCCGGAGCAATGCGCGGCGGATTTTGCGCGCGGGTGCGCGGGCGAAATCAGCCGCTACCAGCTTCTGCCCTCCGTGTGGCGCGCTTACGGCGGCGGGGACCCAACAAATCCGAGGAATGCGTGGGGCGTGGCTTGCCTCGTGATTCGGGACCGCAGTGCAGCTTTTGTGCGCGCGGTCCACCGGCCACCGACGCCCCGCGAGCTTTACGCCTTGTGGACGGCGCCCGGGCAATTTGCATCGCGCGGCTATGACTGGCGGCGATTGAGCCCCGCCGTGCGGGAACGTTCCCAGCGGTTTGCGAACCTGGTGGAGGTTAAGACTCAAAATGATGTCGAGTCGGAGAGATCAGCCTTAAAACCAGCCTCAACCAACGGCCTGTTCCAACCCGGCAATTCAATCCAGTTGTCGGTCCCGGATGGTGAATCGGTCGTTGAAAGTAAATAAGCGGCACGCTCCTTCCTCTCCGCATTGATGCAAGGGAAAATTATTTGAATGTCCAAGGCGCAGTGTCCACGCCGAGTTTCTCGAACTGAAAGGCGTAGCGGGCGCCTTGTTCGGCCACGCGGCTTGTCCCGTGGCTGCAATCGTGCGTGACAGAAACGGGAACCAGGCTTAAGATTGGGTCAGCTACATAGGATCGGGTTGGATTCGCATCCGGGCACAATTATGTGGGCGCTCCAAAAAGAAATTCAGATCTACATTGCGGCCAAGCGGCAGGACGACCGCAGTCATCTGGTGGACTTGATGATCGTGGACGGGTTCAACGCGACCGCCTTTGCGAGCGCGGACGATTTGTGGCAGTGCTTTCAACTGCGCCCGGCCCGGATCGTGGTGACCGAACGCCGTTTTGATTTCGGGCTGTCCGGGTTGGATATGGTCGGGCGCATCCGCCAACAGCAGCCGTGGCCGTACGTCTATGTGGTGGTGATGAGTTCCATGAACCGGATGGAGGAGATTGAACAGGGGCTGGAGGCGGGCGTGGATGATTACCTGCTCAAGCCCTTCAATCCCATCCAACTCCGCGCCCGGGCGCTCGTCGCCCTGCGGTGGTTGAGCTATCTGGACTCGTTGGTGCAAGACCAGACTGCCGGGCAATAAAATTCCCGGTCGCCGTTCAACGTGTTGGACGATCGGGCGGTCCGCTGTCTGCCATCTCTCAACCAGTCCCTCTCGGCAGAAGAGTGTTTTGAGTCCTACAACCCTCACCCGGCCTCCCGCCTTCGCCCAGCTACGGCGCGGCTAGTCGGCCACCCGCTCCCGCCCCCGCGCGCGAGGGAAATTATTTGAAGGTCCAGGGCGAGGTTTCCACGCCGAGTTCTTCAAACAAAAAGGCATAGATGTCGGCTTGCTCGGCCACGCGGTCTTTCAATGACGAGCCCATGCCGTGGCCGGCGCTGGCGGTGGTGCGCAACAAGATTGGATGGTTGGAACGGTTGGCGGCCTGGAGGCGGGCGGTCATTTTGCGCGAGTGGGCCGGGTTCACGCGGCCATCATTCTCGCCGCACGGGAAGAGCACGGCGGGATAGGCGGTGCCGTCCTGGACGTGATGATAGGGCGAGTAGGCGTGGAGCGCTTTGAACTGGGCCGGGTCGGTGACGGTGCCGAATTCGGTGATGTTGAACGCGCCGTTGGGGTCGAGTTCCACACGCAGCATGTCGTAGATGCCCACGCGGGCAACGACGGCGCGGGCGAGATCGGGTCGTTGGGTCAGGAACGCGCCCATCAGGAGGCCGCCGTTGCTGCTGCCGGAAACGGCCAATCTGGCCGGGCGGGTGTATTTGCGTTTGATGAGGTGTTCGGCGCCGGCGATGAAGTCGTTGAAGACGTTTTGCTTCTTCGTGAGATTGCCGGCCTTGTGCCATTCCTCGCCGAACTCGCCGCCACCGCGCAGATTGGCAATGGCATAGACACCGCCGGCATCGAACCAGACCCGGCGCATGGCGTTGAAGCTGGGCGTGAGGTTGATGCCGTAGCCGCCGTAGCCATAAAGAATCGTCGGGTGGTTGCCGTCGAGCTTGAGGCCTTTCTTCCGCATGATGTTGAGGGGAACTTTGGTCCCGTCTTTGGCGGTGGCGAATTCGCGAACAACTTCGATGTCGTCGAAGCTGGCGGGAGAACTGGTGCGCAACGCAGTCGGGCGCGGCGATTTCAGGCCGGGTCGCCATTCATACCAGGCAGACGGCGTGAGGAAGCCGGTGTTCACGAACAGCACGTCGTCTTCATGCCAGCAGTGCAGGCCGCCCACGGACGAGACGGGCAGGATGGGAACGTCAATCGGTTTGCGATGATCCTGGCGGTAGAATCGCAGGCGCGAGGGACCGCCGCCCAGTTCGTCCACGTAAAGTCCATGCGTGGACGGCTCGAAGTTTTGAATGACCCCGCGACCTTCGGGCACGACGACGGTGGCCTGGCTCAGGTCTAGGTTGGTGAGCGGAAGGCGGAGGATTTTTCCGTGCGGCGCATTTTTCAGCGAACGAAGGTAGAGCGCATCGTCGTGGCCGAACTTGATTTGCTTCACGCCATCCTCGAAGCGCGTGAGTGAACGCCATTGGCCGGAAGCGTTGCGGAGGTAATGCGCGAAGTCGCCGCCGTCGCCGTTGGCGACCGAGGCCAGCAGCCATTGGCCGTCCTCGCTGGCATCGAGGTCAATCTCCGCGATGCGCGGAAACTCGCGGCCAATCGCGTAATTGTCGGCGCTTTCCGGTTCACCAAGCGGGTGAAACCAGACCTGCTGGAAAAAGTGCAGGTCGGCTTCCGGGCGTTCGCCGGGCCGGGGATAGCGCGTGTAGAAGATGCCGGAGCCGTCGGCGTTCCAGGCGGCGCTGCCGCCGCCAGTCGGATATTGCACGCCGGGAATGGTGTCGGTGAGATGGCGGCCTGTGTCGGTCTCGAAGAAATGTAGCGTGCCGTCTTCGCTGCCCTTCTCAGAAAGGCAGATGGCCACCAGCCGGCCGTCCCGCGACGGTACAAACCAATCCATGGCGGTGGTGCCGTTCGTATTCCAGGCGTTGGGATCGAAGACGACCTTTCGTAGTGCGGGCGGGTAAACGGATTTGAGCCGGACGAGCACGGGCTGCTGCGCCGGTGGTTTGTTGCGCAGGGCGAAGATGTTTTCGCCGCGCTTGAAAGCGAGCGCGTAGCTGGCTGATTCCTCCGAGATCAATTCTTCGAGCGCCTGGGACAGGCCATCGTAAAACGGGAGTTTGTCGAAATAAGCGCGGGTGCGTTCATTCTGCTGGCGCGTCCAGTCGCGCACGGCAGCGTTGGTGGATTGTTCGAGCCACTGGTAGTCCTCAATAACCTGAACGCCGTGGTAGGTATTGGTGACCGGCTCGCGGGCGGCGGGAACGGACGGCAGTTCCGCGAGGCCAGTGCGCGCGGCGGCGAGGCCAAGGAATGTCAGACAAACGGCGGCGACTTGATTGACGTGGCGCATGCAGTGGAAGCCTAAACGGTGACGCTCCGGCGGCAAGGTTTTTGAATTTCGGCTGGAGAGGAGAGGGTGTTGAAGACGGAAAAAAGGCGCGACCTTTGCAGGCCGCGCCTTGGTTGAAGAGGTTTCAGCCGAATGGCCGACGCCTATTTCTTGCCGGCCTTCTTGGTCGGCACGGTTGCGATTGTTTGCAGGATCCGGCCGGCGATCTTATATGGATCCCCTTGCGAATTCGGTCGCCGGTCTTCCAGGTAACCTTTGTAGCCGTTGTTGACAAAGCTGTGCGGCATGCGAATGGAGGCGCCACGGTTGGCCAGGCCGTAGTTGAATTTGTCAATGGACTGCGTCTCGTGCAGGCCGGTCAGGCGCAGGTGATTGTCCGGGCCATACACGGCGATGTGTTCGTTCTTGTATTTGTCG
>CAYHFK010000161.1:0-10885 GCA_964355895.1 uncultured Bifidobacterium sp. | reverse complement strand
CGTAGGAAGCGTTGCCGGCGGAGCCGCTGCCGAGGATCGTGAGTTTGACTGCCACGCCGGGACGTTAATGAGCGTTCGCCAACGGGGCAACGCTATTCAACGGGGCGAATTGAAATCGGCCTGGCAAGTCGGGAAAAATTGAGTTGAGCAGCTTCCGCCTATTCTCATGTTAGCCATTTTGGTGCGCATCAATGCTTCGGGGGCCAGGTCTTCTTCAGACACTCATCCGAATGGCCATCAAACTCGCGCAGATAGCAATCATCGCGGAACTTCGCCAGACTCTCCGGCTGCTCCATCATGGTTTTCAAGACTATCATCCCAATGCAGAAGTGGTAGGTCGAGTAATACCACTTGCCGTCAGAGGCGCGCCCTATGAATAGGTCGGGAATTCGGCCCTTTTCCTTTGCGCAGATGTTGCGATACACCATCCATTCGCCATTGGTCATCAAAATGAGATCCTCGGAAATCCATCTATCCCACTCGGATTCCACGGAGGGCTTGGTCTTCAGGAGGTCAATCTCCTTTGCGAACGATGCGGCGTTGCTGGCTCGCTGTGTGATCTCCGAGATGGCCTTCCCCTTCCATTCCTTCCGCGCCTTCGAGTTGAGTTGCTGCCCGCCTGCGAAACCAACCAAGCCCACGGCTACAACACACAGAAGCGTGGCTCCGCCAGCGATTGCGAGTTTGTTCTTCATCTTCATAGCCAACAGTACATGGCCGGCGAGTAGTTCCGCCTATCCTTTTTCATGCGGCGAACCTATTCCGGACGTAACCGGCTGTCGAGCATGGTTTGTCGGCGATTATGGCTCCTGGACTTATCCGAGCAAAGGCGGCGGCGACCGGGCGTAAGGAAGCCGCCGTCAAGCGGCGCGTGATTTGTGGGCGCAGGTAGGGTTGTCGCGCTGCGACGACCCCGGCCCCGTAAAGGGGCGTGGCCCCCACGGGGCTTTACGCCCGTGCAGGGCCGGAACCCTTTCGCGGCGGCGCGCGTCATCGGTGAAGGCGTTGCGCCGCTGCACGCGGCGCTGGTCGTCGCAGCGCGACGACCCTACCAGAGCTTAACGTGCGGGCGTGTTTTTCGCCGGGCCAACGGCGGTTTCAACTGCGGGGAATTCGCAGCTTGAGCGAAAAAATGTTATCGCATACGGTCTTACTGGTTTTGGAAGGGCGGAGAATCGCTCCCGGCGCGAGTCGGGGGAGGAAAGTCCGAACTCCATAGGGCGCGATGCCGTGTAACTCCGATTCGGTCGGAGATACACACGGGCGCGGATGCCGCGAGGCATCCCGACGGACAGTGCCACAGAAAACAAACCGCCCCGGTCGCGGCAACGCGGTCGGGGTAAGGGTGAAACGGTGCGGTAAGAGCGCACCGCGCGAAGCGCAAGCGACGCGGCACGGAAAACCCCATCGGGTGCAAGGCCAAATAGGGAACCTCGGAGCGGCCCGCTCCAGTTTCTGCGCAAGCGGAACGGGTTCCGGGTACTGGCTGCTAAGACAAATGATTCTCTCCCCGGAGCAATCCGGGCAGACAGAAATCGGCTTACAGCCCTTCCAAAACCATTTCTCCACCGCAAAGGCGGCTTTCGGGGAGCCGGCTGGCATACTCTTTCTTTCCGCCTCCTTGCGGGCGTGAGCGCGTCCTGCGGCTTGCCGGGGCGATCCCGGTTTGAGTCGCGTAACGAAAAGCGCCCCGGCATTGCTGCCGGGGCGTTTTTGATTCAATCCCGACTCACGAGCCGACGCTGGCGAGTTCTTCGTTGGTGATCACGTTCTGGATCTTGAACTGTTCGGCGTGCATGCCGGGGTCGGCGCGGAACGAGAGCTTGCCGAAGTAACGTTTTTCCATCTCGATGAGGTGTTTCTCGTCTTCGCTGCGCAGACGTTCCAGCACGGTCGGGTTCACGACAATCCGCAGTTGGAAGTCGGATTCGTCGCGCGTGCGTTTCTTCAGGATTTCCTGGAGCTTGCGCTGGATTTCCACGCTCATCGTTTCAGTGCTCTTGACCTTGCCCTTGCCTTTGCAATACGGGCAATCGTCATAGACCGCCGAGCGCACGCTTTCGCTGTGGCGCTGGCGGGTCATTTCCATCAGGCCGAGCTGGGAGATCGGCAGGATGTGGGTTTTAGCCTTGTCCCGGCGCAGACCGTCTTTGACACGTTGATAAACCGCCTGCTGATCCCGGCGGGATTTCATGTCAATAAAGTCGAGCACGATCAGGCCGCCCATGTTGCGCAGCCGCAGTTGCCGGCAGATTTCGTCCGCCGACTCGATGTTGACCTTGAGGATGGTGGTTTCCTGATCCTTGCCGCCCTTGTGGCGGCCAGTGTTCACGTCAATCGCCACGAGCGCCTCGGTTTCATCAATGACGATGTAGCCGCCGCCCTTGAGATGCACCTGGCGGGAGAAGGCATTCTCCAGTTGCTTGCTGATGTTGAACCGGTCAAACACCGGCTGCGCGTCGGCGTACAAAATCACCTTGCTGGCGGAGCGGCGGGAGATTTTTGAAATCATCTCCTTCATGCGGTCGCACGCCTTGGCGTTGTCAATGATGATGCGTTCGACGTCTTCGGTCAGGAAGTCGCGCACGGTGCGCTCGATCAAGTCGGGCTCCTGAAACACGCAGGTGGCGGGTGGGCGGCTCTTGATGTTGGCTTGAATGGTTTGCCATTCCTCCAGCAGCAATGCCAGGTCGCGCACGAAGTAACGCTTCTGCTGGTCTTCGCCGGCCGTGCGCATGATGACGCCCATGCCGTCCGGGATGGCCAGTTCCCGCAGGATTTTTTTCAAGCGCTGGCGTTCCGGCTGGTTCTCGATCTTGCGCGAGATGCCGCTTTGATCGGAGTTGGGGAGCAACACCAGATAGCGGCCGGGCAACACGAGGTTGGTGGTGATGCGCGGGCCTTTGGTGCCGATGGGGCCTTTCGTGACCTGCACGATGATTTCCGAGCCGGGGGAATAAAGGCGCGGGATGTCCCGTTGCGTGATGCGCGGCCGGTCGCGCTTCTTGGTCGGGCGCTCGACGATCTCCACGCCGCTGTCGAATTGATTCGGCACGATGTCCCAGTAGTGGAGGAAGGCGTTCTTCTCGAAACCAATGTCCACGAAGGCGGCTTTCAATCCGTCTTCGAGGTTGCGCACTTTGCCCTTGAAGATGCTGCCGACCAGCCGTTCTTCCGTGGTGCGCTCGATGTTGAACTCTTCAAGCTTGCCGTCTTCCGACACCGCGACGCGCGTTTCGAGCGTCTCGGCATTGATGATGACTTCCTTGTGGATTTTCTTCTGCGGCCGGATCAGCCGTTGAACCTTCTTGACGAGATTTGAAGCCGCGACCTTGATGGTTTCGACGAGGCCCTTGGGCTGTTCCTTGATCTTGACCGGCTCAAAGGGTTTTTCCTCCTCGACGATTGCGGGCGTTCCCAGATGCGGCTCGCGGTATTCGCCTTTGTCGTGTTCAGGCTTTGGCGCCGCTGCGGGCGCGCCCTCGGGCGGCAACCCCGCCGCGACGTTTTCCGCGCGTTCGATCTCGCCTTGATGCCGTTTCTCAAACAGCCGGTCCTGGCCGCCCGCGGTTTCCGCCACCACTTCCGCGCGGGCCTGGGTGGCTTCGCGGTCATTTTTTTGCGGGCCCTGGCCCATGCCGCCACTGGGGCGGAATCTCATGCCGCGCCGACGGCGGCCGGAATTTCTGTCACTCATAGTTAATATCCTCTTCGATAGATGTGAACGTTTTGGAGCAAGCCCATCGCGATCAACGAGCCGATCACTGAAGACCCGCCGTACGACAACAGCGGCAGTGGAATACCCGTCACAGGCATCAATCGGATGTTCATTCCGATGTTGATGAATACGTGGCTGAACAGGAGCGTTACCACTCCCGCCGCCAACACTTTGCCCAGGCGATCGCGTGCCTGGCCGGCGATCCTCAATCCCGTGAAGAGGAGCACCGCGTACAGCGTGAGTACGGTCACGCTTCCGACAAAACCTTTCTCCTCGGCAATGACGGAGAAAATAAAATCCGTGTGCGCCGCGCCCGGCGGCAGAAAGCCTCCGGCGGTCTGATCGCCTTGACGCCAGCCTTTGCCGGTGAAACCGCCGGAGCCGACGGAAATCAATGCCTGCTTGGCTTGGTAGGATTTCTCCTGCTGCAAGCGGCGGGCTTCCGCCTTTTGTTTGGGCGTGGCGTTCGGCGGCGCAAAATCCTGGCCGAAGTAAACGAGCAGGCGCTGCCGTTGATATTCCTCCAGTTTGATCTGCCAACTGGGCGGGGCGAACAGCACGTCCACCAAAATCAGCGACGCCAGCACGCCCACGATTCCAATTAACCGCAGCAGATAACGTCGCGGCACCCCGGCCACGAGCATCATCGCAAAGCCGGACGGAATGAAGACGAGGGCTGAACCGAGGTCCGGCTCCTTCATGACCAGGACAAACGGAAGCACCAGCAGCCCCAGCGCCTTCCAGAAATTCATCGGGGCGCGCAATTCGTCCACGGGCCGGCTCAGAAAATGGGCCATCGCCAGGATGAAGGCGAGCTTGGCGAACTCGGAGGGTTGCAGGCTGAAGAAGCCAAGGTCGAACCACCGCCGGGCGCCGCCGCGCATCGTTCCGAAAATGGGAACGGCGGCCAGCAGCAAAATCGTGCCCCAGTAGCCGATGAAGGACCAGCGGGCCAGCGTATGATAATCTACAAGGCACAACGCCACCGCGGCCCCGACGCCAACGCCGTACCAAACCATCTGGCGAAACCAGAGTTGCTTGATGAACGGCAAACTGACGGCGCTCTCGTTGACCATCGTGGCGCTGAAAACGAACGCCACGCCCACGAGCATCAGCCCGACGATGGCGGCAATTTGCAACCGGTCGAGGCGAGGCGCGCTTTCGTTGAGGGCGATGGGGTTCATCGAGTAGCGGCGGTCAAAGTGTTTCGGACGTCAGACTTTTCGCGGTTTTGCAGCGCGAGATAAACATCGCGGGCGATGGGCGCGCAGGTCGAACCGCCGGAAGCGCCGTTCTCCACCATGACGACGACGGCGAAACACGGTTGCTCGTACGGGGCGAAGGAAATGAACCAGGTGGTATTCCTTTTCGCCCCTTGGTCCGTTCGTTCCGCGGTGCCGGTCTTGCCGCAAACGCGAAATCCGGTTCCCAGAACGTGTTTGCCCGTGCCTTCGGGGTCCTCGGTTTCGGCCAGCATCGCGTCCCGGAGAATCTTGAGACTCCGCTGGCTCACGCCGAGATTGTCGCGTATGCGGCCCTTCTCATATACCGTTGGCGGTTCGATGCCTGCCGGGTCGGATGACTCGCGCCGGTCAACCAGTCGCGGCCACAAAACTTTTCCGCCGTTCGCCAGCGCGCTGGTCATAACGGCCATTTGCAGCGGAGTTACGTCCATTTCGCCCTGGCCGATGCAGATGTTCGCGGTGTAGCCGGCGGGCCAGTTGGCGTGAATCCGTTTGGCGCTGGGAAAATGTCCGGGGGCTTCCTGCATGAGCGGCAGGCCGATGCGCTCGCCGAGGTGCAGGCGTTTGCCGAGTTCCACGACTCTTTCGAAGACGCCGGGCCGCAGTCCGTGGGCGATGAAATAGGCGTTGCTCGAACGGAGCAGGGCGCGGCGAAGATCATAATCTCCGGGCGGCGCGGTGTCGTTGAATTTTTGTCTGCCGACGTGGATGGCGCCCCGGTTTGGATTCAACGGATTTGCCTCGACCCGGTAAATCTCCTGCGGGTTCAAACCATTTTCGAGCGCGGCAAGCGCAACGATGGTTTTGAAAATCGAGCCGGCCTGATATTGCTCACCGGTGGCGCGGTTTTTTTGCACCCCGAGTTCCTCGTCGTGCCAGCGTTCAAGCTCCGGCTTGGAGAAGCCCCGGATAAAATTGTTTGGATCCGCGCTGGGCGACGAAGCGAGCGCCAACAGGTCGCCGGACTCAACGTCCATGACGACGACGGCGGCATGGGCATCCGCGCCGAGGGATTTGCGGACGGACGCCTCGGCGGCCTGCTGGATTTTCAGGTCGAGCGTGAGCACGACGTTTTGACCGGGTTCGACCGCGCTCCAAATGTTCTCGGTCTGGCGATAACCCAGGTTGTTCACTTGAACCGATTTCGCGCCCGCGCGTCCGCGCAGTTGTTGGTCGAAGCCGCCTTCAATGCCCACCAATCCGCGGTAGTCCGGCAGGCGGTACCAGAAAAAAGCCTCCTCGCCCTCGGCCGAGCTGTCGTCTTTACGCAAGTAACCAAGGACGTGCGCGGCCGTCGTGCCGAAGGGATACACCCGCGTGGGTTGCACCTCCAGATCCAGCCCGCGCGAGTTGAACGGCTGCTCCTCGAACCGGGCGAGATGCAGGCTGGAGATATTGCTGACGACGGGATAAGGCAGGGAAAGGCGCGTTTCGTAGTGCCGGTAGAAGTTTGTGTAGTCCAACGGGAGCGGCGTTTTCAGCACGTCGGCGACCTGGCTCACGACGGCGCCGGCGACGCGGTAACGCGCGGCGCGCGTGACCGTCTGGGTCTGGTCGTCCTTGAGCCGGAGGTATTGGGTGGTGACGGTGGTGAAACCGAGCCAGTCCTTCCAGAACGGCAGATCGTTGGTCACGACGCGGCGCGGGCGGGAGCGGGTGTATTCCTTCTTGAAGGCGCCGCTGAGTTCTTCGAGGTAAAGGTTGATGTTGTAGCTGGGGCGATTGTCGGCGAGAACCGCTCCGTTGCGATCGAGAATTTTTCCGCGCACGGCGGGCAGGCGGACCGAACGGAAGGACTGGATTTCGAGACTTTCCCGGTAGCGTCCGGCGTTGACAATCTGCACCCACCAAAGACCGGCAAACAACACCGCCAGCCCGCCGCAAAGCAGGAGCGTCAGCAACTGAAGTTGCGGGTCGTTCTTTTTGAGTTGGTCGAAAACTAACATCGCGTTCCGTCCCAAGTCCAAACTCTGAAGTCTAAAGTCATCGGGATGCCGGGCATTGTCGGCAACTTTGACCTTTGGGCTTTGGACTTTGGACTCATGGTTAATTTCTTCGCCGGCGGATTTCGCGGTCGGGACGGAAACTGGTTTCGATGATGCGTTGGTAGGCGAGGGCGTGGTTCAACCAGCCAAACGTGACGAAAAAGATCGGGGTGGCCACGGCCCCGCCGACGCTCATCACCGTCCATTGCCAGAGCGAACCCCAACCGAGTAATGGCGACTGGCCGGCGGTCAGCAAAATCAATATTGCGATGGCCGGGGCACTGGCGCTGGCGATCAGGCCGAGGATGAACTGGGCATAGACCTGTTCGCGCAGGATCAGGTCGCGGCGAAATTGAATCAAGAAGCCGACGCATAACAACGGCAGCACACTCGTGCCGAGCGGATTGGCGGAGAGGGTGTCGAAGAATAATCCTCCCACGACCGCGAGCGTGAGCATCATGGCGGGGCCGGAACTCAACGCGGTATAGACCATCAGCGCCGGCAGCAAATCCACCTGCGCGCCGAGCAATTGGTGGACGCCCGTGACCGCGCTCTGGCCGAACACCGCGAGCAGCGCGGTCAGCAGAATTAAGCTGTTGGACAGCGCGGTCATGGCAACACCACCCACACTTCTTCGAGCGCGTTGAGGTTGGCCGCCAGCTTCACCTGCGCTTCGGTGTAGAGTCCGGACTCGACCGGGCGCGCGTCGGCGACGGTGCCGATGGGAATGCCCTTGGGATAAATGGCGCTGAGTCCGCTGGTGACGACGTTTTGGCCGGGCTTGAGATTCGCGCGATTAGCGAGATAGGTGAGATTGACGAACGAACCGTCGAACGGACCAGCGCTGGTGATGATGCCAGACTCCACCGTGTCGCCCAGGATGGCGGCGGGAACTTTGCAGTTTGCGTCGCCGATCAGGACGACGCGCGCACTCGTCAAACTCACCGCCGCCACCCGACCGATGAGGCCATCCGTAGTAAGGACGGGCAGGTTCTCGCGCAGGCCGTCGAGGCTGCCGCGGTCAATCTGCACGGTGCGCCACCAGTTCGCCGGGTCGCGCGCGGTGACGCGGACAAGTTTGAGTTTCCAAGGGGATTTTTCCTGCCAGCCGACGAGTTGACGCAGACGGGTGTTCTCGCGGGTGGTCTCACCGGCTTGCATCGCTTGGACCCGCAACTCTTGGTTCTGGCGGCGCAAGGCCTGGTTGGCGCGAATCAATTCGCTCTTCGGCAACAAGGTGTCCCCCGCTCTGGCTGCGGCTTGCTGCGCGCCGCCGGTCACGCCGAAGAGCGGCAGGAAAATGCTGCCGATGGCGAGTTTGAGGCGCGCGGCGGTGCTACCGGGCAGGTTCAAAACCAGCAAAGTGAGCAGGGCCACGAGGGCTACAGCGATATAGTACGGCCGCTTAAACATCTGTCCGCGTCATGCGCCGGAAATCTCCGGCAGTGTCGCACGGCGAACGCGTGAGGAATTACTTGGCGTTGGTGGTAACGCGCTTGAGAAATTGGAGTTCCTCCAGGACCCGGCCCGTGCCCAAGGCCACGGCGGTGAGCGGATCGTCGGCAATGTGGACGGGCAGGCCGGTTTCTTCGGCCACCAGTCGGTCAATGCCGCGCAACAACGCGCCGCCGCCGGCCATCACAATGCCGCGATCAACGAGATCGGCGGCGAGTTCTGGAGGGCAACGTTCGAGGGTCAGGCGGATGGATTCCAATATGCTTGAAAGCGGCTCCTGCAAGGCTTCGCGAACTTCTTCCGAGCGGATGGTCAGCGTTTTCGGCAGACCCGAGCTCAGATCGCGGCCCTTCACTTCCATGGTTAATTCCTGCTCCTGCGGAAAGGCCGAGCCGATGCGTATCTTGACTTCTTCCGCAGTGCGTTCACCGATCATTAAGTTGTAGGCCCGTTTCATGTGCGCCACGACCGTGTCATCAAATTCGTCCCCGCCCACCCGCAGGCTGCGGCTGAAGACGATGCCGGCCAGGGAGATGATTGCGATTTCGCAAGTCCCGCCGCCAATATCCACGATCATGTTGCCCGCCGGTTCATGCACCGGCAGACCGACGCCGATGGCCGAGGCCATCGGTTGTTCGATCAAATAGACTTCCCGCGCGCCGGCGTGTGTGGCGGAGTCTTTAACCGCCCGCTTTTCCACTTCCGTAATTCCCGAGGGCACCGCCACCACGACGCGTGGGGCAATCAATTTCCGGTGATGCACCTTCTGGATGAAGTGGCGCAACATGGCTTCGGTGATTTCGAAGTCGGCAATCACGCCGTCCTTCATGGGTCGAATCGCCACGATGTTTCCGGGCGTTCGGCCCAACATCCGTTTGGCTTCCTCACCGACCGCCAGCACGTTGGTCGTACCGGCCTGAATGGCCACGACGGAGGGTTCGCGCAGCACAATGCCCCGGTCTCGTACATAAACGAGCGAGTTGGCAGTGCCAAGGTCTATCCCAATGTCGTTGGAAAACAGGCTTTTAACTTGCGTCCACATGAATTGAACCTAACGCCCGCAAGTAAAGAGACGCCCGGGCAGCCGGTCAAGTGTATTCACCGGCGGTTAAATTTCAGCGCCGACCTTGAAATGGCGGAGGAGCCAGAAAAACCAGTTGGAACCACCAAACACACGGAATGACACGAAAGGGAAGTTTTTGCAAAGAATCACTGCTCACCCCGCAAGTACAGTTTGCTACGGCGTTCGCCAAGGCATCTGGCCACTGTTTTCAGGGGTTCGTGTTTTGCGTGGTTATCTCAAAAAAAACGGCCCTGAAACGTGAGTCTCAGGGCCGTAAATTGGTTGCGGGGCTAAGAACCTTCAGGTTATGAACCTGACGAGCTACCGGACTGCTTCAGCCCGCGATCCGTTAGGTTTGCATGTTGCCCGAGACAAGCGGCGATGCAAGCGATATTATTTCGGCTGTTGCGCAAATTTCAAAACCGAATGTTTTTTGGTAGGATTGCTAAAGAAGAGCGCGGATTTTTTTGGCGGGGGGATTGAGGCGATGGCCAGCACCGACTGGCGGCCCCCGCAGGATGAGGGCAAAACACAGGGTTGCGGCCTCGACGTTTCGAGCGAACTTCGCCATTCTGCTTGCCGTGCAAGCGAGGAGTGAATGAGTTGGCGCGTGTAAGTGACCGATTACGACGGAGTGGCCTTGCCCCGATTTGGCAGACAGAGAGTACAGGCATGAGGCCGCATCGATATTTTGCCCACACGAGGATTAAGCTCTGATCACAATTTGGTGTGAATTATTTCCAGCGCGATGCTTGAATAAGCAGTAACCAGGACCGGGTCCTTCTCGAACCACCGGCCGTTTTCGTTCGCCCACGAGCCGTCGGGGTGTTGCAGGTTGATCAGCCTCAACGCCAGTTGTTCCCGCCAGTTAATGTGGCGGCCATCCTTGGTTTCCAGCATGTCCGCGCCGTAAACCGTCAGCGCCTTGGCCATCGTGTGGTAATAGTAAAAAAGCCCCTGCGGTCCCATGGCTGGATTCTCGTCGAGGGTGAAATTGGTGCGCAGCCATTCCATCACCGCAATCACCCGCGGGTCATCGTGCTTGAGGTCGGCGTAGATGTAGCTAAGCAGGCCGGCGTAACTCATACTCCCGTACCGATCCGGAAGCGTTGATCAACAATGCGGCTCCGGGGCACGACGATGACACCCTTTGGACCCCCAATACCAACCGCTTGCCCTCGGCAACCGACTCGGTGGAGGTGATCATCAAATTGACCAATCAAAAACCCGAAAGCAGGAGATAATGGATCACGTGGAAAGTGATCGGCCCGTTTGCTGATGCGGCTTCGGGTTCGTCCCGTTCCGCGTGGTTTTAGGGGCGACGTGTTTCCGCGCGCTTTAAGAATGGAGCCAGTTGTCGGATTTGAACCGACGACCGACGGTTTACAAAACCGTTGCTCTACCACTGAGCTAAACTGGC
>CAYHFK010000160.1:2212-11092 GCA_964355895.1 uncultured Bifidobacterium sp. | reverse complement strand
CTCCCGACGACGGGTTAAGTATCCTTGCCCAGCTTGAGTTGTTCGCCCACGTCGAGACCCAACGATCCATCCGCGATCATTTCGTAGTGGGCTTGTCCGAGCGGACGGCCCGCCGCCAAGGGCAGCCACCCGCCGTGGTCGTCGGGCCAGGCCAGCCCTTGCACATTGATCCGCAGGGGCCGGCCGTTGTGCTCGCGCTGGATGTTGTGGGAGACAAAACTCCGCGCGCTCACCACGCCCGGCACCGCCAGGAGACGATGTTCCAGGTTGGCGGGCACGCGCGAAATCTCCGCAAAGGGACCGCGCGTGCCGCGCTGCACCACCCACAGGTCGGCGCCGACCCGGTCCACCACTACCAGCGCATCATCAATCATCCCGCGATAGATGCCGCTCATGCCGAGGACGATCATCAGGAGCAGCCCGATGCCGATCGCCGTGAGCGCAAAGCGGCCCAGGTTGTGCCGGATGTCCTTGGTCGCGAGGTTCATTTCGCGGCAATGCGTTGGCCGTCAGTGAGCGGTTGTTTCTGGCCGTCCACGGACCGGACGATTTGTTCGCCGACGGAAAGTCCCTGCGTCACTTCCACGTTCACCAGTCCGCGCAAGCCCAGCGATACTTCGCGCCAACGCGCCTGGCCATGTTCGTTGACGAAGACGCCGGCTTTGGCTCCGTGCCAACGAACGAATGGCGCGGGCAGCAACACGACGTTCGGTTTGCGTCCCGTCTCGATGAACACCTCGGCGCGCTGGCCGATGGTCCAATTCTCCGGCAATACTTTCACGCGCACATCCACGACGAACTCGCGCGTCTCGCGATCGGCTTCGCGACCGAGCCGGGCGACTTCACCGGCATAACTCTTCGCGGGTGCCGAGCGAAACACGACGCGCGCCGGTTGGCCGGCTTGCAAGCCCGGCATCGCCGTTTCATCCACCCAGGCGGACACCCAGATTTCATTCGTGGCGACGAGTTGCAGCATGGACGCGCCCGGCACGACAATCCCGCCGGGGTCGCGGTCCCGGCGCGTGACGAGGCCGTCGTAGGGGCTGCGCATTTCGGTGAACGCCAGATGCTCTTTTTGGTAGAGCAAATTCTTTTCGGCGGTGAACCCCTGGCTCTGCGCTTCCACGATGGCGGCCTGCGAACGCTTGAGGTCCGCTTCGGCCATGTGCAGGGCTTCGGCGGTTTTGTCGAAATCAGCTTGCGCGGCGATTTTTCCGGCGAGCAATTCGGTGGAACGCTGGTGATCTTGCTGCGCCTGCTTGAGCACTGCCTGCGCGCGGGCTTCGTCGGCGCGCACCCGCTCGACCGTGGCGCGGGCGGCCGCGAGCGTGGCTTCCGCGATGGCCACTTGCTGCCGGGTTTCCGCGTCATCGAGGCGGGCGAGCAATTGGCCGTCCTTCACGGTGTCGCCTTGGTCCACGAGCACTTCAGCCAATCGCTCCTGAATGCGCGGGCTGATGGTGGTTTTGACGCGCGCCTCCAACGTACCTGTGCCCATGACTTCGCCGCGAACTTCTCCCGTCGCGATGGTGTGAGCCGTCACCGGCATCGGACTGAATTTGAGGCGATGGACGGCAAAGGCGACGACTGCGGCCACAATCAGCCACGGCAGAAGTTTGCGGAGGGAGATGCGTTTCATAGTGGGTTGGCTCACGGCGCGGTGTAGATTAGCCACATACCGCCGAGGATGACGAGCACGCCGCAGATATTTTTTACGATCGTGACACCCTTGGATTGCTCGTTCCAATTGAGAAAACGTTGCACGAGTTCCGTGGACGTTCCCGCCGCGACAATCACCGAGCAATGCCCGACACCGTAAGCCAGCAACAGCAGCGCGCCGTAAAGAAAGTTGGTCGCCGCCAGCTTGAACGTGACACCGAGCATCGGCGCCATGTAAGCGAAGGTGCAAGGACCGAGCGCAATGCCGAACACCAAGCCGAGGATGAATGCGGCGAGAAAACCTTTCCGCTTCATGCCGACCTTGCCCGGCCCGGAGAAAGGCATGGGAATCACGCCGAGGAGATGCAGACCCACGGCGAAGAAGATGAGCGCGACGAAGTAATTCCCGTAGCGCCCGACGTCGCCCATCATCCGGCCCGCCGCCGCCGTGATGACGCCAATCGCGGCGATGGTGATGAGAATGCCCACGGCGAAAAGCGTCGAGGTCCAGAACGCGCGTTTTGTCGTCAGCTGGCCTTGCTCGCTGATGAATCCAACGATGAGCGGGATGCTCGCAAGGTGGCACGGGCTTAGGACGATGCTGAGGATTCCCCAAACGATGGCAGCCGCCAGCGCGATGAGTGGCGCACCTTCAACGGCGTGGCTGAGGTTGGTAAAAAGTTGTTCCATCTCACTTACATTCGCCGAGCTTGCAGGCTTTGGCGATTTGGTCGGGCGTCAGTTTCATCTTGTCAGCCAGCGCCTGCGCGATGGTGATTTGCCGGCCGGTCATTGCGGGCCGCGCGTCGAGCCACTTCTTCAAGTTGTCTTCGTTGACGAAGAACCCCTGCTTGAAGCAACCGGCGGAAACCCACTTGCCATCGGGGCTTTTCTTCTGACCAAACCACGCGATGGCGGTCTTGGGTTCGAGCGCGGCGATCTGCCCATCCAGCGTCTTCACCCGGATGAGTTCGCCGGTGAGGCCGTCTTTCGCCTCGACTTCGATGTCCTGCTTCAGCCGCGCGGCCACGCCCATCGAGCAATGCGTGCAGCATCCGTAACCCTGCGTCGCGCCGAACTTCACAGCGCAAGCATCCTCGGGATACACCGCGCGGTCGCAGAACGCACAGCGCGTGGCCAGTTCTTTCGAGCGCAGCACGTCCCAGGTCAGCAGATTGCCGGGACTGGCTTGCTGTTCCTTCGCGGCGGTCTCTTTGTCCGCGAACGCTTTCACCGTAGGGCGGCTATTCGCGTCCATGCCGTAGAGATAGGATGCGCTCGTCGCCGGGATCAGGTTTCCGCCCGCCCAATCGGTGACACTGACCTTTGCCGCTTCGGTCTTCGCGTCCGCGCCGACGATGCTGGAGAAATAAATGAAGTAGCAATGCGGCGAGCAGAGGATGCGTTGTTCCGTCTCGCCCTTGACGAGCGTTTTCGTTTTCGCGTTCACGTCGCCATCGCATAAGAAGCAAACCGAGTCGCGCGAGCGGGTGTCGGCAGCGACGGGGGTCTCGCGCACGATGCCGGCGGATGTCTTGCCGCCACTGATGTCCACGCCGAGCTCCTTCCACTTGCCAAGGATGTCCTCCTTGCCGAAGAAACCGACGTGACGGAACAGCTCTTTGCCGTCAGCGTCGTAGAAGATTTGCGTCGGAATCACCTCGATGCCGTATTGCTTGCCGGCGTCAGGATACTCCCATACGTCAATGAACTCCGTGCTGAACTGATCCGCATAGTCGCGCTTCAATTCCGCGAGGATGGGGGCCATCATTTTGCACGGAATGCACTTCCCCGCGCCCAAGTCGAGCAACTTGGGCAGCTTCGCGTTGACGATGGGAACATGATTGGTCGTGACGGCGGACGTAACATTCGTGCCCGCAGATGACGGGGCATTGCCAGCGTCAGCCGGGGGCTGGGCTTTCTTGAGCGCGACGGCCGCAGCCACGGCCACGGCGAGCCCGGCCACGATGAGAAGTTTGGCGGGAGTTTTCATGGTTTGATTTTCTGATACAGTGCGGGCAGCCGCGTCCGATACAGCTCGGTGACTTGCGCTTCCATTTCGGCCAGCGGTTTCACCGGGATGAGGTCCATCACTTCGGCGGGCGTTAACCCGGATTCAAGCAGCGTTCGCGTCGCGCCACAGACCATGCGTTTTAGCGCCGGGGCAATGTCCGCTTCGCTGAGGCCAAAGCCGGCCGCCACTTCGCGCAGGGTTTGCAATTGGAACCAGAGATATGTCGGCCCCATGCCGGTGAGTAGCGCGTAGCCTTCCAGTTTCGACTCGGCGACTTCGGGACATTCGCCCAGAGGAGAAAGCAAGGCCGTGACTTCCGCCTTGTCCGCCGCAGTCAACGCCGCTCCGAACGCAACCGGATTGAAGCCCGCGCCGATGACGGACGGTGCGTTTGGAATGACGCGGGCCAGTCGCGTAAAGCCGGCCAGCAATTCAGTGAGCTTGCCGATGGTGAACTTGGGCGCGAGCGACACTACCAGCGCGCCCGGCTTGAGACTGCCCTTGATGCCTGTGGCCACCTCCGCCATTACCGGCGGATGCACCGCCAGAATCACGATGTCCTGCGCGGCGGCCACCGCGCTCTGCGCCGCCGTTTCGACGGACGGAAAACGCGCCTTCAATTTCGCCAGCGTTTCTGCGTTGCAGTCGCTGACCACGACCTTGCCGGGGAATTGCCCGGCGCGTTGCCAGCCTTCGAGGAAGATGCGGGTAATGCGTCCGCCGCCGATAAAGCCAATCGTCTTGTTTGTCATAGGTGCATGCCTTTCTCCGTCATGGTTGATGCCGGTGTCTCACGCAAGGAGCTTCTTGATTTCGTCCACCGACGGCACTTTGCCACTCACCTTGACCTTGCCGTCCACGACCAGCGCGGGCGTCATCATCACACCGAACGCCATGATCTGGTTGAGGTCGGTGACTTTTTTGAGTTCGTAGGGGAGGCCGAGTGCTTGCGCGGCTTGTTCCGTGGCCGTGGTGAGGGCTTTGCATTTGGCGCAGCCCGTGCCGAGGACTTGGAGTTTCATGTTCTTTCCTTTGGTTGTGATTTGAGATTCAGACAAACGCTCCGTAAATCAGCCCCGTGATCGTCGCCATCATGATGACAAGCGTGACATAGACCACCGTCTTCTTCGTGCCCATCACAGTGCGCAGAACCAACATGCTTTGCAGCGACAACGCCGGTCCCGCCAGCAGCAGCGCGAGCGCCGGGCCTTGCCCCATGCCACTGCCGATCAGTCCTTGCAGAATCGGCACCTCGGTCAGAGTGGCGAAATACATGAACGCCCCCACCACGGAGGACAGGAAGTTTGCGCGGAGCGAGTTCCCGCCAACCGCCGCCGTGATCCACTCGGAAGGAATAATGCCTTCCTTGCCTGGACGCCCGAGGAAGAATCCCGACGCCAACACGCCGAACAGCAGCAGCGGCGTGATCTGTTTGGCGAACGTCCAAGTGGAGGAAAACCATTCGCCCGTCTCGTCATGGCTCGTGCTGGTCATCACGGACAATCCGAGAACACCGAAGACAAAGGGAATCATCGGATCGCCACGAAAGGCAAAAGCCAGCACGGTGGTCGGCACGGCCACGGCCGCGACTTTCCACCACGCCACGGCGAACCATCGCACCAACACCACGGCCAAACCTGCCGCGAAGGCCGACGTGATGGGCCACTTGGCCGCCCAGATGAGATGCCACAGTCCGCCGTCTTCCATCGGCTTGCCCCAGTTGGCGAACACGAGGATGCCTACCATGCAGGCGAAATAGACGATGTTGTACCAGAGCGGACGCTTTACTTCCGGTTCGGGGTTTTGGGCCGCTGCTTCAGCCTTCGCCAGTTCCTCCTTGCGGAAAATCAGGTGCATCAACAACCCGATCACCACGCTGAACACAATCGCGCCCACGGCTCGCGCAATGCCCATCTTCATGCCGAGCACGCGCGCCGTCAGCACAATGGCGAGCACGTTGATGGCTGGCCCGGAGTAAAGGAACGCCGTCGCCGGGCCAAGTCCCGCACCCATCCGCCAGATGCCCGCGAACAACGGCAACACTGTGCAGGAACACACCGCGAGAATCGTCCCCGACACCGAAGCGACGCCGTAAGCCAGCGTCTTGTTCGCCTTCGGCCCGAGATACTTCATCACCGACGCCTGGCTGACGAACACACCGATTGCACCGGCGATGAAGAACGCCGGGATGAGGCACAGGATGACATGCTCGCGCGCATACCATTTCACCAACTCGAACGCCTCGGTCACGGCATTGTCGAAACGCGGCGCTCCCACCGGCAGGTAGAAGCACGCCAGAAACAAGCCGGCGATGAGGGCCAGCGGCTTCCATTCGGTTTTCCAATTCGTTTTCACTTAGCCAACCCGCTAAATGCGCGGGCAAAAAAATCCGGGTCATCCTCCGTTGCCGTTCTTCTGCACTGCCTCTACGCACTTGAAAAAGTTCAGCACACACGGCACCCGCAACCGGTAGAACACCTGCGCCCCGCGCTTTTCGTCCTCCAGAATGCCCACCTGCTTGAGTTGGCTCAGATGCCGCGACACCGTGGGCATTTCGACGCCGATCATGTCGGTGAGTTCACACACGCACCGCTCGCCGCGCGACAATTCATCCACGATGAACAAGCGGGTGGGATGCGCGAGCGCCTTGATGATCCGGGCCTTGGCCTTGTATTCAGTTTGCGCGGCGGCAGTCATATTCGCTGGTAACACAATTAGCCAAGTCGCTAAGTATTACAAGCGGAATTGTGCCAATGGGAAGCCGCTTACTTGGGCTGCTTACTTGGGCTTGGATTTCCCTCCGACTTGGGGCATAGTCCGCCGCCAATGCAATTGATTCGCGACATTTACACGGCCAAACGCGCCGCCGGACGCCCCGTGATCTCGCTCGAATTCTTTCCCCCGAAGACCGAGGAGGGCGACCGCACGCTGCTGGAGAAGAACATCCCGGCGCTGATGCAAACGAAGCCGGACTACTGCTCCGTGACCTACGGCGCCGGCGGCAGCACGCGCGAGAAAACCTTGATGATCGTGGATCGCATCCAGCGCGAACACCAGCTTACCGCGCTCGCGCATCTGACCTGTGTCAATCACACCCGCGAACAGGTGGGCGAGTTGCTGCAAAAGATCAAAGCCACCGGCTGTCGGAACATCCTGGCGTTGCGGGGTGATCCCCCGGCGGGCGGTGAATTTCAACCGACGCCCGGCGGGTTCGAGTATTCGTCGCAGTTGGTGCAGTTCATCCGGGAGCAGGGCGGCTTCGGCATCGGCGTTGCCGGTTTTCCGGAAGGGCACATTGCCTGCAAACTGGGCAAGCAGGTGGACTGGCAACGCCTCAAGGAGAAGGTCGAGGCGGGCGCGGACTTTGTCATCACGCAGCTCTTCTTCGACAACTCGGATTACTTCGAGTTTCGCGATCATCTGACGGGCAAACTCGGCGTGCGCGTGCCGTTGGTACCCGGCGTGATTGCCATCGTGAGCGCGACGCAGATCAAGAAGTTCACGCAGCTTTGTGGCTCGCGGATTCCCGCCGCACTTGCTGCGAAGTTGGATGCTCTCGGTACCGACGACGCGGCAGCGGCGGAGTTCGGCATCGAATACGCCACGAAGCAATGTGAGGCACTGTTGCGGGCGGGCGCGCCGGGGCTGCATTTTTACACGCTCAACAAGGCGGCTTCGACCGTGCGGGTGTTGAAGAACTTGAACCTCGCCTGAGGTGGTCGTCCCTCCCGCATGGCGTGGGCAGGTACGTCCCCGGTGTGAATTGCAGTCCGGCCCGACAACTCTGGGTTGTCCCGGCCCAGCGATTCCGTTAGGGTCGCGCGCAAGGGAATATGAAGGGCAATTGGAAAATACTCGGCCCGCTGCTGCCACTCGCCGTCGCGGTGTTGGGCGTCGTGGCGCTGGCGCTCTGGTGGAGTTCGCGCACTGGCGAAGGGCTCAGACTCCGCATCCCCGGCACGGACGCCGCGCCCGGCGACGTAGCGGCGGGCGCCAATCCCGTCCTGACAGGCAAGTTGATTCCCGGCGGCGGCCAACCCAGTGAGCTGCCCGGCGCGTGGCCGCAATTTCGCGGGCCAAATCGCAACGGCATGGCGATCGAGCCAGCCAAACTTTCCCGCGATTGGAAAACTTCTCCGCCGCGCGAACTCTGGTCGCTCGACGTGGGCGAAGGTTACGCCGGCGTCGCGGTGCGCGCTGGTCGCGTCTATCTCCTCGACTACGACCGCGACGCGAAGCAAAGCGCGCTGCGTTGCCTTTCGCTCGCGGACGGGAAGGAGCTTTGGCGCTTCAGCTATCCGCTCACGATCAAGCGCTACCACGGCATGACGCGCACCGTGCCCGTCGTCACGGAAAAATTTGTCGTCGCCCTGGACTCGAAATGCAACGTGCTCTGCCTCGACGCCACCAGCGGCGAACTCAAGTGGAGCGTGAGTCTCGTCCGCGAATTCGGCGCGACGGTGCCCGAATGGTATGCCGGCCAATGCCCGCTCGTGGAGGGCGACCAAGTTATTCTCGCGCCGGGTGGCAAGGACGCGCTCCTCATCGCACTTGATCTCACGACCGGCAAACCGCTTTGGCAAACGCCCAACCCGCGCGGCTGGAAGATGACGCACTCCAGCCTCATGCCGATGGATTTCGCGGGCCGGCGACTCTACGTCTATTGCGCCAGCAAGGGCGCGGTCGGCGTGGATGCGAAGGACGGCAAGTTGCTATGGGAGACGACCGATTGGAAAATCAGCATCGCCACCGTGCCCTCGCCGTTGACGCTGCCGGACGGGAAAATCTTCCTGACCGGCGGCTATGGCGCGGGCAGCCTGATGCTGCAACTGGAAGATAAGGACGGCAAACTCACCACCAAGGCGCTCTTCAAACTCACGCCCGAAGTTTTCGGCGCGACCCAGCACACGCCGGTTTTGAAAGAGGGCTTCCTCTACGGCGCGCGCGCCGATGGTCGCTTCGTTTGTCTCGGCTTGGATGGAAAAGTGGTTTGGGCCAGCGGTCCGGGCGAAACTTTCGGACTGGGTTCGTTCCTCATCGCCGATAATTTAATTCTCGCGCTGAACGATGCGGGCAAACTCCGTTTGATGGAAGCTTCGCCCGCCCGCTTCAACCTGCTGGGCGAGACGCAGCCGCTTACCAATCGTGAGTCCTGGGCGCCGATGGCCCTGGCCGGCAACCGCCTGTTGCTGCGCGACCTGACCCGC
>CAYHFK010000160.1:0-2112 GCA_964355895.1 uncultured Bifidobacterium sp. | reverse complement strand
ATGAAACGCGAATTCCAACTCGCCTCGCGCCGGGAATTTTTCAGCCAGACCGCCGGCGCGGTGGCCATTCTTGGCGTCATCGCCACGCAACGCGGGCAGGGCGCCGAGAAGGCCGCCACAAATCCGTTCGCCTACGACGTCTCGCGACTCCAAAAGACCGATCCGAAGCTCATCACGTACGAAGCAGCCGCCCGCTGGAAAGCGCCACACGCCGGCGCCAGACGAATCGCCATCGCGCCCGACGACACGCTTTACGTCTGCTCCGGCAATTATCTCACCGCGATGAACCGCTCCGGCGAACGCGGATTGGAGATTGCCCTTGCCGAACCGCCGCGCTGCGCTGCCTTCGCGAAGGATGGAACGATTTACGCCGGCCTGCGCGACCACATTGAAGTCTTCGACGCCAAAGGCCAACGCCAGGCGACGTGGGATTCGCCGGGCCAGAAGGCCTGGTTCACCGGCCTCGCCGTGACTGAGAACGAAGTGTTCGCCGCCGATGCGGGCAATCGCGTCGTGTTGCGCTATGACAAATCCGGCAAGCTCGCGCAGCGGCTCGGCGAGAAAAACAAGGAGCGCAATGTGCCCGGTTTCATCATTCCCAGTCCGTTCTTCGATGTGGAGATCGCGGGCGATGGCTTGCTGCGCGTGAGCAATCCCGGTCGTCACCGCGTCGAGCTTTACACCACCGAGGGCGACTTTGAAGGCGCGTGGGGCACGGCCTCGATGGGGATCGCGGGGTTCTGCGGCTGCTGCAATCCCATCAATCTCGCGCTGCTGCCGGACGGCCGGTTCGTCACCTGCGAAAAAGGTTTGCCGCGCGTGAAAATCTACAGTGCCACGGGGGAGTTCGAATCCGTGGTCGCGGGCGTGGAAACGTTTTCCGAAAACGCCCGGGCCTGCGGTCCCTCTGATTGCACGGCGGGCGGACTCGACGCTGCGGTGGACTCGCAAGGGCGGATTTACATTTTGGACATCGTCACCGGCGACGTGCGGGTGATGAAGCGGAAAGCATGAACCATTTGCACCAACTGATGAAAAGTTCCAACTGATGAAAAAAGTGAGAACAAGAATCCGTTGGCACTTTTCATCCGTTGGAAAATTTGTGTGAACGAAAGAAAACCAACCGAGTCCCCGACCACGCGCCGCACGTTCCTGCGCAACGGCGCGCGGATTGCCGCGATGACCGGGCTTGGGGCGCTCGCCGGCGTGGTGGCCAATCGCAGCACGGCCGAGGGTTGGGTCTGGCAGATTGATCCGCAGAAGTGTCTCCGCTGCGGCAACTGCGCCACGAAGTGCGTGCTCGAACAGTCCGCCGTGAAGTGCGTCCACGCCTTCGCCATGTGCGGCTATTGCAACCTCTGCACCGGCTACTTCGAGCCGGAACCGAACTCGCTGACCACCGCCGCCGAAAACCAGCTCTGCCCCACCGGCGCGATCCAACGCTCCTTCGTCGAAGACCCGTATTACGAATACACGATTGACGAGAAGCTCTGCATCGGTTGCGCGAAGTGCGTCGAAGGCTGCAACCGTTTCGGCAACGGCTCGCTCTTCCTGCAAATCCGCCACGACCGCTGCGTGCATTGCAACGAGTGCGCCATCGCCCGCACCTGCCCGGGCGATGCGTTCCGCCGCGTGCCAGTCAAGCAACCGTATCTCCTCAAGACCACTCACGCACACTGAACATGGAAGATTTACGATTTACGATTTACGATTTACGCGCGGCCTCTCGGTCCGCGCGTAAATCGTCCATCGTAAATCGTAAATTGCTTCGGCTTCTCGAAGCCAGCGTCGTTCTAACCGCCGTGCTGCTGGCAACCCTCTCCGCCCTCGCCGAGCCCCGCTTCCCTCCGCCTGACTTCTCTGACACCAATCACCAGCTTCCCGTTACGACGACTCCGGCCGCGCGGGCGGAATGGTTGCAATACCTTGACGTCGCCGTGCTGGCGGGATGCCTTGGGGTCGCACTGTGGTTCATCTACAAACAACGCTCACGGCGTGGACTCTTCTGGCTTTCGATCTTCTCGCTCGCGTATTTCGGCTTCTGGCGCAAGGGCTGCATCTGCGCCATCGGCGCGCCGCAGAACATCATCCTCGGACTCTTCGACGCGAACT
>CAYHFK010000159.1:0-11147 GCA_964355895.1 uncultured Bifidobacterium sp. | reverse complement strand
TCTCAAACCCGGGCATCTACATCTACCGCTGGCCTGGCTTCAAGATGCCGCTTAGCGAACTGCGAAGCAGCTCAGATTGGATTTGCGTCAACGGCGTGACGGCATCACCCAGTCGGTGACGACCAGCTAACGCCCGACGAACGAGTTCACCTGGCGGCGTGTGGTCCGAACACCAAGCGACGCAAGAATTGTCTGAGCGGTTGAATTGCCAAAGGCGGGGGTGCGAGAGATGTCAATACCAAGAATCCCTTTCATCATTAATAGGCACCGTGTCGCAACTACCTTTCAAGCGATTGGCCATACAAAAATAGGAGCGAGACAGCGACCACAATCACCAGCCCAATGACTATCCCAGCGCGGCCTTTAATGAACACGGTGAACAGGTAGGCGGGAGCAAACGGCACAAACGCCCCCCCGATTAACCCACCAAAGTCTATAAAGATGTCGCCAGTAAACGGAGTATTTCCTGCGAAGTGGATGTTCAGATAAGCACAGAAGGAGCTACCAGCCAGAATTGCAATTCTTTTTAAGTCTGGTCTGAACCAGAACGGTCGAGACTCAGGCAACACGACGGGGTTCGCAAAATCGGGTTGAAACTTCGCGGACGAGGTGTGAACGCTTTCGATAGGCTCGGCACAAAACGGGCATTTCGCCGCATGTTCAGGCACTGGCTCATTGCAGTGAGGGCAAATCGTCAAACCTTCCGACTTTGACATGGCGATATAATGTACTGCGTTCAACCTCTTGCAAGTCGTATTCTTCGTTTCGCTGGCTAAAGCCTCAAAGGTTTGGTACGAAGTAAATCCAATGGAACTTGATGAGTTCAAAAACTGTCCCCTCTGCGGCAACCAAATTCGGGCCGCTGCCATTAAATGCCGTCACTGCGGAGCGTGGCTTGACTCGAATCAAGAAGTTCCGGCGAAACCCGCCAACCAAAACCCCCGCACAGGTTTGAAAGCAGAAGATGCGGCCGAAAGTGATACCCTCCCTACCGTTCCGGTGAAGCGGGTCAATTATTTCGTTCGCCACTGGCGAGGCGAACTTTCTTTGGGCGTTTCCTACTGGGCCAATGGACTGTTAGCCACCATTTTTGTTCTGGTTGCGGACAAAAGTTTGGCTCGTTTACAGGACTCGACGGGTTACAAACTTCTCGCTTTATCCTGCGTGTTGTTTTACGCCACGGCAATTGTCGCGTCTGTATGGCAACTGGTCGGTATCTGGCGGTCGGCTTCTAATTACGTATCGCGCGGAGGAAAAACTATATGGGCGGCACTCGCCAAGGTTGCTGTAATATTCAGCGCCCTAAGTTGTCTGGCACTGGTCGTTAAAACATACATCCCACAAACTGTAGAAATGGTGATCATCATCACCGGCGACAAGAAATTACCGCCCTACATAATCCGTGTCTTGCCCGGCGGAACAGAAGTGGAATTTCGCGGTGGTTTGCGTGCGGGATGCGCAAAAGAACTGGAGAGAATTTTGGTTGCAGTTCCCCAAGCCAAAGTGTTGCACATCAATAGCGCTGGCGGACGAATCCGTGAGGCCAAGGTGATAATGCAACTAGTTCGTGAACGGAGCCTTACAACATACACTTCTGAACAGTGTTTGAGCGCAGCGACATTGGTGCTGATGTCTGGCAAGGAACGCGTCGTGGCAGCGGGTGCGAAGGTCGGCTTCCACGCCGGGGCATTACCCGGCGTAACGGTTGAGCAACAGCGCGAGATGGATGACCTCGTTCGGAGAGCCATGCAGTCAGCCGGTGTGTCCGAAGAGTTTATCATCCGAGTCTTGGCGACTCCATCAGAGCAAATGTGGTATCCGTCCGCCAAGGAGATGCGTTTGGCCGGAGTAGTCACGAGTCAATCCTATGGTGACCGATTTGCGAACTCCTGGAGTTTATCTATCACGAAGTCGGATGCCGCGCTACAGAAGGAATTCAGTGAGTTGCCATTCTTTGGCACAATCCGGGAGCTTGAACCGGAAGCATACGCCAAAATGATCACCGACGTCACAGCGGCAATTCGATCTGGCAAGTCGGAGGCCGAAGCGTTGGCTGCGGTTTCACAGGTCGCCGCTGGTTTGGTGGAAAAGTATTTACCGGCGGCGTCGGATGAGGCGCTGCTTGCTCTACGGGATCAATGGATTTGGATTTTGCGTCGGTATAAGGACAAAAATAGTCAGGGATGTATCGCAGCCTTCACGCATGCGAAGATCAATTATGCGCGAGTGTTTCCAGACTGGAACATGATGAACATGCTCAGTGTGTGCGAGCAGGCGATGCGGAGCGGGGCATCAGGAGTAACAGTTCCGGTGGACAAGAAGGCGGTCAGTGAGGACTTGGAAAGCATTTTTGAACTGCTGGCGGACAAGTACGGAAACGATGTTTTACTGTTGGAGAATCAAGATCAATGGATGGCAAACTCACAAAAGGTGTGTGACCTGCTTTTGGCGGAGTATAAGCAAACCGAGGCGCTGCCTGTCAAACGAGCGGCCAATTTGATCAGGTATTTCGTGACCAGCAAAGATTAGCTGCATGAGCCTTGTTTCGTTAACGAGGGCTACTGCATCACTGTTTCGCCGCAGGTTAGACGTGTAGTTTTTCAATGAAGAGTTCGTTGAGTCTTTCGATGACGGCGATACAGGGGTCGAGTATCGCTTTCTGGCTTTCGTCAAACTCCTTCTGTCCATGAAACATGTTGCATCGAATCCCATAGATGATCTCTAGCAAACCGTTAACCCATTGTTCCGGGTCGGTCGGTGTCAGCATTTTTATTCTGTGAGCATCCCAGGTTTTATCGCGGATGTAGAAGGTCTCGGCTTCAATGAGCGAGCGAATCTTGTCGCCGTTCTGGCGGATCACTGGGTCGGCGAAAATGCGACCCGCGCCAAGAAACCTCTTTGCCACCTTACTGGCCTTCTCCTGGTCTTTCTTCCAATTTGGCTGAAGCTTGGAACCTATGGTTTCGTAAAAAAAGTTGTACAGAACGAACGCGGTGAAGAATCGGTCAAAGTAATGTTCAAGACAATCAAGCGAGTAACGCTGCCCTTTGCGTTTCCACCGTTGTATGAATTCCAGTGTGTCTTTGGGAACTGTCATTGTCGTGATCGGTTGCATTCGCCTATCCGCCCTACTTCACCGTCGCAAACACCCGCAAAGTCGCCCGGGCCATCGCCTCGGCGCTGAATTTTTCGGCCACGGCCCGGCGACCCGCTTCGCCCAGCGCCCGGGCGCGCTCCGGGTTCAGGAACAATTCTTCCAGCGCGTCGGCCAGGGATTTTGCATCGTTCGGTTCGCACAAGACGCCGCCGCCCGTGGCCGCGAGAATTTCCGGGAACGCGGCGGTGCGCGGTTGCACCACCGGCACGCCTGCGGCCAGGGCTTCAATGACGTAAAGGCCAAAGGCCTCGCCATAATTCGCCGGCACTGAAAAAACCGTCAACCCCTGAAGAAAGGCCAGCTTCTCCGCGCGATTGAGATTCGGGCTAAAGCTGACTTCGCCGATGTAGCCGGCTGCCGCGAGCCGCACGCGCAGCGACTTGACGAAGGGTTCATCCGCCGGACCGCAGCCCCCGCCGATGTGCAGTTTCAATCGCGGCACGCGCCCGCGCTGCTTGAGCTGGATGAACGCTTCGACCAGCGTATCCAGCCCCTTGTCCCGGCACATGCGCGCGAAATAGCCAAGCACCGGTGCCGTTCGACTTTGGGCTTTGGACTTTAGACTTTGGACTTCATAGCCGGCCAGGTTGATCCCATCGGGAACCACATGCAATCGCTCCGGCTTCAAGTTAAGTCGCAACCTCATGGCCTCGGCGCTCCAACGGCTCGGCGCGATCCACGCGTCCAAATCCGCCGCGCGTTCCGCCAGCAACTGCCAGACAACCGGGCGTAACTCCAACGGCAGCGCGTCCAGATACGGTTCTTCGCCCTGGAGCAAACAGACCACCGGCACGCCGAGTTCGGCTTTCAACCGGCGCGCCATGCCGACGAGCAAGGCATTCGACAGGCAGATGACGTCTGGTCTTGCATGTTCGCGCAGCCAGCCGATGAGTTCGGTGATCTCGCGGTTTTGATTGCCCGTCTCGCCGCGCAACATGGAGAGCAGGAGTTCCCCCACTTCATCCGCGCGAGTTTTGGCGGCACGACCAGCCGCCCATTCGAGCAGTCGCCGCGAGTTTAGACAGCGATGGAGCCAGCCGGGCGCATGGCGAAAGAACGCGGATTTTTGCTGGAGATAAACATTGATGCCGCCGAAGAAGATCGGGTTGCCCGCGCTTTGGTCCGCTTCGTCCACGTTGATGGGCAGATAAAGCGGCAGCATCGTCGCGTCGTGACCCAAGTGGCGCAAGGCGGCGACGAGCGTGTTGTCGTGGAAGCAATTGCCACAAAACATGCCGCCGGCACCGGGTGTGAGTTGAACGATGTTCATGCGTAATGAGCCGCTGGACCGGAAAACTTTAGTCGCTCGGCGGGCTGGCGCAACTTTACATTCAACCCTTAGCCCTTCGGTCGCTCCGGCCCAGCGGTCTTTGCGAAGTTCCAGATCTCACACGGCCGAACGGACAGCCGGGGCCGGATGCCGGCAAAATGAGGCAGATAAAAGGATTGCAATTCCCGGCCCTGCTCCTAAAAGTTGCTTTAATTATTTCAAGTGAAACGCCGATGGCCGCCCACCGGTCGCCCGATTGAAGTTAGAACACGTTCGCAACCCAGGACCCTTTTCCAATGAAAACCACTTTCACCCTCAAACGCCGGCTCCTTGTGGCCGCGCTCGTTGGGTTCGCGTATGTTTCCTATCACGCGTTCGTGCCCCAGGACGCGCCGGGAAGCCGTCAGGAATCGGTCGCTTCCCAGCCGGCCGCGAACCAGCCGGCCACCATCGCCCCGCCCGCGAAAGCGCCGGACGCCCGCCAGCCAGCGGTCGCTCCGGCGGCTCCGCTGGTGAAAAATTCACCTGGCGCTTTGCCGGCGCAAAATCCTCCCGCCGCCCCGGGCGCCGGGAAAATCAGTGGGAACGCGTTGCGCCAGATCGCGGCGCTGCAGGAGGCCAAGCTTCAACGAACGCCCGCTCAGAAAAAACTCGCCGCGCCGTTGCTTGATGCCGAAAAAATGCGGCGCGGCGAACCGCTCGGCGCCGGCATCGCCACGCTGCCCGCCCAGCTCGACCAGGATGCCGCCGGCCGCGTGCTCGTGGACATGGATGCCAAAGTCAATGACGACCTGTTGAAGCAAATCGAAGTGGCGGGCGGAAAAGTTGTGAGCCACTTTGCGCGTTACGATGCCATTCGCGCCTGGTTGCCCGTGGCGCAGGCGGAAACCCTCGCCGCGCGCGCGGACGTGAAGTTCATCCGTCCCGCAGACAAGGCCGAAACGAATGTGGGCAGCGTGACCTCCCAGGGCGACGTGGCCCATCGCGCCAACACCGCGCGGACATCGTTCGCCGTCACCGGCAGCGGCGTCAAAGTGGGCGTGATGTCGGACAGTACGGATCACATCGCCACGTCACAGGCGGGCGGCGATCTCGGGACCGTCACAATCCTGGCGGGGCAAAGCGGCGTTCCGGCTTCCGGCGAAGGCACGGCGATGTTGGAGATCGTTCACGACGTGGCGCCCGGGGCGGAACTGTTTTACGCCACCGGATTCGGCGGCGTCGCTTCGTTTGCCCAGAATATCCGTAATCTGCGTTTTCAATCCCGCTGCGACATCATCATTGATGACGTGGGCTATTTCAACGAGTCCCCGTTTCAGGACGGGCCGATCGCCCAAGCCGTCAACGATGTCACGGCCGATGGCGCGCTGTTTTTTTCTTCCGCCTCCAATGCGGGCAACAAGAGCGACAATCAGTCCGGCACCTGGGAGGGAGACTTTGTGGATGGCGGGGCTTTCTCCGTCGGCGGCCAACTGGCGGGCCGCCTGCACAATTTCGGCCCGGGCACGGACAACGCCGTGGTGGCGGGTGGCAGCAGCCGGCATATTGATTTCTTCTGGGCCGACCCCCTGGGCGCGGCGACAAATGACTATGATGTTTATGTGGTGGATGCGGCGGGTGCCAACGTCGTGGCCAAATCCGACACCACGCAAAACGGGACGCAGAACCCGTATGAGTTCGTGGACAAACTGGACGTGGGTCAACGCATCCTCCTCGTTCGCTTTTCCGGCGCGGGCCGTTACCTCCATCTCGGCACCGGGCGCGGTCGCTTGGCCACCAGCACCTCCGGCAACACCCGCGGCCACAATTCCGCCGTGGATGCTTTCGGGGTCGCGGCGGTGGACGCGGGCACGTCCTTCCCGGATTTCTTTACCGGCGGCACGAAGAATCCCGTGGAAGCGTTCAGCTCGGATGGACTGCGGCGGGTGTTTTATCGCGCCGACGGAACGCCTTACACACCGGGAAATTTTTCCGCCACGGGTGGAACGGTCCGGCAAAAGCCAGACATCGCCGCCGCCGATGGCGTGGTCACGACCTTGCCGGCGAACAGCGGTCTGAACCCGTTTTTCGGCACTTCCGCCGCCGCCCCGCACGCCGGCGCCATTGCGGCCCTGGTCAAATCCTATAATCCTTCGCTCACGGCGAGTCAGATTCGGGCGATTCTCACGAGCAGCGCCCTGGACATCGAGGCCCCCGGCGTGGATCGCGACGCCGGCTTCGGGCTGGTCATGGCGCTGGCCGCCCTGCAAGCGACGCCGAGTCCGAACCCGCCGACCATCACCGGTGTCTCGCCCGCGTCGGGTGCGGTCGGGGCCGCCGTGACGATTACCGGCACGAAGCTCACGGGCGCGACGAACGTGAAGTTTAACGGCGTGACCGCGACTTTCACGGTGGATTCGCCGGCGCAGATCACCACCGCCGTCCCCGCGGGCGCGCTCACGGGCAAAATCACCGTGGCGACTCCCACCGGCACAGCGACCAACGCGATGGACTTTACGATTCTCACGACGCCGGTCATCACGGGGTTCAGCCCGATCAGTGGAGCGATTGGCGCCACCGTCATTATTTCCGGCGCGAACTTTACGGGCATCACGGGCGTCCGGTTCAACGGAGTCACGGCGGCCTTCACGGTCAACACGCCCGCGCAAATCACAACGACCGTTCCGGCCGGCGCAACGACGGGTCGCATCGCGGTCAACACGGCTGCCGTCACCAACACGAGCGCGGCCAACTTCACCGTTACGACGTTGCCGGTGATCAGCGGGTTCAGTCCGACCACCGGAGTCGTTGGCAGTTCCGTGGTCATCGCGGGCGTGAATTTCACCGGCACGACGAGCGTAACCTTCAACGGCATCGCCGCCGCGATCACGGTAAACTCGGACACGCAAATTACGGCTGCCGTTCCGGCCGGCGCCACGACCGGGCCGATCACCGTCACCAAGCCGGCTGGCGCGGGGACCAGCGTGGACAACTTTACCGTCGTGGTTGCGCCGTCCATCACTGGATTCACGCCCGCGAGCGGAGCGATCGGCGCCAGCGTCACGATCAACGGAAACAATTTTACCGGCACAACCAACGTGACGTTCAACGGAGTCGCGGCGGCCTTCATCGTAAATTCGGCGATACAGATCACGACCACGGTCCCCGTCGGCGCGACGGCCGGAGTGATCGTGGTTCGCAAGCCGGGCGGCACGGCCACGAGCGCGGCGAGCTTTGCCATCATCGCCAGTCCGGCCAACGATGCGTTCGCGGCGGCGCAGGTCATCAGCGGAAATTCCGGAACGGCAAACGGCTCGAATGTCGGCGCGACCAAGGAAGTCAATGAACCGAATCATGCCGCCAACCCCGGGGGCAAGTCTGTGTGGTATCAATGGACGGCACCGAGCAGCGGCGTCTGGCAGTTCGAAACCGTGGGCAGCAGCTTTGACACGTTGCTGGCGGTCTATACCGGCACCAGCGTGTCCAACCTGACTCAGATTGCCGCGAACGATGACATTGTTGGAGCAACGAATACCATCAGCCGGCTCTCCTTCGCGGCGGTGGGCGGAACGGTCTATAAAATCGCCGTGGACGGTTTTAATTCGAGTGGCACCGGCGGCGGGAACGCGGCGGCGGGAACGGTGACGCTCAGTTGGACCAGCAGCGCCAGCCAGCCGGTCATCAGCAGTTTCAGTCCCAACAGCGGGCCCGCGGGGACATCGGTCGTCATTGCTGGAGCAAACTTCACCGGCGCGGTAACGGTGCAGTTCAACGGCGTGCCGGCCACGGCCACGGTCAATACCCCCGCGCAAATCACCACGACCGTGCCGGCGGGCGCCACGACGGGACCGATCACCGTCACCACGCCGACGGGCGCGGCGGTGAGTGCGGCCAACTTCTCGGTCACGGTGGTTTCCGGTAACGACAATTTTGCCAATGCCCAAAGCCTCAGCGGCGCTGCGGGAAGTTCGACCGGGGTCAACGGCGGCGCGACCAAGGAAGGCGGTGAACCCAATCACGCGGGCAATGCGGGTGGCCGTTCCGTCTGGTTCACCTGGGTTGCCCCCGCCAGCCAGAGCTTCAACTTCGCCACGGCGGGAAGTTCCTTCGATACGTTGCTGGCCGTTTATACGGGAAACAACGTGGCGGCATTGTCGCTGATCGCCAGCAACGACGACGCGGCGGCCGACTTGAGCAGCCGCGTGGTTTTCTCCGCCACTTCCGGAACGACCTATCGCATCGCCGTGGATGGCTACGGCGGGGTCGCCGGCAGCATCGTCCTGAACTGGAGTGCGACTCCGAACCCGCCCTCGATCACCGGCTTCACGCCCGCCAGTGGCGCGGCCGGCACCAATGTCGTCATCACCGGCAACAATTTCTCGAGCGCCACCGCCGTGCGCTTCAACGGCGTGAACGCGCTGTTCACCCTCAATTCCGCGACCCAAATCACGGCCACCGTCCCGGGCGCGGCCACCACCGGGCCGATCACGGTGGTGACACCGAACGGGACGAGCGCGAGTGTCGCGAGTTTCGTGGTCACGGGTGGATTCAATAATGACAACTTTGCCAACGCGCAGACGTTGAGCGGAAGCGCCGCCCTGGCGACCGGCAACAACTCCGCCGCGACCAAGGAATCCGGCGAGCCGAATCACGGCGGCAATCCCGGTGGCAAATCACTTTGGTATCAGTGGACGGCGCCGGCCAGCGGGAACTGGATCGTGGATTTATCGGGCAGCGATTTCGACACGACGCTCGGCCTTTACACCGGGAACAGTGTCAACGCCCTGGGTTTTATCCTCGGGGATGATGATGCGGGCGAAAACGGCGCCAGCGCGGCGGCGTTTACGGCCACCTCGGGTGTCACCTACCGCATCGCGGTGGACGGCTACAGCGGCGCGAGCGGGAACGTGGTCTTGCGCCTCTTGCCCGTCACCGTGCCCACGGTGCTTTATCAAACTTTTTTTGAACAGTTGTTCGAAGGTTACAATCCGTCGTTCCCCCTGGCGGGGCAAAATTCCTGGACCAGTTCAGGCACCGGCGGAAACGGTCTGCTGGATCGCTCCTTTTTGGGCCTCGGTCAAAGCGCCTTTCTCGGTTTCTTCCTGCCCAGCCCCGTCGGCAGCACCTTTGTCTGGCGCCCCATCAATCACACTCCGAACACGAACACCCTCCCGGTCGTCCACTTCTCCGTGATGATGCAGATCGTGGATTCGACCACCGGTGAATTCGACGATTTTGAATGGCAAGTTTACAACCTCAACGGCACCCGGTTGTTCAGCCTGGATTTTGACAACAGCGACCTCAGAATTTACTCCCGCTTGGATGGCGCGGCCGGTTACGTCCCGACGGGACAGACATTCCAGAATTCGGAGTTCTATTTATTGAACGTCACGATGGATTTCGCGCGCAACCGCTGGCGTGCGTCGTTGGGTGATCAGCCGCTCGTTGACGAATTGCCCATCACCACCACGGGCGCGGCGCTGACGCTGGGCGACATTGACGCCGCCTGGCTGACGGGCGCGGGCGCGGGCAACAACTTCATGGTGTTCGACAACTATCAGGTCACCGCCGAAGGCAGCGCGGGGCCGAATGTTTTGCTCCCGCCGCAAAGTCCGACCGTGACGACCGGCGCGCGGGTGGTGTTGGGCGTCGTGGCCAGCGGCAGCGCGCCGCTGTTGTATCAATGGCGATTGAACAATGTGGACCTCGTCGGCGAGACCAATGTGACCCTGACGTTGAACAGTGTCACCGCCGGACAGGCGGGAAACTATTCGGTGCGCGTCAGCAATTACGCGGGCACCAACGTCAGCAGCAACGGCACGCTGACCGTGAACGCCGGCAACACGCCGCCGGCGCTGGCCGCGATTGGCAATAAACTGGTCCATGCCGGCAGCCGTCTGATCATCACCAATGTTGTGACCGATGCCGACGTGCCGCTGCAAACGCTGACCTTCTCGCTGGCCCCCGGCGCTCCGGCGGGCGCGAGTATCGTGCCCGCCAACGGGATTCTCACCTGGACTCCAGCCACGAACCAGATCGGGCAGACTTACCCGATCAGTGTGGTGGTAACGGACAATGGTGTGCCGGCGCTGAACACGATCGCTTCGTTCAACGTGAATGTGGGACCGCCCTTCAAAATCAGTGGCGCGACGGTGGTGGGAAATCAACTCACGCTCACCTGGCCCACGCTGGCGGGAAAGAGTTATCAGGTACAATCCAATACGAATCTCAGCCGCGCGGGCTGGCTGGATCTCGGTCCCCCCCGCGCGGCCACCGGCGCCAGCCTTTTCACTACGGAAAACATTTCACCGGGAAACGACCCGCAGCGCTTCTTTCGCATTATCACGACCAATTGAGCTTTAGCCCAGTTCGTCGCGAGTCATGAGACATCGTATCGCCGGGGTTCATGCAGCGGTACTCGGCCACCACGTCTTGCCCGGAGAACCGCTGGCCAGATGCCGTCTGAATTGAGGGGCTGGCCCCTGATGCTTTCGGCGCGGTCTTCACCTTCACAAACTCCGGCGGAAATGTGGCTGAGGCCGTCATCGCGACGAAGGGATACCGCGGGTTGACTCACGGCTAAATGTTACCGAAGGCGGGGCCAGCCGTTGGGCGCCGCAAATTGATTGCACGCCCCCCGGCGGTTTGCTACAAGAACAGGCAGACGGCGGGTGTGGTTCAATGGTAGAATGTGGCCTTCCCAAGGCTGAGACGAGGGTTCGATTCCCTTCACCCGCTCCA
>CAYHFK010000158.1:0-11183 GCA_964355895.1 uncultured Bifidobacterium sp. | reverse complement strand
TTGTCAAAGCCGATCCGGACGCGGACCAGCTCGACGAGAACCTGCATGCCGCTAGTATGGCGCCGCCGCCGTTTCGTTACGTCCCGAGGCTCCGGATCGAGCTGTCGGCAGGGGCGCGTCACTCCGTGCGCGCCGCAGATGGGCAATGCCTCCCCCCCGAACGGCGCGCATGGAGTGACGCGCCCTACCAAACATGCAGCGAAACTTTTTTGTCACAGGAGCTTCTTTCAAAACTGTAGCAGCGGACGTGAGTCCGCTCTAATTTCCAAACCATTTGAGCCGACTCACGTCGGCGGCTACGGGGTTTTGAAACTGCCTCACAGTACTAGTAATTGATGTCGCCTTGGCCAGAGCGGCAAAAGGTTATGATCGTCGTTTCTCCGTCGCTTGACGTTTGCACGGGTGGTGGGGGCGGCTCGCGTAGGTAATGGTGCCTTGGCCCGTGTAGCTAAATGTTACGATCAATTGTCCATCAACCATCCTTTGCTCTGGGGGGGCGGTCGGCTCGATCGTGTGTCCGCCGGTGGCATTCTCGAAACGCCCGGTGCCGCCGATAAATCGGACCCCGTCGCGGCTGCTCATTTTGAAGTAGATAAGATCACCATTGGCCGTGGTCGCAACCCCCTCGCCGATAAAGTCGCTGGTCTCGAAGTCAAACGAACCTACGGCATGGACGGCAAATTTGTCCACCTGGGAGCCTTCACCTGTACCAATTCCCACGGCTTCCCCGAGCGTCGTTGGATCAAGGCTGACGACAAATACAATGTCACCTTTGACTTTAAACGGTCGCGCGACCGGATTCCTGTCGCCGGCTAACGTGGTCAGTGCCAGAGCACAGATGGCAAGGACGGCGAGGGCTTTTGAACCGAGGATTCTAATTCTCATAAACTTCTCCTGTCATGGGTCGAAGCAAAAATGGCTCCACCTCGGTCCTTTTTTTAGCCCTGTCCGCGGGGGTTGGCTCAAAATCACCAGCGTCTCGGGTTAACAGCCATGCGATTAGCTTCTTCGGAAAACCAGTGGCTGTGCGCAAGTCGGCTGCGCAACTGGCAGCAAACAAGCCACATGAACCTTTCCCGTGTATCCAAACTGATGTGCGCCGGCGCGCGGACCATTAGAAGATGCGTTTTTCTGATGTTGATCCCTTCCTTGAGGGTGATTGCCGGGTGATCTGGCGTCCATTTGAACCGGGAGTCTGCCCAACTTTGTGCCACAGCCTCCAGTAAGATTTAGCCGTGAGTCGATTCGCACCAAGTTTGAACCGCGCTGCGGCAAGAAGGCAATTTTCCAATCAGTTCAATAAAGGGGCTTTGGCCCGGGCCGTCTGCGGGGCGGCAGGTGGAATTGAAGTTGGCAGAAGCACCCTCAGCAGCACCACGACCACCTCCAAGCCGGCCACTTCTGCTGCGGAATCTTATCCTCGACCAAGCCACCCATCCCATTATGATGCCGAAAATGCGCCCGACCAACAACCAGTTCGCCCCCGCCCTCACAACGTCAAAACTAATCTCCGGTCTTCTTAATCAACCTCGTGCCATGCGCACTGAAAAATCATCACGAGCTCAAGCTCCCGGATTTCCGGGCCGGGAATTTTCGTCCGCCACCGCCCTGCTCCTGCTGCTCGCGGTCATGTCCGCGCCCGCCGCCAACTGGCCGCAATGGCGCGGGCCGAATGGCGACGGCATCAGCCTGGAGACCAACGTGCCGGTCAAATGGAGCGCCACGGAAAACGTGGTTTGGCGGACACCGGTTCCCGGCGAGGGCCACTCCTCGCCGGTGGTGTGGCAGGACAGCGTGTTCCTCACCACCGCCGTGTCGAATTCCTCGGAGCGCCGGCTGCTGCGGTTCGACGCGCGGACCGGAAAAATTCTCTGGCAACGCTCCGTGGTGACGGCGGCGGTCGAGGCCATGCACCGAGAAAACAGTCCCGCTTCCTCGACGCCCGTCACCGATGGCGAACATGTTTTCACTTCGTTTCAAAGCGGCAAACGCGTGGACCTGCAAGCTTATGACTTTACGGGCCGGCAGATTTGGTCCGTGCAACCGCTGGAGTTCAACGGCGAGCACGGCTACAGCTACACGCCGTTACTGTATCGCGATCTGCTGATCCTCGACTGCCGCCAGGAAGGGGAGGCGGCGTTGCTCGCGCTCGACAAGCGCACCGGCAAAGTGCGCTGGCGCGTCGAACCGGCGAAGCACCGCATTTCGCATATCACCCCGCTGCTGATCAACGAGGGTGGCCGGCCGCAAGTCATCG
This sequence comes from uncultured Bifidobacterium sp., assembly GCA_964355895.1. Taxonomy (GTDB): domain Bacteria; phylum Verrucomicrobiota; class Verrucomicrobiia; order Limisphaerales; family JADLHS01; genus JADLHS01. The sequence goes on along the minus strand of CAYHFK010000158.1, from coordinate 8,926 downwards.
TGAGCGGCAGCGACGAAACTCGCAGCGTGAACCCGGACACCGGCGAGACGTGGTGGTGGTGTCGCGGACCTTCCGACGTGGCGGTGGCCGGATTGAGCTACGGGGACGGACTGGTGTTCGCGACGGCCGGCTATCCGAATCGCACCCGCATGGCCGTGCGCGTGGATGGCAACGGGGCCGTGACGGACACCCATGTGGCGTGGAAATCCAAACGTCAGGTGACTTACGTCCCATCGCCGGTTTATCACGCCGGCCATTTTTACTCGGTCCTCGATGAGGGCATGCTCTGTTGTTTTAATGCGAAGACGGGCGACACCGTTTGGGAACAACGGCTGGAAGGCCGTTTCCGTTCTTCGCTCGTGTTGGCGGACGGCAATGTTTACGCCACGAACGACAAAGGCGTAACCACGGTGTTCCGCGCCACACCGCAGGGTTTTGAATCCGTGGCCGTGAACGACCTGGGCGAATTCTGCTACACCACGCCAGCGATTGCGGAGGGCCGGATTTATCTGCGCACGGGCAAGCATCTGTATTGCATTGCAAAGGACGCGCCCGACATCCTCAAATAATCTCCCGCCGCCAGTTTGGCGAGTTTGGCGACCTGACAGGCCTATTCGTCGTTGCCCCGAGCGCTCCCCAAAAGCGCGGTAGTGGATTTACCGGGGGCAGATTCCCTGGCCGCCAATGGTGCAGCGATTATTTCAAGTGCCAGTAAATCGTGTAGCGCCACTGACCTTCGGGCTTGAATTCCTGCGAACCGCTATCCGTGACGGTGAAATTGCCGGCGCTTCGGTTGTCCATTTCCTCGGTACACTCATCGCCCGCCACGTCATCGAGTTTCAGGACGAACTTGCAGGGCGCGTCCTTCCGGACATTGGGAATGGCCAAGTCGGTTACAATGGTCAACCCGTCCTTCTCGTAAGTCTTGTCCGGGATGTTGAATCGTTTGGTCGCTTCGCCCACGGTGGCATCAAAACACAGGAAGTACTCGGAGGACTGGGGCGACTTGTGCATCACGATCTTGTCAATGACGAGCGTTTTGGCCTCAGCCGGCGCCGCCATTTTGGTGTACTTGGTCGCCGTCGCCGGTTCGGACCGCTCCTTATCAAAGTTCGCCGCCACCGTCATTTCGTTGTCGCCCAGCGAGTAAATGACCGTGCGATCACCGTCCACCGCTTGCAGGTCGGAGGCGGAACGGCCGCCGCGGATATTGTAAAATTTGGCCGCCTTGAACGGCCCGTGCTCTTCGGTCTTCACTTCCCCCTCAGCATAGAGCGCAGTTTGCCCGTCGTCGCGGACGACTTCGAACGTGAACTTGTTTTTCTTGATCTCCAGGACTTGCTTGAAAGCTTGGCCTTGGGCCTCCACTTTAGCGACCCACTTCCCAGCCAGCGCGTCCAGATCATTGGCCAACGCGCCCAGCGGGCCGAGAATGGAAAGGAGCAACGCGGCGGTCAGACTTAGGGTGGTGTTTTTCATAGGATTGGTTTGGTTGGTAATTGCGCGGAACTTTTTGGCACGCGCTGGAGCCGGATGCAAGGCAAATAAGAATTGGCAAATCGGATCGGGCGAATCCTGCCCCTGCCCCCGGAACGCCGGATTCATCCGGCAGCGACCGCAGCCAACGCTCTCCCTGCCGCGTGAACGCGGCGTTCCGTCTCCTCCGGCTTCCACCTCGCGGGCAGTGCCCGGATGCGCCCAATCAGATCGACGCCGTAGCGCCAGTGACCCAACTATGCGTTGCCAGGGGTCCGCTCCTACATCATCGATAATTTCAAGATGTGGATGGACGAGTATCACGTTGACGGCTTTCGCTGGGATGCCGTCGGCGGCATGCGTTATTACGATCCGGGGCGCATCAACCTGCCCGAGGCCGATTCCCTCATCCAGTATGTCAACAACACGGAGATCCGCGCCAACCGCCCCGGCGTCATCAGTATCGCCGAAGACGAGGCGTTTGGTCAGGGTTTCCATGGCGAATGGGATCGCGGTTTTGGGGATCTGCTGATCGGGCAGGTCGTCGAGGGCGCGGACGCCAATCGTAATATGACCGCTTTGTGGAATGCCATGAATGGAAACGGTTTTTTCCGCGTGGCCTACACCGAGACGCACGATCTCGTCGGCAATCTCAACGGCCCGGGGGCGCGACGTTTGCCTACCCGCATCCAGCCCGCTGACCCGGCCGGGTATTTCGCCCGCAAACATTCGATGCTGGCGGCGGCTGTCATCATGACCATGCCCGCACCCCCATGCTCTTCATGGGACAGGAGCTGCTGGAAGATGAACAATTTGCCGACAACAACCCACTTGATTGGACCCACGCCACGACCTGCGCGAACGTCGTCAATTTCTACCGCGACCTCATCCACCTGCGCCGCAATCTCGACGGCGTGAGCCTCGGACTCACCGGCCCGAATGTGAGCAGCCACGTGGTTCGGAATGATGCGCCGTGGAAACTGCTCGCGTTCCACCGTTGGGGTGCCGGGGCCGACGATCAGGTCATGGCAGTCATGAATTTTACCGCCAACCTCATCCCAAGCTACGTCGTCAGCGGCTGGCCGGGGGATGGCAACTGGTTCGTGAATCTCAACTCGGACTGGATCACCTACGGCGCCGACTTCGGCAACCCCGGCAGTGCGGTGGTCAATGTGTCCGGCGGGAGCGGTCAGGTGGCGGTTGGCCCGTACAGTGTTTGGGTGCTGTCGTGCCAGGCATTGCCCGGTTTGAATTCCGACGGCGACGGCTTGCTCAACGGCTGGGAGCAACAATACTTCGGCAATCCCCTGAGTGGGATTGCCACCGCCGATGATGACCTGGATGGCGCCATCAATCTTCAGGAACAAGCTGCCGGCACCAATCCGAACCTGGCCCGTTCCGCCCTCCGGTTCACCCACATCAGCGCCACCAATGGGGCAGTCACCCTGCGTTGGACCGGCGGAGAATCCGCCCGGCAAGTCGTCCAGCAAGCGAACGCGGCGACCGGAACTTGGACCGCCATCCTGACGAACGGCCCGCCCACCAGCATCACCAATTCGCTGACGATTCCCCTTTCCCCCGCCGCCGCTTCTTTCTTCAGAATCGGAATCGTTCCGTGAACTGACGTATCCCAATCCCTTTCGAATCAACCCGGAAGCTGGTTGCCTGGCTTCCGGGGTTGAATTGGAGCGCCGATCTGTGCATCGGCGTGTTTAACATGGCCCACCGGCCTTTCTCGTCCGGGCTTCCCTGCCGCCCGAAAGACGGTGACGGCATACCCCGCCGGGCAGCCGGACGGATCGGGGAGCAGAAGGTTTTTCAAAAAAATTCAACTAGGCAGACGGGCGGGGGAAGGTAAACTACGCGTCATGCAAAACGTCCGTATCGGCATCATTGGCCTGGGCAATATCGGCAAACATCATGCCGATTATCTGGCCAATAAGAAGGTCAGCCGTTGCGAACTCGTGGCCGTGTGCGATGCCTTTGCCTCGCTCGACCGTTACCGCCCGTTGCAGACTTTCACGGACGGCGAGGCGCTTATCAAATCCGGCACGGTGGACGCCGTGATCATCGCCACGCCGCACTTTCAGCACACGCCCCTGGGCATTGCGGCGCTCGAAGCCGGGGTTCACGCGATGGTCGAGAAACCGATTTCGTCGCACAAGGCGGACGCCGAGCGGCTGATCGCAGCGAGCTGGAAACATCCCAAGGTCGTCTTCAGCGGCATGTTCCAAATGCGCACTGAGCCGCGCTATCAGCGGGTGCAGAAGCTGATTCAGGCCGGCGAACTCGGCGACATCGTCCGCATCAACTGGATCAACACCGATTGGTATCGCACGGAAGCGTATTACGCGAGCGGCGGTTGGCGGGCGACGTGGAAGGGCGAGGGCGGCGGCGTCTTGCTCAACCAATGTCTGCACAATCTCGACACCCTGCAATGGCTCGTCGGGATGCCCCAGCGCGTGCGCGGCTTCTGTCAACTGGGCCGTTTCCACCACATCGAGGTCGAGGACAATGTGACGGCGTATCTTGAATGGGCGAACGGGGCGACGGGCGTGTTCGTCAGTTCGACGGGCGAAGCGCCGGGCACCAACCGGTTTGAGATCGTCGGCACGCGGGGCCGGCTGGTGTTGGAAAACAACCAACTCACCTTCACGCGCAATGAAACGGACATGATCCAGTTCAGCCAGACGGCGAAACAGGGTTTCGCCCAACCAGAGGTGTGGAACGTGGCGATTCCCTTCGAGAACGCGAACCTGCCGCATGCCAGCCTGGTGCAGAACTTCGTCAACGCGATTTTGGACGGCGAACCGCTGATCGCGCCGGGCGCGGAAGGCATCCACTCGGTTGAACTGGCGAATGTGATGGTGTATTCGTCCTTGCTCGGCGAGACGGTGGCGTTGCCGATGGACGGCGCGGCGTGGGAAAAGAGATTGAACCAATTGGTCGCAGAGTCGAGACTGGAGAAGAAGGTGATGGCGGTTGAGGTGACGGATATTGCAAGTTCCTTCCGGCGCTGAAGCCGGGGAGCGGGTTTACTGGTTCGATGGCAAATCATAATTATGATCAATGAGACCAAGCCGGAAGCGTTGCCGGGCGATTCCGCCATCGGCGTGGTGCGCGCGTTGCAAACCGGGGGGCGCGGGTTGCGCTTCGTCGAGGCGTTCATTCGCGAACCGTTGGTGGTCGGATCGCTGTGGCCGAGTTCGTCGTCGCTTTCGCGCGCCGTCGTGGACAGTTGTGATTTCAAGCCCGGGGCCACGGTGGTGGAACTCGGTCCGGGCACGGGGGCGTTCACGGAGTTGCTGCTGAAACGGCTGGGCGGCCGCGGTCGCTTGCTGGCGCTCGAGATCAGTGACACCAACGTCGGCGTGTTGCGCCGGCGTTTCGCGCCGTGCGAAATCATCCATGATTCCGCCGAACATCTGGCCCGTTATGTGGAGCGGCACAGCGCGGATTGCATCATCAGCGGGCTGGCGTGGAGTACGATGGCACCCGCCCTGCAGGATCGAATCTTCGACGCCATGCTGGCCGCGCTCGCGCGGGACGGCCAGTTCGTGGCGTTCGGCTACATCCATGCGAAATGGTTTCCGACGTCGCGCCGTTTTCGCCGCCGGTTGCTGGAAAATTTCCCGCATGTGGAGGCCACCCCCATTGTCTGGCGCAATTTACCGCCGGCCTTCGTGTATCGTTGCTGGCGGGGTTGAGTGCAGTAACGTGTGCGCCACAAACGACGGGGTTGAGAGACGAAAGCTCAAAACGGGATCCCGTTCTCCGGCGCGGCGGCCTCTCACTCTGGATGCGGCAGCGTTACCAACTCAGGAGACCAGGGCTTCGGTCACAACGCCAAGGCATAACGCGACAGCAATCCGAACCAACAACCCCAAGCGTCAGGGAAAATATTGTCAGAAGAAATGGGATGACAGACCTGAGCTCCTAATCCGGTGTTTTCCCGCGCTGAACGCCCCGTCCGCGCAGGTTTCGCATTCGGCGGGCGGAATCTCACCGCAAATCACCGTCAAAGAATCGCAAGCCGCCGCCAGCGACCTCGGAAGGTTTCTCCTCTGATGGCGGCCATGAAAATGAACATTGCGGGATGGTGGAAGAGTGCGCGGGCCAAGGCCGTCAGGGGTTTCACGCCGTGTCAATGTCATGATGGTGGATGGGCACGCCGTGGCGATGAGCCAGGCGGAATTGGATGGTGGGAAAACGGGCAGTGTCAACAATGCTTGGGGGAACGGACGGTTTGATCCGAACGTCCGCTGACCGCCGGTTGGAAAAGTAGCCGCCGCCGCGCCGCGAAGTAGGCCGCAAGCCAACCCAATCCGCTTCTGCCTGTCGGCGGCTACGGTCAATCCTCCGTGCGCGGCAGGGTGGCAACAAACTTTTCCCACAGCCCGCGTTCGACGTAGAGCTCAAAGTAGATGCCCGGGCGCAACTCGTAATAGCCCGTCATGATCCAGGCCTTGTTGGATTTCTCATCCAGCAGCGCATCCAGTTTCGCGGAGACGAGGATGATGGGTGCATAGGGATCGGCGGGCATTTGCTCCCACCAACCCATGCGTTTGAACGACCGCAAATACCACGGCAAGGGCCAGTAACTCTCCGGGGCGATCACCTTCACGACGGTTTCCGGGCCCGCCGCCACGCGGGCCACGGCTTCGACCCGCGCCACCAACTGGCGGCCACCGTCCGTTGTCTGGGCATAGACGTAAGGATTGCGCGGGTTGGCCGCCTGGGTCACTGCCGCGCGCCAGGCTTGCGCCCCCAGATGCCCCACGCCCACCGCCAGCGCGGCGACCAGGAGCAGTTTGGTCAGGGTTGACCGGCAAAGTCGGATCAGCCCCGCCGCGCCAATGCCCGCGAGCAGGATCATGCCGAGCCAGAAATTCAGCAGACACCACGGCGTCTTGTACGAGATCAAAGAGTAAATCGCGGTCAGCGCCAGCGTGTAGAACGTGAGGAAGCGCGCGAAGGTTGGTTGCCCGCGCAGAGCCGGGTTGTTGCAGAAGGCGACCCACCCGCCGCCGACCGCGAGCAACAAAATCAATACCTCGCTCCAAACCGGGCTTTTCGGCGGATGGAACCAAACGAGGCGTTCGAGATAAAAATCCCACGGATGAATGTGCGGCGACGCGCCGCCGGCGCGATGCAGCCACGGCAAATAAGTTTTTACCGAATCCACCAGCCCGCTTGCGTTCGTGAAGAATGAACTGAACAGCACCAACCACACGCCGCCCGCCACAGTCAAAGCCAGCACCATGTGGCGCGGCGCGGGCATCCATCCCGACCGTGGGACGGCTGCCGACTCGCCGCCCAAACGTCGCGCGTGCCAGCCATTCCAGAACCGGGTGGCGCCGATGGCGAAGGCCATCGCCGCCAGGGTGAGGACGAACGTTTCCTTCGTCGCGAACATCAAGCCGATCCCGGCGCCCGTCAGGGCGGCCCAACCGGCGCGGCGCGACTGCGTGTAACGCCAGCCGGCCGCCAGGGTGAGCAGCGTGAAGAAAACCAGCAGCATTTCGTGGATGAAATAACGGCTGTAGAAAACCATCGCGGGCGAAACGGCAAGGAAGATGGCGGCCCACCCGGTGGCCACCGGGCCCAAACCGTCGGCCATCAAGAGCAGCAGGAGAATCAGCCCGACCCCAAACGCCACAGTCACGATGCGAAGTTGCGCGTCACTGAAGGTAGGGCGCGGCACTCCGTGCGCGCCGCCCCCCTCGCTGTCACGCGCGGCGGGCAGAGGACTGCCCGCCCTACCATCGGAAGTGATTGCGCCACTCAACCAGAGAAACGGCACCGAGAAGTAGTGCAGCGTTGGCCCGTGATGTTCATCCGGGTCGTATTGGTATGCGCCCTTTTCCCAAAGCGCGGCGAGTTTGGCGGCATTGACCGCCTCGTCGTTGTGCAACGGGCGGGCGGCGAGGTGCGGAACGCGCAAGGCCAGGGCGCCGGCGAGCGCCAGCAGCAAGGCCAGTGCGCTCCAGCGATTCATTTGGCCGGCAACGCGTAAATCTCGATCTCCTGCCAGCAGTTCAGCGCGCTCAGGTGGCTGCCCTTGGAGTAGCCGCGCACGTAGCGGGCTTTCACGCCCTTGGCGTCAAACTCCCGGCCGAACTGGCGCTCGAAGTATTCGCGATCCGCACCGATGCCGAGGCCGGAGGTGTTGTCCGTGTCATTATTATACACCGTCGTCACGCCGGTTTTGAACTCCGGATCATCGGACACTTGTACAATCACGTCATGGATGACCTGGATGTAACGATGGTCGTGCCAGATGGCGATGGCTTGGATGGCGAACGGTGCGCCCAGATCCACTTGGATCCATTGGACGCCCTTCTTCATCTCAACCGTGTCGAAATCCATCGCTTCCTTCTTGCCATCGGTCAGTTGGTCCGCTTCGCCGGTGAAGGGCTTCACACTGGTCGTCACCGGTTTGTTGAGGGCAACATTTTTCACGCCTTTGAGCACGAGCAGGGCGGGGCGAGGCTTGTCGGAATTCGGCTCGATGTTCGGGCCTTCGGGCAGTTGTTCGGGCGTGCCTTTGAGCGTGGGCGCGGGCAGTTCCAGCACGAGCGGCTCCTTGGCCGCCGCGTCGTCGGCCAGCACCGTATTCGCAAATCCGGCGGCGTTGAGGAAAACCGCCACGCTAACAGCCGACATCCATTTCGTTTTTGAGATCAATTTCATTTTAATATTGGTTGTTACTCTATCACCCACCCTACCGAATCGCGGCTTCCGCGACAATCAAAATACAGACGGCCCGCGCCGCGAAGTATTCAGGCCGGGGGAAGCGCGGTCCCGCATCAGGGCTTGAGTTGCAACACGGCGGCGTGCAGTTGCCGCGCGAGTTCCTTGCGCTCCGCAGCCCGCTCGCCGATGGCCGCAAAACGCACCTGCACCCGGACTTGTTTCCGCGACATCAGCCGCACCAGATGCGGAAAGAACGTCATGTCGCCCCAGTAACACACGTCGTTCTCCACCGATCCCTCTGCCAGCGTGTAACCAATCCCCGCAATGGAGAGTGGATGCGGGCTGCCCACGATCGGTTCCAGCAGCGACGATTTGAAGGGCAGAAGCTCGCGTCCGTTCCAACTGGTGCCCTCCGGAAACAGCACCACCACGTGTCCGCCGGCGAGCACCGCGCGGATCGCCGCGCTCATCCGCCCCACATCGCTGCGCCGGGACCGTTCGAGGAACAGCGTTCCCGCCAACCGTCCGAACCAGCCGAAGACCGGCCAGTTTTTTATCTCGCTTTTGGAGACGAACACCGCCGGCACCAGCGTCGCGAGCACGAGGATGTCGAGATAGCTCAGATGATTGCTGACGAGCAGACCGGTGACGGGGCGGGGGCCGTGCGCTTCGATCTGCACGCGAAAGACCCGCAACGCCCGGCGCGACGAGCGTTGCAGCCACCGCGTCCGTTCCCGCAGCGGCAGCGCGCCGC
>CAYHFK010000157.1:4075-11222 GCA_964355895.1 uncultured Bifidobacterium sp. | reverse complement strand
GAGCGGCAAGAGCAAGGGGCAGTTCTACACGCCCGCCGAAGTTTCGGGCATCATGGCCAAGGTCGTCGGCATGACCAGCGCCAAGAGCAGCAGGCAGACCGTTTACGACCCGACCTGCGGCTCCGGCTCACTGTTGCTCAAGGCCGCTGGCGAAGCGCCGCACGGCGTCACCATCTACGGGCAGGAAATGGACAACGCCACCAGCGCGCTGGCCAAGATGAACATGATCCTGCACGACTGCCCGACGGCGGAAATCTGGAAGGACAACACCCTCTCGACGCCGTATTTCAAGCAGCCCAACGGCAGTCTGATGACGTTCGATTTCGCCGTGGCCAATCCGCCGTTCTCGACCAAGGCGTGGAGCAACGGCTTCAATCCGCAGGCCGACGAATTTCATCGCTTCGATTTCGGGATTCCCCCGGCGAAGAATGGCGACTACGCCTTCCTGCTGCACATCCTCGCGTCGCTGAAGTCCACCGGCAAGGGCGCGGTGATTTTGCCGCACGGCGTTTTGTTCCGGGGCGGCGCGGAAGCCGTCATCCGCAAGGAAATCGTCCGGCGCGGACTCATCAAGGGCATCATCGGTCTGCCCGCGAATCTGTTTTACGGCACGGGCATCCCGGCGTGCATCATCGTGCTCGACAAGGAAAATGCCGCCGCGCGCAAAGGCATCTTCATGGTTGATGCCTCCAAGGGCTTCATCAAGGACGGCAACAAGAACCGGCTGCGGGCGCAGGACATCCACAAGATCGTGGATGCGTTCACCCGCCAGCTTGCGCTTGACCGGTTCTCCCGGCTCGTGCCGGTGGCGGAGATCGAAGCCAATGATTTTAATCTCAACCTCCCGCGCTACATTGACAGCACCGAGCCGGAAGATTTGCAGGACATTGACGCCCACCTGCGCGGCGGCATCCCCAACCGCGACGTGGACGGCCTCGACCGCTACTGGCAGGTGTTCCCGGCGGTGCGGTCGGCGTTGTTCAAAAAGGCGGAATGGAAGGATTACGCCCAACTCAAGATTCCGGCTGGCGAAATCAAGACGGCCATCTTCAGCCATCCTGAATTTACGACGTTCAACGAATCCGTGACCGCGCTGTTTGCGAAGTGGAAAAAGGCGAACACTCCGGTTCTCAAAGGCATCGCGGTCGGCGGCAAACCCAAGAAACTGATTCACGAATTGTCCGAAGACCTGCTGGAAACTTTCCGCAAAGCTCCCTTGCTGGACGCTTACGACGTTTATCAGCACCTCATGGATTATTGGGCCGAGATGATGCAGGACGATTGTTATCTGTTGGTGCATGACGGCTGGCAGGCCGTGACGGATGACCAGCCGAACACCGACCTGATTCCTGAATCGCTGATTGTCCGGCGCTATTTCGCCAAGGAACAGGCGGCGATTGAAAAGCTCGAAGCCGAACGCGATGACATCACCCGCCAGATGGAGGAAATGGACGAGGAACACGGCGGCGAGGAGGGTTTGCTGGCCGACGGCAAGACGGACAAGGGCAAATTGAGCAAGGTCAGCGTCACGGCGCGGCTCAAGGAAATCAAGGGCGACAAGGACGTGGCGGACGAGCGCAAACTTCTTGAGGAATATCTGGGTCTGATTGAAAAAGAATCCGCCGCCAGCAGGCAGGTGAAGGACGCGCAAAAAGTTCTGGCTGCCGACGTGGCGGAAAAATATGGCGAGCTGACCGTGGACGAAATCAAGGCGCTGGTGGTGGATGACAAATGGCTGGCGACGCTGGCCGACGCGGTGCAATCCGAATTGAACCGCGTGTCGCAGGCGCTCACCAGCCGCATCCAGCAACTGGCGGAACGGTATGCTACGCCGCTGCCGAAGCTGGCCAAGGAAGTGGAAACGCTGGAAACCAAAGTCAGCCGTCACTTGGAAAGGATGGGGTTCAAACCATGATCAAACCCGGAGGGTTTTCAGCCATTAGCCGGTGGTCAAGCGAGGCACGAGCGACACCACCGGATGCTCGTCGAAAAATGATCCGCATCCCGGAGGGATGCCAGCCCTGACACCATGCCCTCGACATATTTAAGCCTGCATTACCACCTCGTGTTCTCCACCAAGAACCGCGAGGCCTTCATTGCCCCGGAGTGGCGGGCGCGCCTTCACGATTACCTTGGCGGTACGATCCGTGGCCTGGGAGGATTTCCGGAAGGTGTCGGCGGTGTGGCGGATCACGTTCATTTGCTCGTGGGCCTCAAAGCAACGCATTGCCTGGCGGACGTGATGCGGGAATTGAAAAAGGCTTCCTCGACCTGGGTGCATGACGAAATCGGTTTGCGGACCTTCGCGTGGCAGGAGGGTTATGCGGCATTCACGGTCAGCGCCACGGTTCGGGACGCCGTGCGGCATTACATTGCCAATCAGGAAGAGCATCATCGGGTGAAATCGTTTCGCGAGGAATTGATCGAGATGCTCAACAAGGCCGGAATTGAATATGACGCGAAATACCTCGATTGAACCGCGCGGATTCCGGGAGGGCCGCGGCGTGATGATTGCGATGATCCGGGAGGGGCTGCGATCCCTCCGGGATCGGGTTGGTTGCGGGCGTGTGGTCCGGGGGTGTCGCTCGTCCCTCGCTCAACCCCCGGCTAATGGCTGGCATCCCTCCGGGATGATTCGGGCGGCGCGGGTGGATGGCCACCTGAAAAAAATGGGGGCGGTGTGGAATTAAAAAGGGGCTACAAGCAGACCGAGGTGGGCGTGATTCCAAATGATTGGATCGCCGACAAACTCGGCAACTTTGTATCTCTGCAACGTGGCCATGACCTTACTTGGCGCGACCGGCGACAAGGTGATGTTCCGGTGATGGGTTCTGCGGGTCAAAATGGATTTCACGACACCGCACTCGCAAAAAGTCCGGGCGTCGTGCTTGGGCGCAGCGGCGCTTCATTTGGGCAAGCCCACTATTGTGAAAACGATTTCTGGCCGCACAACACGGCGCTTTACGTCACAGACTTTCGCGGCAACGACCCGCTGTTCGTCTTTTATTTTCTCAAGGCAATAGATTTCACGCGGCACAATTCAGGCGGCGCACAACAATCGTTAAATCGCAATTTCATCTATCCCATTCCAGTCGGAGTTCCGCCGCCGCCCGAACAACGCGCCATTGCGGCGGCGTTGAGCGATGTGGATAGCCTGATTGGCGGGTTGGAGCAACTCATCGCCAAGAAGCGCGACCTCAAACAGGCCGCCATGCAGCAACTCCTCACCGGCAGGAAGCGGCTGGCAGGTTTTCGCGGCGAGTGGGCGGTGAAACGGTTGGGCGATGTTTTGAAAGTTCGCCACGGCAAGAGTCAGCAGGGAATCACCGCGCCAGACGGGAAGTATCCGATTCTCGCGTCCGGCGGAGAAATTGGGCGAACCAACTCCTACATCTACGATAAGCCATCCGTTTTGATTGGCCGAAAAGGAACGATTGATTCTCCGCAGTATGTGGATTCGCCGTTCTGGTCGGTGGACACGTTGTTCTTCACGGAAATTTCAAGCGGGGCTGACGCCAAGTTCGTTTTCTACAAGTTCACAATGATTCGCTGGCGCAGTTACAACGAGGCATCTGGCGTGCCTAGCCTCAATGCCAAAACGATTGAGAACATTGAAATCCAGATTCCTGCGCACGCCGAACAAACCGCCATCGCCGAAGTGCTGTCGGACATGGACGCGGAGCTGGCGGCCTTGGAGCAGCGCCGCGCCAAGACCCGCGCCCTCAAGCAAGGCATGATGCAGGAATTGCTGACCGGAAGGACGAGGTTGCTGTAAACCGGCGGTTGGTTTATGCTCCCAACAGAAAGGTTCGCCATGTCAGACCAAGACATCCAACAACTCGAAAGCCAGTTTCCCGCCGTCTCCGGCTCGGCCTTCGCGGCAGCGCGGGAACGCGTGCTGGCGTCAGGCCAGAGCGTGCTGCAATCGGAGAATGGCTTCATCTACGAGGTGTTCCCCGATGGCCGCCGGGTGGCGGTGAAACAAATCGAACCGCCCACCCAAGTCGTATCCGGGAGCATCTACACAATCCGGTGAGCGCGACCACGCCACGGCTGCGCATGTTCGCCGGGCCGAATGGTTCGGGCAAAAGCACGCTGAAGTCCCGCCTGCCAGCCGTGTTGATCGGCGTTTATCTGAACCCGGATGAGTTGGAGCAGGAGATTCGCCAGCAGGGTTTTCTGGATTTCGCCGCCTATGGTGTGACGACGACGGCGGCGGAGGCGCTGCCGTTCTTCCAAAATTCTCCCAGATTGATTGCCGCCGGTTGTGGCGCAGCCGCCCGACAGCTTGGGTTTGCCGATGGCTGGTTGGACTTTGCAAAGGTGGCGGTGGATTCTAATTTCGCGGCGGTGACGGCGGAGTTTATCGGGCAAAAACTTCTGGCGCAGAAGATTTCTTTCACACTGGAAACCGTGATGTCGCATCCCGGCAAGGTGGAGTTGCTGGCGCAGGCACAGGCGGCAGGCTACCGGACGTATCTGTATTTCGTCGCCACGGATGATCCGGCCATCAACATTTCGCGGGTGCGCAGCCGGGTGAAGCTGGGCGGCCATGCCGTGCCGGAAGATAAAATTGCCGAACGATACCACCGTTCACTGGCCTTGTTGATGGACGCCATCCGGCACACGAACCGCGCTTATATTTTTGACAACTCCGGCGACAATGCCGACGGCAAGCACACTTGGCTGGCGGAAATCACCGAGGGCAAACAGTTGAGATTGATAGCGGATAAAATTCCGGCATGGTTCAACCGGGCTGTGCTGACAAAGGGGTGGCAGGGATAACACAAAACCGATGGATATAGGTTTCGCTGGTCGCAAGACCCGAAACACACGGCGCTGGGGCCGAATTTTGTCCACCGTCATTGCCAGAATGCTGCCCAGCAGTTAAAAGTCAACCGCACGATTCACATGAGCACCATCGGCCAGATCGAACGCAAAACCCAGCAGCGGGTGGTGAAACTGTTTCGGGACACGCTGGGCTACGCCTATCTCGGCGACTGGGAGGAGCGCGTCGGCAACCGGAACATTGAGCCGGAAATCCTGCGGGTCTTCCTGAAAAACAAGCAGGGCTACGACGACGGGCTGATTGCCAAGGCGCTGCATGTCCTCGAACGCGCCGCCGGTGACGCCAGTAAAAGTCTCTACGACCGCAACCTCGAAGTCTATGGCCTGCTGCGCTACGGCGTGAAGGTGAAGCCCGACGTAGGCGAAAACACGGTGACGGTTCACCTGATTGACTGGAAGCATCCCGACAAAAATGATTTCGCCATCGCCGAGGAAGTGACCGTCCTCGCCGCCGATGCCAAGGCGCACACCAAGCGCCCGGACGTGGTGATCTATGTCAACGGCATCGCGCTTGGCGTGCTGGAGCTGAAACGCTCGACCGTTTCCGTGGCCGAGGGCATCCGGCAGAATCTGGACAACCAGAAAAAGGAGTTCATCCAGCCGTTCTTCTCCACGGTGCAACTGCTGCTGGCAGGCAACGACGCCGAGGGCCTGCGCTACGGCAGCATCGAGACGAAGGAAAAGTATTACCTCACTTGGAAGGAGAGTGAATCGCACTGGTCAACCAGTGTGGAAGGATTGCTCGACCGGGCTTTGGTTCAGTTGTGCCACAAGGCGCGGCTGCTGGAATTCATCCATGACTTCATCGTGTTCGACGCCGGGACGAAAAAGCTTTGCCGCCATAACCAGTATTACGCGGTGCGGGCATCGCAGGAGTTCATCGGTCGGCGTGAAGGCGGCATCATCTGGAACACGCAGGGCAGCGGCAAAAGTTTAATCATGGTCTGGCTGGCCAAGTGGATTCGGGAGAACGTGGAAAATTCACGGGTGCTGATCATCACCGACCGGACGGAACTGGATGAGCAAATCGAAAAGATTTTCCTTGGCGTCAAAGAGGACATTTACCGCACCAAGAGCGGCGCGGATTTGATTGCCCGCTTGAACGCAGCGACGCCGTGGCTGATGTGCTCGCTGATTCACAAGTTCGGCGGAAGGGAAGACGGCGAGGAAGTGGGGGACATCAAGGGCTACATCGAGGAAGTGAAAAAAGCCCTGCCCAAGGATTTCGTGGCCAAGGGCGATTTGTATGTGTTCGTGGATGAATGCCACCGGACGCAATCCGGTGATTTGCATGAGGCGATGAAGGCGATTCTGCCGAACGCGGTGTTCATCGGCTTCACCGGCACACCGCTGCTGAAATCCGACAAGAAAAAGAGCATCGAAATCTTTGGCCGCTACATCCACACCTACAAATTTGACGAGGCGGTGGCGGATGGCGTGGTGCTGGATTTGCGCTACGAGGCGCGGGACATAGACCAGAACATCGTGTCGCAGGCCAAGATTGACCAGTGGTTCGAGGTCAAAACCAAAGGGCTGACCGACTTGGCCAAGGCACAACTGAAGCAACGCTGGGGCACGATGCAGAAGGTTTTAAGCTGCCAAGACCGGCTCGAAAAGATTGTCGCCGACATCTTGATGGACATGGAAACCCGTGACCGGCTAAAGAGCGGGCGCGGTAACGCCCTCTTGGTGTCAGGCAGCATCTATCAGGCGTGCAAGTTTTACGAACTGTTCGACAAAACAGATTTGCGCGGCAAGTGCGCCATCATCACGTCGTATTCACCGACGGCTGCCTCCATCAAAGGCGAAGAAAGCGGCGAAGGGTTGACCGAAAAACTCCGGCAATACGACATTTACAAAAAGATGCTGGCGGACTGGTTCAATGAGCCGGAAGAAGAAGCCGTCAAAAAGATTGAGGAGTTCGAGTTGGCGGTGAAAAAGAAATTCATCGAGCAACCGAATCAGTTGAAGCTGGTCATCGTCGTGGACAAATTGCTGACCGGCTTCGATGCGCCCCCGGCGACGTTTCTCTACATTGACAAACAGATGCAGGACCACGGCCTGTTTCAGGCCATCTGCCGGGTAAACCGGCTGGACGGCGAGGATAAGGATTACGGCTACATCATTGATTACAAAGACCTGTTCAAAAGCCTTGAAGGTGCGGTGCAGGATTACACTTCCGGCGCGTTCGATGCCTATGACAAGGAAGACGTGGCGGGCCTTTTGGAAAATCGCTTGGAAAAAGGACGCGAGGATTTGGAGGCGGCATTGGAATCCGTTCAGGCGCTTTGTGAACACG
>CAYHFK010000157.1:0-3975 GCA_964355895.1 uncultured Bifidobacterium sp. | reverse complement strand
GGACGCGAGGATTTGGAGGCGGCATTGGAATCCGTTCAGGCGCTTTGTGAACACGTCGCCGCACCCAGAGATGACGCGGCGTTCTACCGTTATTTTTCATCCCAAGACCAAGGCAACGCCGAGCAATTGAAGGCCAACGAGCCGAAGCGACTTTCGCTCTACAAACTGACCGCCGCGCTGATTCGCGCCTATGCCAACCTCGCCGGGGAAATGACCGAAGCCGGTTTCACCGAAGCCGAGGCCGCCAAAATCAAAACTGAGGTGACGTTTTATGAAAACCTCCGCACCCAGATAAAATTGCACAGCGGCGACGCCATTGACCTGAAACAGTATGAACCGGCAATGCGGCATCTGATTGACGCCTACATTCGCGCAGAGGAAAGCGAGCGGGTTTCGGATTTGGATGATTTGTCGCTGATTCAACTGATTGTTGAACGTGGCGCAGACGCGGTGAAATCCCTGCCCAAGAACATCCGGCAAAACGAAACCGCCGTGGCCGAAACCATTGAGAACAATGTTCGCAAGCTCATCATTGATGAGCAGCCCATCAATCCAAAGTATTACGACCGGATGTCAGAATTGCTGGACGCGCTGATTTTGCAGCGGAAGCAGGAGGCGTTGGATTACAAACAATATCTGGAGAAAGTCGTTGCGCTGACGAAGCAAGTAAAGAATCCCAGCACCGGCGGAACGTATCCAAAAACCCTGAACACCACGGCACTCCGCGCCCTGTATGACAATCTGGGTAAGGACGAGCCGCTGGCGATGGCATTGAATGATGCGGTCAACAACAGCACCGAGGCCAACTGGCGGGATAACATTTTCAAAGTCAAGAAGGTCAAATACGCCATCAAGAAAGTGCTGAAAGACGACGACGTGCTGACCGACAAGGTTTTGACATTGGTGAAAAACCAAAATGACTATTGAACCTCACAAATTGACAGTGGGCGGTGTCGAGGTCGCGGTCGTGCGGAAGGCCATCAAGAACCTGCATCTTGGAGTGTATCCCCCGAACGGACGTGTGCGCGTGGCGACGCCATTGGCGGTGTCGGACGAGGCGGTGCGTCTCGCGGTGGTCGGTAAACTCGGCTGGATAAAACGGCAGCGGGCACGGTTCGTGGCCCAACCCCGGCAGTCCCGCCGCGAAATGGTCAGCGGTGAAAGTCATTATTTTCAGGGTCGGCGTTATCGGCTACGAGTTGTCAAAGGCGACGGCCCGGCCAAAGTTGTTCGCCGTAATAATTCCACCTTAGAACTTCAGGTGCGTCCTGAAACCACGGTTGAACAGCGTCAGCGAATTTTGCAGCAGTGGTATCGCCAGCATTTGCGTTCATTGATTCCGTCGCTGTTGGAAAAATGGCAGGCCGTCTTGGGTGTTCGTGCCAATGAGTTTGGCATTAAGAAAATGAAAACCAAGTGGGGCACCTGCAACATTGAAGCGCGGCGCATCTGGGTGAATTTGGAATTGGCCAAGAAGCCGGTGTCGTGTCTGGAATACATCGTCGTCCACGAACTGACCCACCTGCTAGAACGGAATCACACGGAACGGTTCACAGCCATCATGGGCAGACACCTGCCGACATGGCGCATGAGCCGGAAGGAATTGAATTCGGAACCACTGGCGAACGAGAATTGGAGCTATTGAATCTTCGCAGGGTGATGCGCTGTTCTTCAACTGACATTCTCACGCCACGTCGGAATCTCAGGTGCTTATCTTTCCAATTGATTCGGCGCGAAAGATTGCTTCTTCGGGGTTCTTGAGGGCGGACACGATATTCTCCGCAACTTTGTCCAAAAGCTTTGCTCCCCAAAAAAAGGGTCCGTTACGTCGTAGTAGATAACGCGAATGTGATGTAGGTCAAAAGGCACGTCTTTGTCGTTTGAGGAAACCAAGACAACAGGTCCCCGGTTCGTTTGCCCGGCGGCCGGCTTCTGGGAACGGCCGGCCCACGTTTTGGAACTAAACTACGGAGCTGCCGTTGTCGTCACCGATGGACTCGACCCCGACCGCGACGCCCAGCCAGCCGGAAGACGCCATATCCTCCAGGAGAGCGCCGTCACACAACTGTTCGAGAGTCACCATCGTGACGAAGCGCCTTTTCTTGCGGCAGAGCAAGGCAAGCACCTCGGCGCCGTAGTTCCGGTTCGCAAGCAGGTTATTGTCCGTGAACTGCAGGAAGGCTGTGGCCGTCCTTGACACATTGATCGGTATGCGCCACAAGATGCGCATGCTTCAGCCAATCACTCGCCGACAATTCACCCGCACCATGCTGACAGCCGCCGGGGCAATTGGCGTTGCGCCTGCCTTCTTGCGCGGTCAAAACCTGAATAACAAGCTCAACATCGCCATCATCGGCGCGGGCGGCCGCGGCGGCGGCAACCTGGAGTCCGTGGCTTCCGAAAACATCGTGGCGTTGTGCGATGTGAATGGGCGAAACCTGAGTGCGGCCGCGGCGAAATATCCGGCGGCGCGCAAATACGCGGATTTCCGCAAGGTCTTCGATCGCGCCGGGGAATTTGACGCGGTCGTCGTGAGCACCTGCGAGCACACGCACGCCTTTGCCACGATGCGCGCGCTTCAACACGGCAAACACGTTTATTGCGAGAAGCCGCTCAGCTATAACATCTGGGAGGCGCGGCGCATTCGCGAGGCGGCGGCCAAGGCCAAAGTGGCCACCCAGATGGGGATTCAAATCCATGCCACGGAGAATTACCGTCAGGTGGTTGAACTGGTGCAAAGCGGGATCATCGGACCGGTTCACGAGGCGCATGTGTGGGTGGGCCGCGCGTGGGGTTGGCAGAGCGAAGCGGACGCCAAACGCCACAACGATATTGTTTGGTCCTTCGAGCGTCCCACGGAAACCCAGCCGGTGCCGGAAGGGTTGGATTGGGATCTCTGGCTCGGCCCGGCGCCGGCACGACCGTTCAACTCGATTTATTTCCCCGGACCGAAATGGTATCGCTGGTGGGATTTTGGCAACGGCACGATGAGCGATTTGGGCAGCCATTGGAACGATCTCCCGTTCTGGGCGCTCAAGCTCCAAGCCCCGCTCACGGTGGAAGCGAGCGGTCCGCCACCGCATCGAGAGGTCGCGCCCGCCACGATGAGCGCCACCTACGAATACGGCGCCCGTGGCGATCTCCCACCGGTAAGGCTCACGTGGCATCAGGGCGAGAGCAAACCGGAGATTTGGAAAAATGGCGGTATTCCGAAGTGGGACAGCGGCTGCCTTTTCATCGGCAACAAGGGAATGATCCTCGCCGACTATGGCAAGCATGTGTTGTTGCCGGAAAAGAGTTTTGAAGGGTTTCAGCGACCGTCACCCACGATCCCGCGTTCGCCCGGTCACCACGAGGAATGGCTGCTGGCCTGCAAAACCGGCAAGCCGACCAGCGCCAACTTCGAGTATTCCGGCTGGCTGACGGAAGCCAATCACCTGGGCAACGTCGCCTACCGCGTCGGCAAGAAACTTCAGTGGAATCCCAAGACCTTGAAAGCCGCCAACGCGCCCGAGGCGGATCCGTTTATTCGCCGGGCCTATCGCAAGGGCTGGAAACTGTAGCGTCGAACGTTTCACTCGGCGTAGGACAGGCGTCGCGCCTGTCTCCATCTCCAAGAACTCTGCGCGAAGTGTTGCTGGTCCGAGCCAACAACAGTTTTTCAGAGGATGCGTGCTCAAATTTAGAGACAGGCGCGCCGCCTGTCCTACGAGTTCCCCCGCACCTTCAATACAGCGTAAAGTTCACTCCGGTCCCTAGCGCCGCCGGCGGACTCGGTCGCTTGCCCCGCTCATTCTTGTAGATGCAAACATGCGTCATGGCGCGCGTGGTCAAGAGTACATCGGGCACGCCATCCCCGGTGAAATCGCCGGTCAACGCCAGTCGCTCTTCGCCGTCGGTATCGTCTTTCGGATCCATGCCGAGCGTCGCCACGATCCGACCGTTGCCGTCGTAAAGCGAACGCGATTGAGCCAC
>CAYHFK010000156.1:4974-11223 GCA_964355895.1 uncultured Bifidobacterium sp. | reverse complement strand
TGGCCGCAGGCCGTCATGGGCTTGTTGCGGGGTGACGTAGTCGATGCCTGAATGGTAATGCTCGGTGTCATACCAGGTAAAGTAGCGACTGAAGTATTCCTTGGCCTGGTCGTCATCCAGGAATCGCCCGGGATACTCCGGGGCGCGTTTGACAGTGCTGAAGGCCGATTCGATGAACGGATTGTCATTGGGGGTGCGGGGGCGCGCAAACAACTGGGGCATGCCGTGCTCTTCACACAACCGCTGGATCGGCTTGGCTTTCATCTGGCGGCCGCGATCATTGATGACTTCGGGCCGCAGCTCCTCGGGCAGGTCCAGGAGGTTTTGATCCATCAGGCCGCCCTCCAGCAATCGGCGGGATTCCTCGGCGGTCTGCTGCCAACGGATGCGCCACTGGATGACTTTGCGGGACCATTCATCCAGCAGCAGGTAGAGGAAGAGATATTCTCCCTTCTGGAGCGTTGGCAGATAGCTGATGTCCCAGCACCAGCGCTGGTTGGGTCCGGTCAGGTCTTTGCGGACCGGGGGCTTGGAGTTGCCGTTGTGGGGCCGACCGAAACCCCGCGCCGGCATCAGGTTCCGCTCCTTGAGGACGCGGTAAACGGTGGAGAACGAGGCCTGAAACAGGCCTTGATCCCACGCCGTCACCGCCAGGATGCGATGGGACAGGTCCACATATTCCGGACTCTGGGCCAGCGTCACAATCTGGTCGATCTCCGCCGGCAAAACCCGATGCAGCGGGTCTTTGGGGCCGGGGATGAGATTGGCCAGCGGCTGTCCCTGGCGGGCCTGCTGTTGCCAGCGGACGACGCGCCGGGGTTCGATCGCCAGGAGCGAACAGGTCCGACGTGCCGAAACGCCTTGTTGCTGGGAGGTCTCAATCACGGTGAGGATTTCCAGTTTGGTTTGCGCTTTTATCCACAGGCCGGTTATCGGTCCCACGAACCCCCATTCGTTTTTTTTCGCAGGATCGCCAGTTCGACCGACAGATCCGCCAGGGCGCGCTCCTTGTCCTGGAGTTCGCGTTTGAGGGCCTCGTGGACTTCGGCGCTGACGTGGCCCTGCTGGCGCCCCGGCTTGGCCCCGAGGCGTTGGATGGCCCCCTCTTTGACCTGCTGCCGGATGCGGGCCAGATCGGTGGAGAAGAGACCCTCGCGACGGAGGAGTTCGCCCACGGGCTTGCTGCCGTCTTGGGCTTCCAGATAAATCTGGAACTTTTTCTCGGCGCTCAGATAGCGGCGTTTCTTTTCGGGGCTCTTGTTTGGTGCTTCGGATGGATTGCTACTGCTCATGTTTTTCCGTTTTGAGCCGCCGGGGGGCAGGTCCCGGCTCCGGTCGCCCTACGGGCTCCCTTCGCCGGGACCTGCCCCTCCACCCTGTAGCGTAATGAAAACCAACTTTGAGGTCACGGACTCAGAAACGGCGGGAACTTCATCGGACAAGTTTTACCCGGACTTTGTGTGCAAACTGAAAACCGGAAAATTTCTGGTGGTGGAATACAAGGGGCTGGATCGGGCGACAAATGATGACACGAGGGAAAAAGAACGTCTCGGCCAGCTTTGGGAGGCGCGCAGCGGCGGCGAGTGCCTATTTCTGATGGTCAAAGGGGCGGGCGAGCTTTCAAAAATTGCCGACGCGGTGGTAAAGGGGATATAAAGATTGAGCTATGCACTTCACGATTGATCGCAAAAAATTGATCAAAATGATTGAAATTGTTCGCCGCTCCCGCTCCGGCACAAGAACAAGACCGAATGCACGGATGATGCGGATTTACGCCTGTGCCTCCCGCGTGTTCGTGGAGGCCAACGGCATGACGGCGGGTGAGGAGACGATGGTATTGCGCGACGGCGGCTGCAAGCAGCCAATCAAACAATTTCTCTCGCGGCTCAAATCGTATGCCAACAAGGAAAACGTGACCATCGAGGCCGACGAGTGGACGTTGAAAATGTTCAGCAGCATCGTGAGTGTCACGGGCTACACGGCGGACGTGAAACCACCGGCAGATTTTGTCGTCGGCAGAGTCACGGACACATAGGTTTCCGGCGCGACCCGGTCTTAACCTGAACCCATGCCTTTGCTCGAATCCAAATCCGGCGGCGGCTATTGCGCCAAGGCGACCATCAAAGGCGTCGCGGTGACGTTTCATCTCACGCCGTTCGGCCAGAAGCGCCTGACGGAAGCGGGCATTCAGCCCGGCACGAAGTTTCCGCTCGCCCTCCTCGCCGATCTCGCCCGGCAAGGTCACGCCTGGACGCCGCCCAGCGTCTCGGAAAAGACCGGCATCAATTGGGCGCAGCAATATGATTTCAAACTGCCTGGCGACGAATCCGCCGAACCGCTGTTCGCGTGTTGCGCGGATTGCAACGGTTACGACGACCTGCATCTCGCCGCGTGGGAAACAAAGCGGGATATTGCCGCCAAAGTGCTGTGCCGGGATTGCCGGGGCAAACTGCCGGAGCGGTTCACATTGAGCGTGCCATTGTCGCTGGTCACACTGGCCGTGCTGACGCAGATGGAGGCGCAAAACAAACTGTCAGCGGGCAATCCGTCCGTCGCGTCGCTGCGGCAATGGCTGGCTAATGATTTGAGCGCGGAATGGGACGCATTCCGGCAACTCAAAGCGCAACGTCAGTCCGGCTTGGGGTTTGATTTCCCGGATGAATTAAAACTTGGGTGATGGGGCGACTGCCATTTTCATGGTTTCACTTTCAAACCTTCGCCCGCCGCTGCTTTTCGCTGGCGGTCGTCAAAGCTGAAAAACACTTTCGCTTCCAAAACCAACGCCGCCGCGACGTGCAACAGGTCAAGGCTGCGCGTGCCGAGCGTGGGCGTGTAGCGGTCGCTCAATTCGCGCGCCGTGTCGTGCAACGCGGCGGCAGCCACCGTGGTCGGCACCAGAAAGCCGCTGGCGATGTCGGCTTCCACGTCCTGCCAGAGCGCGTCGCGTTGCGCCGCCGTGATGCGCTGACGTTGGACGGAGCGATTGAAGGCGTTGCGCAGTTCCAGCAACACGAGCGGAGTCAGCGGCAAGGGTTGGCGGTCTTTGTCTTTGCCCAGAGCCGCGTCCGCTTCTTTGGATGTGGTTTCTTCAAGGTAGAGAGAAACCAGAAAGCCGGTGTCGGCAAAGGCTACCATTCGTAGCTTTCGCGTTCTTCCACGACAATGTTGCTCGGGAGCGGGCCTTTGCTCTCGCCAAAAATGCGGCGGCGGCGCGCTTCAAAATCCGGCAGCTTGATTTTCTTCGGCGCGGTGGGTTTGGGCGGCGGGGACAGAAGCGCGATGACCTTGCCCTTCTTGACGATTTCCACCTGCTGACCGTCGGTGATCCAGTCCATCACGTCGCCAAAGGCGTGTCGCAGTTGTCTGACGTTCGCGGTTTTCATGTTTGACAAGGATGTTATACATTACGCGGCATTGCCTGTCAATGCGCGGCCTTGCGCGGGGCGGCGGGCAACGGAATGACATTCTTTGCCGCGTCTGGCGGGTTCACGTTGAACCATTTTTCCGCCTCGGCTTTCGTGGCGAGTCCCTTGTAATGCGCGTGAATCATCGCGGGCGAGTTGCCCGCCTGCTGCGCGGTCTGGTTTTCGTTGGCGTGCGCGGCAAAGTGATACGTGCAAAAGGCGTGGCGCAGTCCGTTGGTTTTGCGGGCCGTTTTCGCGTCCGCGCAGAGCTTCAAAAACGTCTTTTGAAACATGCTCTCATTTCCCCGCCAGAGCTTGCCGGTCGTGTGGGTGCGGTAGGGTTCAAGCCATGCGGCCAGAGCGGGGCAGATTTCCACCAAACGGCGTTGCCGCGTCTTGGCTTTGACAGCGGTGACTTCGACATGCCCCGGCACGCGCCACACGTCGGCCCAATCCAAGCGCAGCAATTCGGCGGTGCGCAGTCCGGCCAGCCCGCCAATGGCAATGAGGGGGCACAGTGAACCGTCGGCATTTTCCAGCAAGGCGGCCAACTCGTGGGGCGTGTAGAAACAGGTTTCGCCGGTGTTGGCCCGTTCGGGGCGCATCCCGTCGGCTTCATTCAAGCGATGCGTCGCGGGCAGGTGGTCTTTGCGGATGGCCCATAGGAGAAATTGCCGGACGGCGGCGCGGTAGTGGTTGCGGCTCTTGGCGGAGAAATCACCCAGCGAGCCAATGAACGTGTCGAGATGTTCCTTGCCCAGATCGCAGACGGCGGTGCCGGGGAACGTGGCGGCAAATTTGCGAAGCTGGATTTCCCGGCCGTAAGCATACTTGGGGGAGAGTTGCGCCCGCTGGCCGTCGCTGGCCTTGGTGCGTGGGGCGTCGGCGCGCAGAAATTCCTCCACGGCTTCCTTGATGTCTTTGCGCCCGATGTTGGCCACGGTGCGGAGATAGCCCGTGACGGCTTCGCCCATCGTGCGCCCGTGCAACTTGCTCGCCGCTTCGGCAAACTCAGAAACAGCCGCCAGCAGGGAAACGCGGCGTCCGGTGGACTGGTAGAAGCCTTGCAGCCGCTCAAACGCGGCCAGGGCGTCGCGGGATTGCGTGGCGGTCAGGGCGGCGGCTTGCGAGCCGTTGGCCAGTTCGCGTACGACGCGCTCGGCGGCTTCGCGGGCGGCGGTGTAGGCGGGGAAGGTTTGCATCCGCCGTTTGCCGGCGACGGAGTAGGCGAGCCGGTAGTAAGCGAATTTCCCGCTCGGTGCGTAGATTTTCGCCGTGCTGGTGCGGTGCCGGATGGTGACGGGGAATCTCACACGACGGTCAGCGGTTCGGGCATGATTCTGTGCAAACTCTGTGCAAATTTCCTGAGACTGCCCGTCTTTCTCAGGAAAACATGGTGGGCGCTGCAGGATTCGAACCTGCGACCTACTCGGTGTAAACGAGTCGCTCTAACCAACTGAGCTAAGCGCCCGACCAGGGATAGGAGATTAGCAGAGGCCGTGACTTCGACAATCGCGAACATTCCGGTTGCCGGGACTCACTTTTCGGCATGGGCCAGTTCCACGACCACGCCTTCTCTGGCCGCATCCACCAGCAAGGTTGATTTCCGCGCCGCCACCAGTTGGCGCGCATGGGCCAGCATGCTGTCAATTTTGGCGTCGTCGTGGTCGGGATCGTGGTGGAAGAGAAAAAGTTTTTTTACCCCCGCTTTCATGGCGACCGCCACGACATCATCCACGCAACCGTGACCCCAGCCGATGTGGTTTTCGTGCTCCGCACGGTCGTATTGCGCGTCGAGGATGAGCACGTCCGCACCCCGGATGAAGTCGAGCATTTTTTCCTCCTGCGCCCGCGCATACTCGAGGGAAGCATCCTTGCGCGTGGGCCGCACCTGCCCGTCGGCGTCGTAACGGCAATGCGTTTCGTTGTCGGGAAAGAACGCCAGTGAACCGTCGTCGGTGAACAATCGGTAACCGACGCAAATGCCCGGATGATTGGCGAACCACGCGCGTACGCGCACCGCGCCGACCTGGAATTCCAGGTCTTTGAGTTCCTCGACTTCGATGTTGCCGGGCAATTCGCCGAAGGGCACCGGAAAATACGGGCTTTCCATCTGGCCGGTCAACACGTTGACGAGTCCGCGTCGCGCGCCCTCGAATCCGAGGATGCGCATCCGGCAATGCGGCAAATAGATCGGTGAAAAAAACGGCAGCCCTTGAATATGATCCCAGTGCGTGTGTGAAAGCAGCAGCGTGAGATTGAGCGGTTGATCCTTGAACTCCGTCATCAACTCGCGTCCGAGTGGGCGCAGGCCGGTGCCGGCATCGAGAATGATGATCTCGCCGTGCGCACGCACGGCAACGCAGGCGGTGTTGCCGCCATAACGGACCGTGGCCGGGCCGGGCGAAGGGATCGAACCGCGCACGCCCCAGAATTTCAGCCGCGCCGGTTCGGTGGCCGCCGAGCTAACCGCCGGGGCCGGGGGAGCGCCGGCCTTTGCCTCGTCGCATAAACGCGCGATCGTGGCCAGCAGATCGCAGGGCTTGACGGGCTTGGTCAGGTATTCGTCCGCGCCGGCTTCGCGCGCCGCGAGCCGGTCGGAGTCGTAATCACGACCGGACGTAATGATGATCTTGGTGTGGCGCAGCGTGAAGTCGCTGCGAATATTCCGGCAGACGAGAAAGCCGTTGCTGCGCGGCATGAGCAGGTCGCACAGCACGACATCGGGGCGTTGTTGCCGCACCGCTTCGAGACCGGCTTCGCCCTCGTCGGCTTCCAACACCTGCCAGCCTTCCATCTGCAAAATCTCTCCCATCAGCCGGCGGTAATCGGCATCGTCGTCAAT
>CAYHFK010000156.1:0-4874 GCA_964355895.1 uncultured Bifidobacterium sp. | reverse complement strand
CTTCCATCTGCAAAATCTCTCCCATCAGCCGGCGGTAATCGGCATCGTCGTCAATAATCAGGACCTTCTTCGGCGCAGGCATGGCGGTGGCTTATGGCCGGGCTACACTACGCCAGGTCGGCAGGAATGGGAAACGAAAAACGAGGCGCGGCGGCAACGGCCTGCCCGGAGGGCGGTGAGGGTTACTGCGCGGCGGGGTCCGCCGTGCCTTCCGCAGGCTCCTGCGTGGCGTAATACACCCCCAGATTGTGTTGGGCGGTCTTGTCGCCTTGGCGGGCGGCCCGGATAAACCACCGCACGGCTTCGGTCATGCTTGGTGCCACGCCACGGCCGGTCTGGTAGCACAGGCCAAGATTGCATTGGGCGGGGCCGACCTCCTGCTCCGCCGCTTTGCGATACCAATTCACCGCTTGCTCAAAATTCTGCGGCACCACTTGACCCTGTTCGTAGAACACGCCGAGGTTGAATTGAGCCTGCGGTTCCCCGCTTTCGGCGGCGACGTGGTACCACTTCACGGCCTCGGCGTAATTCTGCGGCACGCCCTGGCCGGTTTCGTAAAGCACCCCGAGATTGAACTGCGCCGCCGGATCGCCCTGTTCCGCCGATTCGCGAAACCACCGGGCCGCCTCGCCGTATTCCTGCGGCACGCCCTGGCCCATGAGAAAGCAAAAGCCGAGGTAACATTGCGCCACCGGATCGTTCTGGTCGGCGGCTTTGCGAAACCATTTCACCGCCTCCTGGTAATCCTGCGGCCCGCCCTGGCCCTTCTGAAAGGAGACCCCGAGATAGCTTTGCGCCTGCGCATCGCCTTCCTCGGCGGCTTTGCGCATCTCCTCGAAGGACGCCCACGATTTACGATTGCTGGCCATGTCGGTTGTCGTTGTTGAAGCGGTCGCCGTCTGCGGCCGTGACGTTTGCCAATGCCACGCGGCTCCGAGAGTAGGTTTCACCGGCGCAATTACAAGTCGGGAATTGGCGGGCCTCAAACGCCGATGTCTTCGTTCCACAACGCCGGACGCGCCGCGATGAAATCCCGCATGAGCTGGATGCACGTCGGGTCGTTCAATACCTCCACCTGCACGCCCTGCGACCGGACGTAGGCCTCCGGCCCCTGAAACGTGACGTTCTCACCGACGACCAGCCGGGGAATTTTGTAGAGCAACACCGCGCCGCTGCACATCGGGCACGGCGAAAGCGTCGAATACAGCACACACCGCTGATAGACCGCCGCCGTTCGCCGCCCGGCGTTTTCCAGACAATTCATCTCCGCGTGATGAATCACGCTGCCGTGTTGCACGCGCTGGTTATGCCCGCGCCCGATGATCTGGCCGTCGAGCACCAGCACCGAGCCGATGGGAATACCACCGGCGGCCAGTCCCTTTTTCGCTTCGTCCAGCGCCGCTTGCAGAAATGGATCCATGATGAAGTTGTTGGGTTGCGCCGTTCTCGCGGCTGGTGAATCTGCCTTTGGAATCGAGTTTCATGGGTTGGTTGTTGCGTGCCTCACAATGAACTCCACGATCTGGCTTGGGTCGGTCAAACCATGGGGATGATGCCCAATGCCGGACTTTGGAATCAGCGTGATGCTGCCGCCAAGCTTGCGGTAACGCTCGGCCAACACCCCGGTGTTCTCGTCCCAGGGTACGACATCGTCTGCGTCGCCGTAAACGTGCAGCAGCGGAATGTGTGCGTCGGCCAGTGGCTTCAAGTTGTCGATCGGATTCCTGTCGTAGGCGATGGCTTCAGCGTCGGATTTGAAATTGTAAGCCTTGAGGACGTTCTGCCATTCGGCGGCGCTGCCGTTGCCCTTGCCGAGGCTTTTGATCTTCCCGCCGGGCCAGCTCTTAAAGTCGCACACGGCGGCGTCCGCGTAGATGCACGCCACCTTGTCGGGATTGGCCGCGGCCCAGTTGTAGCAGTATAGGCCGCCGCGACTCAGGCCAATGAGCGCGACCTTTTTCGCGAAGCCGTACTTTCCGGTCAACTCTTGGTAGAAACCGTTCCATTGCGCGACGGCTTCGGGACTGCCGAACAAATTGGGCACGCCGAGATAAACCAGATGAAATCCTTTGCCGAGCAGCGCGAGGTCGGCGTTGGGGAAGGCACCGAAAAATTCGCCGCGCCACGCCCAAGGCTTGCCGGGCAACGTCTGCTTCGGCGCGACCACAATGGCTGGCTGGCCGTTGACCTCAAAATCGTAGCGATCAAAACCTTCCCACTGGGATCTTTTGCCGGGAAAGGGCGCGGCCAGTTGACGAATTTGCGTTTCAATGGCGGCCGCTTTGGCCGTGGCCTCGGTCAGCGGCAGGCCTTTATTCATCCCCGGCCGTTGATGTCCCACGTCGGTAAGCCAGGCGTCTTTCGTCATCCGCTGCCGCTGCTGGATCAGTTTCAGCACCGGCAGGCCGTTTGGATGGGCCGCCAGCATTGCCGACGGATCGTCAATGTTCGCCAGGTCTTTCGCGCCGAGGTGCAACAGGATTTGTTTCGCGATGATCCAGTGGCCGGTTTCGTTGCAATGCACGCCATCGGTGGCGAGGAGGAAATTCGGATCGCGCTGGCGATGTTCGGCAAGGTAACGGTTCATCGGCCCGTGCAAATCCACCACGTCCCAGCCCGCCGCGCGCTGCGCCAGCAGCCACTCCGCGTAACGGTCGAGCGCGTGGCCGTAGCCGGGATGGCCGCCTTTGACCTCGTCGAACGTCGGGGGCGTGACGAGAATGATTTTAGCGCCCGCCGTCGTGACCCGTTCGCGCAGCCGCTGGATGCCGGCTTGAAATTTCTGAAACCGTTCCTCGCTAAACGGCAGATAAATGCCGTCGTTCATCCCGTAACAGGCGATGACGAGGTCGGGCTTGGTCTTTGCCAACACCCGCCCCAGGCGCTCGTGCAAGTCGGGCCGGGGAAATTGTCCGCCCGCATGACCTTGTTCAGAAAGGCCGGAAACCGTCTCGCTCGGCAGGCCCAGGTCCAGTAACTCAAGCTGCCGGGCGGGGAAGCGACTCACGCAATACGCCTCGATAAATTCCACATACTGGCCCGCGTAGGTGATGCTGTCGCCGAGAAACACAATGCGATGAATATTGTGCAGCTTCGACCCTGCGTCCGCCGGCTCTGCCGCGTGAAGTGCCAGCGGCAGGAAGCTGACAAATAATGCCAGCAGACGGTGGGGAAATCGGGGGTGATTTTTCATACGTTGGATGGCGAGTGGGTCAGTCTTGCACGGTTTGCGCTAGCGCCGTGTCGGGGTGATGGAACTGCGGAAGGAACGAGCCTAGCGTTGAAATGGCGTTTCATTCGTGGAAATCAGTGCGGGGATCATTGCTGGATCTGCTCGTTTGCGCAAGGGCGCGAAACGAGCGCCGCCAGGGGGCAATGTTTGGGAGCGATGGCGAACCGTCACTATGGATGCCGAGCCGTTTGGGATATACAAATCGGTGCTTTCATTCGATTACGGTTTCTTGCTACCAATCCTTCGTTGCTAGCAATGAAAATTCTCCAAACCATCCTCTCGCTGGCGATTGTCAGCGCACTGCCTGCCAAGTCATCCGCTCAGTTTGCAAACGACGCCTCTGCCGTGATCGCGTCTGGTGCGAAGCTGGAAAAACTCGCGGGCGATTTCAAATTCACCGAAGGCCCGACCTGCGACAAGGAAGGCAACGTCTTCTTCACCGATCAGCCGAACAATCGTATCCTGAAGTGGAGCGTGGACGGCAAGCTCTCCACCTTCATGCAGCCCGCCGGGCGCGCGAACGGGATGTTCTTCGACGCCCAGGGCAATCTCATCGCCTGTGCGGACGAGCAGACCGAACTCTGGTCCATCACGCCGGATGGAAAGCACACGGTTCTGGCGAAGGAATATGAAGGCAAGATGCTCAATGCGCCGAATGATGTTTGGGTGCGATCTGACGGCAGCCTGTATTTCACCGACCCATTCTACAAACGCGATTGGTGGGATTACAACCAGCCGCCACAGGGCACGGAGCAGGTTTATTTCCTGAGCGCCGACCGCAAGTCGCTCAAACGCGTGACAACCGATCTCGCCCAGCCCAACGGCATCATCGGCACGCCGGACGGGAAAACGTTGTTCGTGGCCGACATCAAAGCCGGCAAAACCTACGCCTACGACATCCAACCCGACGGCGTGCTGGCGAACAAACGCCTGCACTGCGAATTCGGCTCGGACGGAATGACGCTCGACACCGAAGGCAACCTCTACCTCACCGGCAAAGGCGTCATCGTATTCGACAAGATCGGAAAGCGAATTGCCCACATTGACGTGCCAGAACCGTGGACCGCCAACGTCAGCTTCGGCGGCAAGGATCATCGGACGCTGTTCATCACCGCCAGCACCGGCCTTTACTCGATCCAAACGAAGTTTCGCGGGGCGAACGCAGCGAAGTGAAGTGCAAAATGAAAGCAAATTACCGGCGCACGAAGAGTCGGTAATTCGGGAATGAATTCCAAGCAACAGCAAATACGGAGAAAACAACGGGCCGTGAAGCGGTTCGTGTTTGGTTTCATGCAAGACCTCATTGCCAAAGCCGCGACGCTGCTCGAAGCGTTGCCGTACATCCAGCGTTTCCGCCGCCAGCCGTTCGTCGTCAAATACGGCTGCCTGTTCCGCCTTCACGCCTTCAACGCGTCACGCAACTCCTGTTTGTAATCGCGCGTTGGTTCGCCGTAGCCGGCTTTGCGGATGGCCAGCGCGGGGGCGATGATTTCCGCGCGCGGATCAATCTCGCGGCCGAAGATCAACGGCCAGAGGCGGCGGCAATTGTTCGCCATGTCGTGCCCCTGTTCCTCGTCGAAGCTCGGGCGGAACAAATCCACCGCGAGTTGCAATTCCTTGATCAGTTCCGCCTCGGTCGGAT
>CAYHFK010000155.1:3484-11238 GCA_964355895.1 uncultured Bifidobacterium sp. | reverse complement strand
CGCGCACGGAGTGACGCGCCCTACCAAGCCATGTATCGAATCTTCTTTGTCACGGGACTAGGCTTCGCCGCTCGTGATGTTCGGACGGCGCTCGCCATTCAGTGCAACCTGAAAGTCACGCGTCGCGCACTTCACACTTCGCGCCGGAAATTGTCGTCCGGACCAAGGCATTTTAGCACGAATTCTGGGCTTGGCGCCAGCGGCGGCGGGTTCAGTATGCAGCGAATGAAATTGCGCATGGCAACCTGCCTCCCACCGCTGAGAGTCGCCAATGCCTCACTTCCCTTCCACCGACGAGCCGTGTTTCCTGGCTCGCTCTGAAACGTCACCCGTGGCGGCGGCACACATTGGATCAACATGAAAAAAGCAAACCAAACCTTGAAAGCAGTCAGCCGCAGAAGTTTTTTGAAACGGGCCGGCGCTGCGGCTGGCGGCATTTTCGCCGCGCCCTATTTCATCCCCGCCCGGGCCTTGGGGCGCGATGGCGCGGTGGCCCCGAGCGAGCGGATCGTGCTGGGCGCGATCGGCATCGGCGGTCGCGGCACCTATGTGCTCGATTGCTTCGTCCATGAGCCGGGGGTGCAGTTCGTGGCGATTTGCGACGTGAAGTTGGAACGTCGCCGGGCGGTCAAGAAAATGGCCGATGAACTGTATGGCAACCAGGATTGTGCGATGTATCGCGATTTGCACGAACTCCTCGCGCGCCCGGACATTGACGCGGTCCTGATCGCCACGGGGCCGAACTGGCATGCGACGGCTTCGATCCTGGCGGCCAACGCCGGCAAGGATGTGTATTGCGAGAAACCCTGCACGAAGAACATCGCGCAGAGTCTGGCGCTGGCCCAGACGTTCCGCCGGACCGGCCGCGTGTTCCAGGCCGGCACGCAGCGGCGCAGTCTGCCGAATTTTGGGCTCGCAGCCGAACTGGCCCGGCGCGGGCAACTGGGCAAACTCCACACGCTCCACGCGCATCCGATGGGTTTGACCACGCTGATGAGCGGCTGGCTTCCCGCCGAGGAAGTGCCGGACAAGGAAATGGTGGATTGGGATCTGTATCTCGGCCCGGCGGCGTGGCGGCCTTACAACAAGAAGCTGCTCAACGGCTTCAACTTTGAGAAAGGCGGGGGCTTCTTCGGCGCGTTCGGCGGCGGCGGCTGTCTCGAATGGGGTTCGCATTGCGTGGACCTCTGCCAGTGGGCCAACGATGCCGACAACACTGCGGCGGTCGAATACTGGCCGGAGGGCAAGGAACTGCACGCGCGTTACGCGAACGGCGTCAAGCTGGTCATGCGCAACGACGGCTGGCTGCCGCTGGGCTCGTGCCCGGTGCGGTATGAAGGCGAAACCGGCTGGGTGGAAACCGCCGACAACGGTGAAATGGTTGCCAATCCAACCACGTTGATCGCCGGGCCGCGTCCGCGAATCGCCGGCTACCCGGCGAATCTCCATGTGCGCGACTTCCTCAACTGCGTGCGGACGCGCGGCCAGACCCGCGCCAATGCCGAAACCGCCTGCTGGTCGCACATCACCTGCCACGCCGCCAACATCGCGCTGTTTCTGGGCCGCCGGGTGAAGTACGATCCGGTGAAGAACGAATTCATCGGCGACGAAGAAGCCAACCGGCTGCGCTCCGAGGCGCTGCGCGAACCGTGGCGGATTTGATTTCGGTGATTTGAAATACCAACTGACCACAAAAGGGAATATGAAACTCAAGCTTCAACGTTTCGGAGGGTGGGTCGTTTTTATTGCCCTCGCGACGACCGCAATGGCTGCGGCCAACAATCCGGCCGCCTCCGCGGAAAAAGCCCGCCAGGCGGTCAGCGTCCTGCAATCGGGCGCGCCGGGGGCGGAGAAAGCAATCGCCTGCAAACAGCTCGCCATCTACGGCACGGCGGACGCCGTCCCGGCGCTGGCGTCATTATTGTCCGACGCGCAACTGGCGTCCTGGTCCCGCATTGCGCTGGAGGTGATTCCTGGTAGCGCGGCCGATGAAGCGCTGCGCGGAGCGCTGCCCAAACTGCAGGGCAAACTGCTGGTCGGCGTCATCAATTCAATCGGCGTTCGGGGCGATCCCAAGGCGGTGGACGCGCTGGCAAGCAAGCTGAAATCTGCCGATGCGGAAGTGGCCGCCGCCGCTGCGGTGGCCCTGGGCCGCATCGGTGGCGACACGGCGGCCAAGGCGTTGGAGAAAGCCCTGGCCATCGCGCCGGTCGGGACTCGCTCGGCGGTGGCGCAAGGCTGCGTCCTGGGTGCGGAACGGTTGCTCGCCGAAGGGAACCAGGCCAAAGCCGCCAAGTTGTATGACACCATTCGCAAGGCAGACGTGCCCAAGCAGAGGATTCTCGAAGCGACCCGGGGCGCAATTCTCGCCCGGCAAGCGGACGGAATTCCGCTTCTGCTCGACACCCTGCGCTCGCCGGACAAAGCGGGGTTCAGCATCGGACTGCGCACGGCCCGCGAGCTTCCTGGAGGCACCGTCACCGAGGCACTGGCGGTCGAACTTGGCAACACCCAGCCCGACCGTGCAGGCCCGCTGTTTCTGGCCCTGGCGGATCGCGACGACACGGCGGTGTTGCCGGTGATCCTCTCGACCGGCAGGAGCGGCTCGAAACAGCTGCGACTGCTAGCCATCGAAGTGATGGTCCGCGAAGGCAATCTCGCTTGCGTGCCAGTGCTGCTCGATACGCTGGCCGAGAGCGATGCCGAACTCGCGAAGGCCGCGAAGGCCGCGTTAGCCGGGTTGTGGGGCAAGGAAGTGGACGCGCAACTGACCGCCCGCCTGCCGCAAGTCGCAGGTAACACCCGCCGGCTCCTGATCGAGCTTGCCGGCCAGCGCCACGTCGCGGCGGCGATACCAGAGTTGATCCGGGCTTCCAACGATACGGATCCCGCGATTCGCGCGGCGGGCATCAAAGCGCTGGGCGACACCGCCGACACCGCCGACTTGGGTGCGTTGACGGATCTGCTCGCCCAGGCGAAGTCCGCCGATGAGGTGGCCGCGGTGCAAGCCGCGCTGGAATCCGCCTGCACGCGCATTCCGGACAAGGCCGCCTGCGCCGACAAATTGCTCCCCGGCCTGCTGGCCAGCCCCATTCCAGCCCGATGTGCGTTGCTCCGCGTCCTCGGCGTGGTGGGCACGGCCAACGCCCTCGTCGCCGTAGAGTCCGCACTGGCCAGCCCGGAGCCGACGGTACGCGACACGGCCGGGCGCGTCCTCGCCGATTGGTCCGATGCGGCGGCGCTGCCGGGATTATTTGAGGTCGTTCGCACCACGGCGGACGAGACTCATCGTTTCCTCGCCCTCCGCGGTTGTGTTCGCCTGCTCGAGTTGAGCCGTCAACCCCTCCCGGAAAAAGTCAAAGCCTACGGCGAACTGATGGCCCGCACGGAGCGCAGTGATGATCGCAAGGCAATCCTCTCCGGCCTGGCCAACGTCGCCGATCCCGCCGCGCTCAAACTCGTTGAGCCGCTCCTCACCGACACCCAGGTCCAGGCCGAGGCGGAACTCGCCGCGCTGAACATCGCTGCGGGCGTCGCCGACTCCGCTCCCGCGGACGCCAAGGCCGCCGCCACCCGGATCAAAGCCGAATCCAAGAACCAAGCCACGCGGGACCGGGCCGCGAAGATTCTCGACCAGTTGGAAAAGAGTCGCTGACTTCATTGCAGCCTGACGGTACTGCCAAGCAGCTCGGTCGGGGCCGTCTGGCGGACTGAGCCGCGAGGGCTTTTGAGTATTTCCTTCCCCCGTGACGCCCCAATTCTTCCTGATGCCGTCACCGCTGGCTGAACCGACACCCGCAAGCGGTGATCGAATACGGGCGTCCGCAACCGGAAAGAATCCGGCGGCGACGCGTTCAGCAATTGATTTCCACGGTCACGCCATCTTTTTGGTCGTGCAGTTTCACGACTTCTTTCCAAGGGGCGCCAGCTTTCCATTCCTTCCCGTTCACCGTCACGCTTTTGATTGGCGCGGACTTGGGATTGGCTTTGATCCGCAGCGCGGCGGCGCGCAACCATTCCCACTACGTCAGGCGGGCGGGTGGGGGACCGCGCCTTTAAAAAATGTTCAATTTTTATTGAATCAGCGGCCGTGGCTGGTTAATTAGGAGCACCGTTATGCCAAGCGCCAAGCCCATCGCCCATCAACGCGGCTCCGTTGCCTCGCGTCCTCCTGCGGGGCTGTCGGACCTGGAGCAGGAGGTTATTGCGCACTTCGTCGAGATCTCGCGCGCCCTGGGGCAGCCGCGGTCCTACGCGGAAATCTACGGGCTCCTCTTCATTTCCCCGCAGCCCCTCACGATGGTTGACCTCTGCGAGCGGCTCCAGATCAGCAAGGGTTCCGCCAGCCAGGGCTTGAAATTCCTGCGCGCGATCGGCGCCGTGCGGGCGCTGGAAACCGACAGCTCCCGGCGGACGCATTACGCGGCCGTGGCGGAGTTGCGCCGGTTGGCGGGCCGGTTCCTGCGCGACCAGATCGCGCCGCAACTGGCCGGGAGCGAGGCCCGCCTGGCCCGGTTGGAGGCTGGGATGGGGGAGCTGCCAGCCCCGCTCCGGGATCACGCGGGGAGCCGGATCACCATGTTGCGCAGTTGGAACCAGAATACGCGCCGCATCCTCCCCCTCGTCGTGAAAATTTTGGGCGGTTAGCTCTTTGGCGGGCGGTGATGCGTCACCGCTTTGGGATGGAGAAATGCGCGTAAAAAGCGGAACGCGCAAACCACGACCGCGCCGCGGGTGGGAGCGGCGGGGCACCGGAAAGGCACGGCGCCCGGTGGCGGAGATATTGACCATAGGCCGGCCGAAGCGGGGCATGAGTTTGTCGGAAGCACTTGTTTGGGCGGCTTGCAATTCGCGCGTTGCGAATTGACGGGGCGTAGCTGTGTACGCGGTTTTGCGGAAACCGGTGCCAGGGGCCTTAAGTCTGACATCCGACGTGCTTCGCCCTCGCTGATTGGGGCGGGTTGGGGTTGGATGCACGCGGAGCGCTTTCGATCCGGCCAGAACCGGCGCTCATCCGCTTTCCCACCGTTGACGCGCCTTCGTTTCACGCCGCCGTCAGCGAATTTTGCCCGGCCCCACGAACATCACCCCCCTTTGCCATTCCTACATTTTATTGAGCTTACGGAAGGCAATTTGGCGGCAACAATCGAACCAGAATGAACGAATTCAAACGGAAGATTCTAATCACTGGTGGGGCCGGTAACATTGGCGGGGCCTTGGCCGCGCGGCTCGTCGCCGATGAGTCCAACTATGTCGTGATCGCCGACAACCTTTCGACCGGCAACCTCAAAAAGCTCCCCGCCCGGGGCGCTGCCAACTGGCGGTTCGTCAAGCTGGATGTGAACGAAATCCGGGACCTTGGCCCCGTCATGTGCAGCACCGCGTTCGATTACGTCTTCCATTACGCCGCGCTCGTGGGCGTCCAGCGGACGCTGGCAAACCCGCTGCAAGTCCTGGCCGATATTGACGGCATCCGCAACGTCCTCTCGCTGTCCAAAAACACCGGGGTCAAGCGCGTTTTCTTTTCCTCATCGTCCGAGGTATATGGCGAGCCGTTTGAAATGCCTCAGAACGAGCATACCACCCCGCTCAATTCCCGGCTGCCCTACGCCATCGTCAAGAATGTGGGCGAATCCTATTTCAAATGTTTTCAGCGGGAGTTCGCCTTGGACTACACGATTTTCCGGTTTTTCAATACCTTTGGCCCGCAGCAGAGTGAAGATTTCGTTCTGCCCCGGTTCGTAAATGCCGCGTTGCACGGCGAACCCCTCACGGTTTACGGCGATGGCTCGCAGACCCGCACCTTTTGCTATGTGGATGATAACATTGACACCACGCTCAAAGCCCTCGAGAGCGATCTCGCCGTCAATGAAACGCTCAACGTCGGCAGCGATCGGCAGATGACCATCCTCGAAACCGCCAACCTCGTTTTGCAGCGGGTCGGCGGTTCGTCCACCATCCGTTTTCTCCCGCCGCTGGCGGAGGGCGACATGACCCGCCGCTGCCCCGACATCACCAAGATGAAACAGATCCTCGGCCGGGAGCTGCTTCCACTCGAAGCGGGTTTGGACAAGCTGATCGCCTACAAACGAGCGGCGCTCTGAACCGGCGAATTTTGAGTGGGCGACGATCCGTGCCTGGCTAACGTTGCCTTCTCCGGCCCGTGAAGATTTTGGATTGCTGCGTAACCGGGGAGCCAGTCAGTTTGTCCGTGTTCAGAACCGAGTGAAAAGTATTCCCCGATGGGATGCTCTGGTTGACGCAGCCAGACCCGACCCCCGTTTTTTGTTTTGTTCACCGACCTCCGCGGATGCATCATTGTTTTGATGTGCGCCGAAACCACCCGATCCAAGCTGGAGTTGCTGTTAGTTGAACTCGGCCGCCGCGTCTGCGGTCCGGGCCAGATTTACCTGACGGGCGGGGTCACCGCCCTCCTCCATGGCTGGCGTCAATCCACGATGGACGTGGACTTCAAGGCCGACCCCGAGCTGGCCGGACTCTTTGAAGCCCTGGCCGTCCTCAAGGACGAACTCGACATCAACCTTGAACTCGCCAGCCCGGACCAGTTCCTGCCCGAACTCCCCGGCTGGCGCGACCGCAGTCCCTTCATCGCCCATCACGGTCATCTGGACTACCACCACTACGACCTCTACAGCCAGGCCCTGGCGAAAATCGAGCGCGGCCATGCGCGCGACCTGGCCGACGGCCACACCCTCCGGCAGCGCCAGCTCATTGACCCCGACCAATTATGGCGTCTCTATCAGGCCATTGAGCCGGCCCTCATCCGCTTTCCCGCCGTTGAGCCCGCCACCCTGCGTGCCGCCGTGCAGGAATTCTGCGAGCGGCCAAAAGGAAAAGATGCCCCCGATGCCCCTGACCGATGACCTGCTTGCGGACCTGCCGGGCGAAGAACTGATCCGCCCGGGCCTGGCGGATTTCGCCGCCGGCCGCCTCACCATTCCGGGCTGTCTGGTGGCCATCGGCCTTCCCCGGCTGCAACGCGCCGGCCTGTTGCCGCCCGCCGGCCCCCCGCCCGCCCTTGACGCCGAACTCGCCCTCTACCGGCTGTTGGGTCAGGAAGGCGGGAATGCCTACGCCCGCTATAACGCCCTCATCCGGCGACTGGTCAGTTTTGAACGGGCCCTCGAACACCGCATCCAGCGCCACCGCCTTGGGGTGGACAACCGCGCGTAACCAACGGGGCGCGCGAGCCACATGCGCCCCTGAAGTGGGCGCAGCAAGGTGAGGTATGAATCCGTCGGCCGCACCTGTTTGGCGGAATAGCCCATCGCGCGTTGCGAATTGACGGGGCGAAGACGCGTTCGGCGAGGGCCTCGGTTTCGGTGGCGCGGAGGTTGTTGATGTCGAACTGATACTGGCGGCTCCACTTGATGAGGGTGGGCTTGGAGATGTTCAGTTCGACGGTGATGCGGTTGAAGCTCCAGCCTTGGGAGCGGAGGAAGATGAAGCGGGCGATGGTTTCCTGGTCGGTCATGTTATGATTTAGGTTTAACCCGGCCGATCCCGCGCCGGCCGAACGGCGGACGGTGACACGCGGGGCGGTCGCGGGAGTTTGTAACACAGGTTTTGGGTGGGCCGCCGCCGGGATCGAAATAAGCTGCGCACCGAGACGACGGGAGACGCTTCGAGACGACGGGAGACGCTTCGAGACGACGGGAGACGCTTCGAGACGACGGGCGACGCTTCGAGACGACGGGCGACGCTTCGAGACGACGGGCGACGCTTCGAGACGA
>CAYHFK010000155.1:0-3384 GCA_964355895.1 uncultured Bifidobacterium sp. | reverse complement strand
GACGCTTCGAGACGACGGGCGACGCTTCGAGACGACGGGCGACGCTTCGAGACGACAGCAGACGCCCGCAGACGACAAAAAATATTTGAAAAAAGTTTTGACAGAAAGTTGAGGGGACAAGCAGAAAGCGGAAAGCGGAAAGTCCCGGGTTGAGCACGCCTGGGCAGCAAACGGATGCCCAACGGCTACGGCTAACCAAGCCTGGAAACTTAAAACCGCAGATGGACGCAAATGGACGCAGATGCGGATCAGCGACGGAAGGGTTGGCGTTGCAGGATTTCAGGGTTGCCCTGGCCCGTGGAGGGCAACTTGGCCCGTGAAGTCCTGGGCGCACGACTCCACCGGGCAGCGGTTCAGCTTTTGGAGGGATGGCCTGATGGGGAACCGCAAACTAGGGGAACAAGGGGACGAAACCATTGCCAGGTCCGGGCGATTTCCCTTTGCCGTGTTCTGCACCCTCCAGGACGAAACGGTTTGCAGCCGGGCGGTTGTGGATGGCCGGCGGAATCCCGCCTGGATCCGACGCCGATTACGTTGAGCGTTGACAGGCGCAAGTTGAAAGCTGACCGCAACCGCGGGCCGACGGCTTTTCGGCTCGTCTTGATCGGGAGGGGATGATAGCTTCCCGCACGATGATTCCACTGGTGACCCAAAAGCAACGCGAGCTGGCCAGCCTGTGCCAAAGGTTCAGGGTCGAGCGCCTGGATTTGTTCGGCTCGGCGGCGGACGGCAATTTTCGATCGGATACCAGTGATCTGGATTTTTTGGTGCGTTTTGCGAACCCCGAACCCACCGGGGATTATGCCGACCGTTACCTGGATCTGGCCGAAGCGATGGAACGCCTTTTTCAGCGACCCATAGATTTGGTCACCGAGCAATCGGTCCGCAATCCTTATTTCCGGCGCGTGGTGGACGCCTCGCGGCAGTTGGTCTATGAACGACAAGACCCGGAAACTCCTGTTTGACGTGCTCGATTCCGGTCGCGCCATCCGGCAGTGGCGCACGGGGCGGACTTATGCGGAATACCTTTCCGACCGGCAATTCCGACCGGCAATTCCGGCGGGCTGTGGAGCGCGAATTTGAGATCATCGGCGAGGCCCTGAACCGTTTGCGCGATGAGGACGCGGGCGTCGCGTCGCAGATACCCGAGCTGCCGCGCATAGTTGCCTTTCGTAACCGAATCATTCACGGCTATGATTCCGTGGATGACGCGACGGTTTGGGGTGTCATTGAAAAACATCTGCCACCCCTCGTTGGACAGGCGGAGGGTTTATTGAAAGCATCGGGAGAAGCCGTTTGAGCACGCCTGGGCGGCAAACGGATGCCCAACGGCTACGGCCAACCAAGCCTGGAAACTTAAAACCGCAGATGGACGCAGATGCGGATCAGCGACTGAAGGGTTGGCGTTGCAGGCTTTCGTGTCGTCCAGATCAGGAATTCCAGTTTTGTGGACTTGCCTGCGAAAGCGGGTCAGTCAATAGTATGAGCATGAGAGCTTACGAAGAAGTGGCCGACTTCATTGCCCGACGAGGGCCGCGCGAAGTGGCAGGGTTTCGTCCCTCGGCGCAAACGCTCGATCATGTTTCCGACCTCTTGCGGAAAGAAAAAGCCAGCGGGTTGACCCGGGAAGAGCGGCGCGAACTGGATCATTACGAAGATCTGGAGTTGCTGATGAACCTGGCCCGGGCGCGGGCGCAGCAGTTGCTGCTCCATGAGAAGTGACATCAGCGACGCTTTGCGCCGCCTGGTGACCGAACGGGCAGATCACCTCTGCGAGTACTGTTTGGTTCACGAAGCCGATGTTTACCATGGTTGTGAAGTGGATCACGTCATTAGTGTCAAGCATGGCGGCATCACGGCCCCGGAAAATCTGGCCTATGCCTGCTTTCACTGTAATCGGCACAAGGGAACAGATCTCGGCTCCCTGAATCTCCGCACCGGAACGCTGGTTCGTTTCTTCGATCCCCGTTCTGATGCCTGGGCGCGGCACTTCTGT
Source organism: uncultured Bifidobacterium sp. (assembly GCA_964355895.1). Taxonomy (GTDB): domain Bacteria; phylum Verrucomicrobiota; class Verrucomicrobiia; order Limisphaerales; family JADLHS01; genus JADLHS01. The sequence continues at coordinate 1,388 of CAYHFK010000155.1, read as the reverse complement.
CTGAACGAAGCGCGCATTGACCCGCTCACCGAGATTGGCGACGTCACCAGTCGGATGCTTGAGTTCAACCATCCCGAACGGCTGGCGTTTCGGAGGCTGCTGATGGAGGTGGGGCGATATTTGACGGTTGAGGCGCTGGCGCGCACCAAAGAATGACCCCTCGATTTTGCGCCATTTCAGCATTTCCATGGCCCGTGAAACTGGGAGCTTGGAACTTGGCATTTGAAACTTGGGGTTTGGGGTTTGGGGTTTGGAACTCGTCACCAGTCATTGTTCACTGACTGACCACCGCTTCCCTTCCAGATTTCTGGTTGATCCGGCCAGCTTTCTGCTTTCCCAGTTTTCGTTTTGGGGTGTCAGCCGGTCAGAGCTTCCGCTTCCCAGCTTTAGCCGGGACCAGGCGGTACCAACTCGACGGCGTGACGGTTTCGTTTCGAGGGGCATTGGGAATTACCGAGCTGAGGAATTGGGTGGAGGATCGCCCCTTTTGGGGCGGAGATTAGGGCCGCGCGGCAGCGCAGCCCCACCATGGTTGGGAGGGCGGAGCAGCGGCACCGCCCACATGTCTTTGGCATGGTTCCGGTTTAACCAAGCCTGGAAACTTAAAACCGCAGATGAACGCAGATGAACGCAGATGCGGATCAGCGATGGAAGAGATGGCCTGATGGGGAACCGCGAACTAGGGGAACAAGGGGACGAAACCATTGCCAGGTTCATCCGCCAATGCTAGCCTTCACGCATGAGCACACTGCTCGAGATTGAAGCCGCCTCGGAGGCGCTGCCGCCGGAACAGAAAGAGGAATTGGTCCGCTTCCTTACCGCGCGGCTCCAGCCGGCGGATCCACAGCCTCGCAAGGCCCGTCTGGTGCGGGAGGGCGATGACGTATTCCTGGAAGCGCCGCCCGGCGCACCGCCCATGACGACGGAAAACGTTAAACGGATGTTGAATGACTGGCCATGAGCTGGCTGCTGGACGTAAATCTGATCCTGGCATCGCGCTGGACGACGCACTTGGATCATTTTGCCGCCAAGACTTGGATTGATTCATTGGACAGATTTTACACCACGGCCATCACCGAACTGGGCTTTGTCCGGATCAGCCTGAGTGCTGCCTATCGGGCGAACTGGGACGAAACACAGGAGACTTTGAATAAGCTTCACACCCGGCCCGGGCATAAATTCCTCGCGGACGATGTGAGCGGGATTGCCTCGCCGGAAACCAGCTCCAAGGACACCACCGATGCGCACCTCGTGACCCTGGCCAAACGGCACGGGCTGAAGCTGGCCACCTTGGATGGGACGTTGATTGGGAAGCCGTGGGCTACCGGAGTGGCAGCGAATCCGTTGCCGCAACCAATAAAATCCTGACACAAAAGAAAAAGCTGAAA
>CAYHFK010000154.1:0-11284 GCA_964355895.1 uncultured Bifidobacterium sp. | reverse complement strand
ATCGGCGAGGATTGTTTTTGATAGGCGAACGTGGACAGCAGATAGGGGTGGGTCAACACCCCGGCGCGCTGGCCCGGATCGAGCGTTACCTTCACAAAATCATCCGTGACGTTGGTGGCCACCCCGTAAAAGCCGGCCAGCCGGTTATTCAGAAAAACGTAATCCGCCAGCAGCAACGCACGTTGATCGGAAGGGCCGTTCCACACGGCATCCGCCAGGAAAATGTTCAGCGACGTGCGCAGGTCGGCGATGATCTCCGGCGTGAAGCCCGGAAAAAGTTTATCATCCTTGGAGAGCGGTTCGACCCGATCCATCTGCAGCCAATGCTGAAGAAAAGCCTGCATCTTCGCCCGGGCGCGGGGATCGTTCACCATGCGGTTCGCCTGCTGCGCAACTTCATCCCGGGTGCGCAGCCGGCCTTGGGCGGCAAGCTTCGCCAATTCCGCATCCGGCAAGGAGTCCCAAAGTCCGAACGCCAACCGCGTGGCAATTTTAAAGTCGTCCGGTTTGCCGCCTTCCAGCCCGAGATACAAAAACCGGGGTGACTTCAAGGTCAGCAGCACGACGCGTTTCACGGCGTCCTCGGTTTTCTTCGCGGTCTTGAATTGAGCCGACACGAATCCGCGCTTCTGCGCGTCCGTCAGTGGCCGGCGAAATGCCGTCGCCACGAATTCGGCGCAAAACGCTTCCACCCGCGCCAGGCGATTGGTGTCAGCCGGTTTGCTGTGCGACAAGCGGTCGAGGTTCGCCACCACGTAATTCGCCGTTTCGATGGCGGCTTGCGTGGCGGCTTCATCCCACGCTTTGGAAACCGCCACGCCGCGTTCATAGCCCACGCTGCTGTCGTCCGGCGGGAACCGCGTGGTAACGACAAATGTCGGCGTCGCCGGTGCCGTTGAAAGATTGCGGGCGGGGATCGGTTGTTGCGGGCCGTGCGGCGGCTTCCACTGCAACAACACCGACGCAGTCTTGTCTTTGAATTTGAAAAGCTGCAGGCGGAGCGGATAAACCCGACCGCCCAGCAGGCGGAGCGTGGCCTTGTGTTCGTTGCGTTGGCCGGAGGCAACCCAGGCGTCAATCAATGGCTCCTCCGGATCGTTCACCCAAAGCCGCGCGCCATTGGGGGTTTTAAGAACGAACTCGTAATCACCGGTTTCATCCGCAATCAGCGACCCGCGCCATTGGATGGAAAATCCGTTCGTGCTGGTGAGTTTCGGATCAAAGGCGTTGTCGTTGAAATCGAAATCAATCCGGCGATCCACGCGCTCCAGGAGCTTTTTGTCGCCGTTAAAATCCTTGGCGTCGTAATACACCGCCCGCAAGCCTCGCTCGTCGGACGGCACGCCATCCGGTCCGGCGAAATGTTTGAGCAGATCCGCCACCGTGTTGCCATACTGACGGTTCGTCAGGCGGACCAGTTCAACCCGCGGCGGATGTTTGCGAATGTGCGCCTCCCGGGAATAGAAGGCGTCGTAGATGTAGCGCGCCACCGCCGCCGCGTCTTCGCCCACGCACCGGTCGGGATCATCCTCCGGCATGGCCTTGTCAATGTAGCGGGTGAGTTTTTCCAGTGAGCGATCCCCGCGAAGCGCGTCCTCATACTTGTTTTTCACCCCTTCGCCATTCCGCCCATGGCACTTGGCGCACTGCTGACGATAGATTTCGCGACCGGCCAGGCGCTTTTCGGCGGCCGGCAGTTGTGTCTGAATCAACCCCAGGCACAGCAGCGGCAGCCAAACGCAACCCCGAAGCTGTCGCATAAACATCATGACGCCAATCCGCCCGGTGGCGAAAACGCAGATGGCAAAGGCAGCAGAGGTTTCATGCGGCAATGCTGGAGAACATCGGGCGCGAGTTCACGCACAAAATCTGCGCGCCGTTCGGGTTGGGCGCCTGACCAAAAACTAGTCGCGGAACTGCAATTCGTACAATTTCTGGTAAATGCCGCCGCGTTGAACCAGTTCCTCATGCCGCCCGGTTTCGACGATCCGCCCCTGATCCAGCACCACGATGACATCCGCCCGTTGGATTGTCGAAAGCCGGTGGGCGATGCAGAGGGTGGTGCGGCCCTGCATCAATTCCTCGAGCGCAGCCTGCACGGCGCGTTCGGATTCGGTGTCCAACGCGCTCGTCGCTTCGTCAAGGATGAGGATGGGCGCATCCTTGACGATCGCCCGGGCGAGGGACAACCGCTGGCGTTGTCCGCCCGACAACTGCGACCCTTTCTCGCCAATCACAAAATCGAACTGTCCGGGTTTTGTTTGGATGAAGTCGTAGGCAAAAGCGTGCTTCGCGGCGGCCATGATGTCGGCCGCGCTCGCGCCGGGGCGACCCAACTCGATGTTGTTCCGAATGGAATCATTGAAGAGGATGATTTCCTGGGAGACAACGGCTACCTGGCTGCGCAACGCAACGGTGGACACCTCGCGCAAGTCGGTGTTTCCGATGCGAACCACGCCGCTCGTCGGATCGTAAAACCGCAACAGCAGATTCGCGAGCGTGGTTTTCCCGGAGCCGGTCTTGCCCACCACGGCCACGAGTTGTCCGGGCTTTATGGTCAAATGGATGTCCTGCAACACCGGCGTTTCGCCATAGGCAAAATCCACATGCTCGAAGTGGATCGCCGCGCCGCGCGCTTCGAGGGGTTTTGGATTGGCCGGCTCGGGAACGTTGTTCTTTGTGGCGAGCAACTCGAACACCCGTTCACTGGCGGCCTGGGCCTGCGTCACCTGATTGTGCAGCCGGATCAGGTTTTTCATGGGCCGATACAACATGAAGAGGGAGGTTACGAAGGCAAGGAAATCATCCGCATTGCGCGGCACGTTGGGATCCCAGAGCAGGTACAGGAATACCAAGGCGACCCCGATCGCCCCCAGCACTTCCGTCAGGGCGCCGGGCATTTCGTTGGCTCGCACCAAACGCAGATATTGTGAAGCATGCCGGTCCGCCCGCTTCTTGAACTGCGCCGCCACGACGGGCTCGAGGTTGTAGGCTTTGACCACGCGGTTGCCGGTCAAGCCCTCCGCCATGACCTGGCTGAGTTCCGAGGCGTTCGCTTGAATGGCGCGCGACGACTTGCGTCCTTTGCGACCGTAGATGCTCACCGGCACGACGCAGAGCGGGAAGACAATCATCGCGACGAGGGTTAACTTTGGCTGCAACCAAAACAGCATCGCAAGCAGCCCCAAGACCCGCACCGGATCCGTGACCACCACGCTGGTCGCGCTGCTGATCGTCTGGTGCAACACGACCGTGTCGTTGACCACGCGCGACATCAAATCCCCGCTGGTATTCTGGTTGAAGAAGCCGGTGGAAAGCCGCAACAGATGGGAAAATAAGCTTACCCGCAAATCGCGGATCGTGTGGGCCGCGGTCCATTGGAGCCAATAAATGTTCAAATAGACGGCCAGGGAACGCAGGGCCATCACCAGCGGCACCAGTGAAACCAGGATCAACACGGTCCCCAGATGTTGCTGCGGGCCGCCCGCCAAGGCGGTGTGCAACTGGGTCAGGATATTTTGGACCGTATCCTGCAATCCGGTTTTGACGCCCTCAGGCAACCAACCGGGCAAATTCCTCAGCTTGGCTTCAATGCCGCTTCCCGTGGCCATGGGGAAAATCGCCCCGGCTACAAACGCCACCGTCAAGATCAGCAATGGATCCAGCAAGCCCGCCAGAATGCCCACGCCCACGCCCAGCACCAGTCGCCCGCGATAGGGCCGGGTCAGCCCCCAAACTTTCTTCAAAAAATCCGACATGTTGACCGGGAATATGTGGACGGAGCAGAGGCAAGGCGAGGAGTTTTGTCGCGCCCGCTCAAGCATTTGCGCCGCGCCAGCGGGTGCGGCGGGCATCCCACCCGCAACTGACCTACGCCGGCTTCTGCGCCACCACTATGCAACTGCGCGAAGCCAGCACATCCAGACGGTTGACCCGCCATGCGAGGTGCTGGTTCTCGCGCCACACCTCGGGGTCGTAGCGTTTCAAGCCGCGCTCGTTCATTGCCGATCCCAACCAGAGCAGCGGGTAGAACAGGATGGTCCAGAACAACGCGCTGCGCTTCAGGCGATCGGCATGAAATTCCACCTCCCGAAATCCCGCCCGCTTGAGTCCGTAAACGAAATAGGGATAGCTCAGCGGCATGATGTGGCCGCAGATGCGCCCGGCGTTCTTGTCGGCGGCGGACGGCGGGCCAAACATGTCCGGGTAGCCGGTGAAAAGAAATTGCAGCCGCGATTTCATGTGCAGCGAGTTTGGCACCGAGAAGATGAGATGCCCGCCGGGCTTCAGCTTGGCCGCCGCTTCGAGAAAAAAATCATACGGCCGCGGGACGTGCTCCAGCACTTCGATGGCATAGATCAAATCCTGCGAGCCGTCCGCGACGGGAATCTCGGAGTTCTTGCCCATCTTGCGACACGTTGCTCCCGGATACTGAAAAATCTCCGGCACGATCTCGCAGGGCGTGAGCTGCGTGGCCGGATCGCCCCCCTGCTGCGCGAAAAAGCCGCCCACGCGCTGGCTCATATGGCCAAGGCCCGCGCCAAAATCCACCACCTGCGAATTCCGCGTGAGCCGGGCGGTGATAAGCTGGTAAATCACGTCGTTGGTCACGCGGTGCGAACCGGAGCGGATGGGCACGTCATTCATGCGTGGAAAGGCTAGTTCGTTTCACGGGGGTTCACAATCGTTTCCCGCCCGGGCGGCCTTGGCCGGCGGGAATAAACTTTTCGCGCGGGGCGGGAAGTTCTATAAACACGGCGCGCATGATCCAACGCCTCAACTGTCCCGTGTCCGGTGCGAGCGCCGACGTAATGTTCTCGAGGCCTTTCTCGTTGCCGGAGATGCGCGCCTACACCGAGCGCTGCGGGCTGACGGCCAAACTTGCTGACAAGTCGTTTGAGATCCGCCACTGCGCCGCGTCCGGCCTGCATTTCCAGACGTGGGTGATGGACGACAGCGAACTCGCCGGGCTCTATTCCCCGCCCGCCGACGAAGCGTTTTTTCGGGAGCAGATCGGCAAGCAAAAACTCCATTGGTTCGCACACATGACCGAGGAAATCCTCGTGATGCGGCAGATAGTCGCGGCGAAAATGCCGGTCGTCCTCGACTTCGGCTGCAACTGGGGCAAGTGGGCGAGCATGGCGCTCGCGCACGGCTGTGAAGTCTATGGCGTGGATGTGAACCGCGACGCGGCGGCGTTTTGCGCGGCGCGCGGTATCAAGATGCTGGGCCAAGACGAACTAGGCCGGGCGCGCTTCGACTTCATCAACGTGGATCAGGTCATGGAGCATCTGACCGAACCGCTCGGGGTCGCGCGGCTGCTGGCCGAGGCCCTCAAGCCCGGCGGCTTCCTGAAACTCGGCACGCCGGACAACCCAAAACTCCCCCGCCAACTCCGCGCCGCGCAAGCCAGCGGCAGCAACACGGTGCTCGCCGCCGAGACGATTGATTCCCTTTATCCGCTGGAGCATGTGAACCTGTTCAATCATGCCTCGCTGCGGCTGCTCGGGGAACGTGTTGGGTTGCGCCCCGTGCGCTTGCCGTTCTTCAAGTGGATGGGCGCCGGGCAGCTTTGGAACCTCCCGCGCCAGTTCAACCGCAACCTCACCACGCCCTGGAAACGCTGGCGCGGGCGCGGCCCGTACGTCTGGCTGGAGAAACCCGCATGAGCCAGCGCCCCTCGTTTCCCGTGCAGTTGAATCCGCGTCACGGTTGGATGGGTTGGTGGCCTGGTTGGTACGGCATCATCAATCCGGACAAGCAACGCATCGTCAGTTTTATCTCCGAGGAAGCTGCCAAACTTTCCCCCGGCGCCCGCGTGCTGGATGCCGGGGCGGGCCAACGCCCTTTCGCCCCATTGTTTGCCCGGCAGCGTTATGAATCCTGCGACATGCCCGGTGGTTTCTATAAACAGAAGCACGATTTTGAATGTTTTTGCGATTCAATCCCACAGCCAGCCAATACCTATGATGCCGTAATCAACACTCAAGTTTTGGAACACGTCCCGGATCCGCTCGCGGTGCTGCGGGAATTTCAACGCATCCTCAAGCCCGGCGGCATAATTCTACTTTCACTGCCGCTCAATGCGCCGCTGCACGGCGAGCCGTGGCATTTCTTCCACTTCACGCATTACGGCGTCTGGCAACTGGCGCAGCAGGCGGGCTTGGAGATGGTGAGCTGTGAGAAGCTGGGCGGCGTGTTCTGGTCGCTCGGCAAGCAACTGCCCGACGCGTTCCGCAAGTGGATGAAACAATACGATCCCGGTCGGGCGAAGAAGCGCGGGCAAAACTTCGCGTTCTGCCTGCTGCTGAATCTCGTGCTGGTGCTGCCGTGGCTCATCTTATATCCGCTCACGGCGTTTCTCGTGCGCCCGTTGTTCTATTGGCTCGACCGCACCGACATCGAAAAGAAAAACGCCTCCGGCTACACCATCGTGCTGCGCAAGCCGGCGAAAGCTTAACCGACCTGATTGGATTTCACTTTGCGGTTGCCGATGATGCGCGCGGGCACGCCGACGGCGATGGAGTATTCCGGCAGACTTTTCGTCACGACCGCACCCGCGCCGATGACGCAGCCGCGCCCGATCTTCACGCCATCGAGAATCCGGCAGCCGGCGCCAATCCAGACATCGTCGGCGATCGCAATTCCAACCCTGGTTTCCGGCTGCCGCCAAATGGGTTTATCCAGTTCGGCAAATGTGTGATTCGCCGGAATCATCACCGTATGCGCCGCGATGCGGACGCCGCTCCCAATTCTCAATCCGCCGTGGCCGTAAAGAATGCAGAAGGGATTCACACTGCAATCATCGCCGATTTCGATATTGCCACCGCAGCTCTGAATGATTGCGTAGTCCATGATTTGAAAATTGCGCCCAACCTTGATGCGGCCACCACCACGAATCTGGAGACTGCTCCGCCAGGAAATTCTCGGCGCATGTCCGATCTCAATCTGCCGGCCAAGGTAACGTAATTTGCAGATGAGTCCGCGGATCGCGTGTTTAAGTGCTTTGCTCATGTTCGATACCTCATGCTTGTCATTCGTGTTCGCGTTTTCAATTTTATTGAAGTCAAAACCGAAGGCACTGACAATCGCATCCGAAAATTTAATGGCGGTAGAACTAAATCACCGGTGGCGCATCGTCCACTCCGAAGCCTCCACCGGCTGGGGCGGACAGGAGCGCCGCATTCTGGCGGAACTGGAAGGTTTCCGGCGGCGCGGCCACGCGGTGTGGCTGCTCGCGCCGCCGCGCAGTGAAATCTTCCGCCGCGCGCAGACCGCGGGCATCGCGTGCGCGCCGGTGGATTACGCGCGCTGGAAATTTCCCTTCGCCGTGGTCCGGGTCGCCGCCTGGCTGCGGCGCACCGGCCCCCACATCGTCAACCCGCACAGTTCCCGCGATGGCTGGCTGGTGGGGGTGGCGGCGCGGCTGGCCCGCGTGCCGTTCGTGGTGCGCACCCGGCATTTCGATGTGCCCATCTCCAGCCGCCATGTCAGCGGCATTGTTTACTCGTGCCTCGCCGACCACGTGCTGACGACGAGTCCCAAGGTCACCGAACACTTCCGGGAATTGTTCAAGCTCCCCGCGGATCGCGTCAGCACGCTGCCCACGGGAATCGACCTGGAAAAGTTTTCCCCGGGCGGCCACCACGCCGAACTCCTTCCCGGCGACCATCAAAAGGGGCTGCCCCTCATCGGCATGGTTTCGATCATCCGGCGGGCCAAAGGCCACGAGACTCTGCTTCTCGCCGCCGACCAGCTTCGCCAGCAGGGTTTTCCCGCCAACTACGTGATTGTGGGTGACGGCCCAAATCTGGAGCGCGTTCGGGCAAAGGTCGCCGAACTGAAGCTGGAGGATTGCGTCACGTTTACTGGTGAGCGGGATGACGTGCCGGCGGTGCTTCGCGCGTTGAGCCTGCTCGCCATCCCGTCCTTGCACGAAGGCATTCCGCAAACCGGCTTGCAGGCGTTGGCGACAAAAACCCCCGTCGTGGCCAGCAACGTCGGCGGCATCCCGAGTATCATCCGCGACGGCGAAACGGGACGGCTTGTGCCGTCCGGCGATGCCGCGGCCCTCGCGCGGGTCATCCGCGAGGCTTTGCAGGACACCGCCACCACGCAGCGGATGTGTGATGCGGGGCGCGCGCTCGTGGAAAAGGCGCACAGCCTTGAAGGCATGCTCGACCAGATCGAATTGCTCTATCGGCGTTATCTGTCGGCGGATTGAGGACGTCCAGTGAGCCGTTCATCCACAAGGGCGACGTCGCCTTGGGCGGGTTTACGCAGTTACTTGGCGAAACCCATCAGTCAGGGCCGACGGGCGAAGACACAATTGGCTTGGGCCGAATCGTCGGGCGTTTTCGCCGGACTCACGCAGGTCAACCCGCTGGAGTGAAGCAACGCCGCCGCCTGGCTGAACGTGCTGAATGGCGGATGAACCTCCAGAAACATTAACCGAACGCCGGCCAGCACCTGACGGGCGCCGCGCATGGCGTCGAGTTCAACTCCTTCAACGTCCAGTTTGAGAATATCCACCCGCCGGATACCCTCGGCTTGCATGTAATCGTCCAGCGTTTTCACTGGCACTTTGGAAACGCGCCGCACCGGACGTCGCGCCGCCTTCTCCCGGAGGAGCGAGGCGCTGATGGGACTACCGTTCTGAAAAAAGTCCGCTTCTCCGACGCTGTCGCCGATGGCGCACCAGTTGACGGTGAGCTGATCCTGCAAGCCGTTCATCGCGGCGAATTCCCTGATTCGCGGGACGAGCTGGCTCTGCGGCTCAAAGGAGTGGACGTGGGCCTGCGGCCAGTAATCGAAAACGGCGGCGGCGAACTGGCCGTTGTTGGCGCCGACGTCAAGAACCACCGGCGACGTCGTGGCTCCCAACTCGCCGGCAAAGGTGTCGAACGGGTAAACACGTTCGACAAAAATATTCCGGTACACGGCCAGCTCGGAGCGGTTGCGCAACCGCACCGTCAGACCGGAGGCGGTACGCATCTCCAGAGGGAAGGCATGGATGAACCAGTCGCGCACATGACGGCCCAGCGAACCGAGGGCTGATTTATTTGTTCTGGCGGCAGTCGGGTTTTTCATAAATTTATTTTTAGCGGAAGGCCGCCGTGCTGCAGCGTGTTCGTCATCGGGGGGCCGTTGGCAATAATTTCAGGTTGCGTATGACTTGGAATCACACTTGTTTCCCAATCATTGTCAGGCGTGAATCCAAACCCAGACTTCTCCTCGAAAAATCTCAGTTTGGCAGAACCCTGACGCCTGAATTGAATTGCTTTGCCCATTCGCGGCAAGAAAAATCACGCACCGATGAAACTCGCCCTCCTCCGTCGTCAGTTCGCCGCCACCGGCGGGGCGGAGTTGTATCTGCAACGGCTGCTCCGCTCGCTGGTCGCGCAGGGCCACGAGCCGCATCTCTTCGCCGAGGCGTGGGACGGAACGCTGGATGGCGTGAAATTTCACCGCGTCGCGGCCTGCGGCTCACGCGCGATGCGGCCGGTCCACTTCGCCGAAGCCGTCCGCGCTGAACTCGCCCGGGAGAAATTCGATTGCGTCTTCAGCCTGGAGCGCACCTTGCAACAAGACGTGTATCGCGCCGGCGACGGCTTGCACCGCGTCTGGCTGGAGCGGCGCCGCCAATTCGCGCCCTGGTGGAAAAAGCCATTCGTCGGGCGCGGCGCATTTCATCGCAACCTGAGGGCGCTGGAAGCGCAGACTTTCGACCCGGCCAACACGCGGCAGGTCATCGTGAATTCAGACATGGTGCGCCGGGAAATCCTCGAACACTTCCCGTTTCCGAGCGATCGAATTCATCTCGTGCGCAATGGCGTGGAGGTGGCGCGCTTTCAAAATGGCAAACGCGCCGAGACGCGGGCGCGCTTCGGGGTCAACAGCGATGAGTTCCTGCTGTTGTTCGTCGGCTCGGGCTGGGAACGGAAAGGTTTGGGATTCGTGTTGAACGCCCTTGCCCGCGCGCCCCGGCTTAAACTGCTCGTGGTCGGCAAAGGGCGTCAACCGTTTGCTCCCGCCAACAACGTCATCTTTGCCGGCGCGATGACCGACGTGGAAAATGCCTACGCCGCCGCTGACTTGTTCGTCACCCTGCCGATTTACGAGCCGTCGGCCAATGTCGTCGCCGAGGCGCTGGCCGCCGGACTGCCGGTCGTCACTTCCGCCAACAATGGCGCGGCGGAAATCATCCAGGAGGGCATCACCGGCAGCGTGGCGCGGGAATTTTGGCAACCCGAAGCGGTGGCCCGGGTGTTTCTCCACTGGGCGGAACGCCGCGCGCGGGTGACGGTGGATGCCTCCGCCTTCAGCCTTGACCGCAATGTGGCTGAAACGCTCGCTGTGCTTGAACTGGCCGCCCGGGAGCGTCGCGCATGAAAATCTCTTTCTGCCTCATCACGCTGAACGAAGCGGAAAATCTCCCGCGCGCGCTCCGCAGTTGCGCCGATCTGGCCGACGAGATCGTCATCGTGGATTCGGGAAGCACGGACGGCACGGCCCGCATCGCCCGCGAATCGGGCGTGCGCTTCGTGCATCAGGACTGGCTGGGCTACGTCGGGCAGAAGAACCAAGCGCTCGCGCTCGCGCAACACGATTGGGTCTTCAGCCTCGACGCGGACGAGGAGCTTTCCCCCGCGTTGCGCGCAGAAATCCGGGCGCTCAAACAATCTGACCTGCCGCCTGCCGTGAGTGGTTTTAGCGTGCCGCGCTGTGTCTGTTACGAAGGCCGCTGGATTCGCCACGGCGATTGGTACCCGGACCGGCTGACCCGGCTGTTCCGTCGCGACCGCGCGAAATTCGCCGGGGGCCGCGTTCACGAGCGTTTGGAAATTGCCGGCGGCGTGACGCCGCTGCGCGGCGATTTGCACCACTACTCGTTCCGCGACGCGGCGGACCACCGGGCGCGCAGCGAGCGTTACGCGAAGCTGTGGGCGCAGGACAAGTTGGAAGCCGGCAAAACGGCGGGCGCGCTCGCGCCGTGGCTGCACGGGGCGTTTCGCTGGCTGCGCGGCTACATTTTGCGGGGCGGTTTTCTCGACGGGGCGCAAGGTTGGCGCATTGCCGCGCTGTGCGCCCGCGAAGTTTTTTTGAAGTACCGTTTGCTCCGCCAGTTGAAGCAGGTCGGCTTGCGAACGAGCCGATGACGGTTCAAACGGGCAAACCCATCGGCGACAGGAAAAAGTCCTCGCCGCAAGTTGCGCCGCTGCACGCAGCGCTGGGCGGCGCAGCGCGCCGTCCCTACCAACCCAACGGGACTCCAAGGCAACGG
>CAYHFK010000153.1:0-11357 GCA_964355895.1 uncultured Bifidobacterium sp. | reverse complement strand
CGGACGAGTGCCGTCAAATGGATATCCTGACTCCGGACTTCAAACCTTACTCCCGCCTTCCCGCCGGCGCTGACACAACCAACAGTGGCTTGTGGGAGTTTGTAATCCGTTACAGTGGCGCAACCGTCGCCGATTCTCACGGCGTTCCCTGCATTTGATGGCAACTAAAATGGCGGACACGCGCCCGCCGCTTTCAAAGAGCGTCACTTGGTTACGCCTTGGCGAGCGAATTGCCAAGGAGAAAAATTGCGACGAAGAAAATTAGTTGATTGGGAAAGGCAAAGCCGCGGCCCGCCCGGACGACAGTGGTTCACTGTTTTTGACTGGACGAGAAATCATCACACTTTGCAAAGTATGATCATCCTTCCTCCAACTCGCCACCGGCCAGTCGTGCCAGCGCGCGTCCAAATCCATCGGGCGGTTCAGATGCCGTGTGCGCGCCCCATTCACCCGCGACGAATCCTCGCGCCTTCAATTTCCTCAGATGCCGGATAAGCGCGGGCAAGGAAATCCGGGTGGCGGCCTGAATCTGCTCCAAAGTCCGGGCGCCCGATTTCAGGGTCCGAAAGATCTCGATCCGTCGAGGATGAGTGAAGGCGGTCGCCAGCTTGAAGATTAAATCCATGGGCGGTGGGTCGCGGCGAAAGGCTGATCGGAGCGCCAGTCTCAACGTGTGGGCGGGTTCAGAAAGGGTGGCGCTCAGCCGGTAATCTACGCGCCGGCCGGTGCGGCGGGACGTCAACAACCCACGCGCTTCCAAGGCGCGCAAATACTGACTTGCGACCGACAGCGGCAATGGGCCGCGCAGCGCCAGCGCGGAAACCGTCTGCGGCGATTCAGCCAGCAGCAACTCCAATATGCGAAGGCGCGGGCGGTTGGCTAACACGCGGCAAGTGCGCCAGAGGGTGGGCTGGGCTACGGTCGTTGGTCTCATGTATCACACTTTGCAAAGTGTGATAATCGTTGACCAGAAGCTTTTTGACTTTTCCACACGCCGGAACGCCCCTTTTCATCAGATGCCCGGACGTTTCTTGTGCCAGTTCGTACTCTGCTCGTAGGCATGGGCGATCTGGAGCCCCGTTTCTTCGCCGAAGGGTTTACCGAGCAGTTGCAGGCCGATCGGAAGCTTCGGTGATTTCATAAAGCCACACGGCAAGCTCACCCCGCAAATCCCGGCAAGGTTGCACGAGATCGTGAACACGTCGGAGAGATACATTTGCAGCGGATCATCGGACTTCTCGCCGATTTTGAACGCCGCCGTCGGCGTGGTGGGCGTGACGATGGCGTCCACCCGCTCGAACGCCTTCAGAAAATCCTGTCGGATGAGCGTGCGGACTTTTTGGGCGCGAACGTAATAGGCATCATGGTAGCCGCTGCTCAGAACGTAGGTGCCGAGGATGATGCGGCGTTTCACTTCCGGGCCGAAGCCCGCCCCGCGCGTGCGGCTGTAAAGTTCAAGGGGATCCGCGCCGTCCACGCGGGCGCCGTAGCGGATGCCGTCGAAGCGCGCGAGGTTGGCCGACGCCTCGGCAGGCGCGATGATGTAATACGTGGCCGCCGCGTATTCGGTGTGCGGCAGGGAGATTTCTTCCACGTTCGCCCCGAGCGATTGCAACTGCTTCACCGCGGCGTCCACGGCGGCTTTCACTTCCGGATCCAGCCCGCCGATCATGTATTCCTTCGGCAAGCCCAGGCGCAGACCTTTGATGTTGCCGGTCAGGGCGGCGGTGTAATCCGGCACGGGCTGCGCGACACTCGTGGAATCGCGCCGATCGTGCCCGCTGATGACGTTCAACATCGTGGCGCAATCCCGCACATCCTTGGTGAAAGGCCCGATCTGATCGAGCGAGGACGCAAAGGCAACGAGCCCGTAACGCGAGACGCGACCGTAAGTCGGCTTCAAGCCCACGCAACCGCAAAGCGCCGCGGGTTGGCGAATCGAACCGCCGGTGTCCGAACCGAGCGTGGCGATGGCTTCGTCCGCCGCGACCGCCGCCGCCGAACCGCCGGACGAACCGCCCGGAATGCGCGTGAGGTCCCACGGATTGCGCGTGAGACCGAATGCGGAGTTTTCCGTGGAACTGCCCATGGCAAACTCGTCCATGTTCAGCCGGCCAAAGACAATCGCCCCCGCCGCTTTCAACTTTTCAATGGCCGTCGCATCGTAGGGCGAAATGAACTGGCCGAGAATCTTCGAGCCGCAGTTGAGCGGTTGACCTTTGACGGCGAGAACGTCTTTGACGGCGATGGGCACGCCCAGCAATGGCTGTTGCGCGTGCGTCGCGCCGGAAGCCATGGCCTGGTCCGCCGCGTCGGCCTGCGCGAGTGCGTCAGCGGCATCGTGGCTGATGAACGCGTGGATTTGTCCGTCCACGCGGGCGATCTGATCGAGGCAGGCTTGGGTCGCTTCGCGCGCTGAGACTTCGCGCCGGGCGAGCCGGCTGGTGAGTTCGGAAATGGTGAGCTGGTTCAACATCGGAAGACTGGTTTCAACGCATCGCAAAAATCACTCGACGATCTTGGGCACGATGAAAAGGCCGTTGGCTTGTTGGGGTGCGTTGCGCATCGCTTCGTCGTGCGGGAGCGAGGGCTGGGTGACGTCGGCCCGGGTGACGTTGACCGCGGGTACGGCGTGGGCGGTCGGCTCGACGTGGCTCACATCCAGCGTTTTCAATTTTTCCATGAAGCCGAGGATGTGGCCAAGCTGGGTGCCGAGCTTTTGCTCTTCCTCCGGCGAAAGCTGGATGCGGGCGAGGTGCGCCACGTATTTCACATTAAAATCACTTGCTGCCATGGACGCCAAAATAGCGTTCCCGGGTTCAAGTTCCAAGTTTCAAGTTGGAAGGGGACGTTTTGTGTTTTGCATCCGGCAACGGTCGGTGGCCAGTCAGTTCCCTGACGCCCTAAGCAGGCCGTCTCAATCCTCGTCGAATTTCCGCTGGAGCAACGCTTCGATCTCGGCGATGGCGGCGTGGCCATCCTTGCCTTCGGCATGGACGGTGAGTTTGCTGCCCGGGCCGGCGGCGAGCATCATCAGGCCCATGATGCTTTTGCCGTTCACTTTTTCGCCGTCCTTTTCGACGAAGATGTCGCAGGCGAAGCGGTTGGCGGTTTTCACAAAAAGAGCGGCGGGCCGGGCGTGGATGCCCAGCTGGTTTACGACGGTCAGTTCTTTGGAGAAGTTTCCGTCGCCGTCCGGCAATTTTTTGGCGCTCATCAAATCGGTGTCCTCCTTCTACAACTAGCAAAAGCCGCTGAATAAGCCATTCATTTCTGCGCCTTCGACGTTTCGGCCATCTGGGCGAGGAGGCGCTTGTTCAGTTCCAAGGCCGGGTTGTAACCGGTAAGCGTGAGTTTGGTGTGCAGGGCGGCGACTTCGATGAGCCGGGCGATGTCGCGGCCCGGTTTCACGGGAATGGTGATGTGCGGTATCTTCACCCCGAGAATCTCGGTGAACTGCTGTTCCATGCCGAGCCGGTCCACGTCCGGCACCTCGTGCCAGGTCTTAAGAGAAACCACGAGATCCACACGCTTGTTCGAGCCGATGCTTTTGACACCGAACATCGCGGCCACGTTGATGATGCCGATGCCGCGCACCTCCATGTGATTGCGGGTCAGTTCCGAACTCGTGCCCAACACTTCGCGGCCATCGAGCAACGTCACCTTGGTCACGTCGTCGGCCACCAGGCTGTAACCGCGTTCGATGAGGGCCAGGACGCTTTCGCTTTTGCCGATGCCGCTTTCGCCCTTGATGATGACCCCCACGCCGAGGATGTCCACCATGCTGCCCATCTCGCTGCCGCGCAGCGCGAACATCGCGTCCAAGGCGAGGGTGGCCTGATTGATGAACTTCATCGTGAGCAACGGCGTGCGGAAGATGGGCACGCCGGCCCGGTTCGCGTCGCGGATCATCTCCGCATCCGGTCGCAAGTTGCGGCTGAACACCAGGCAGGGGACCCGCAATTTGAAAAGCTTCGCATAGCACCGCTCGCGTTCCGGTTTCGTCCGCGACTTGAGGAAATAAACATCCGCGTTGCCCAGGGCCTGGACGCGCTTGTAGGCGAAGTAACGCGTGAACCCGGCGAGGACCAGCCCGGGGCGGTTGACGCTCGGCTCGAGAATGATGCGCTTCAGTCCTTTGTCGCCCGCGACGAGTTCCAGCTTCAACTCCTTGGCATGTTCATTGATGAATTTTTCGACCGTGATGGGTTCGGATTTCATGGGCATTGGGGATTAAGATTATGATCAAGAGTAAGAGGGATTTTCACGTCTTGATCTTCACCTTAATCTTAATCTTCTTTTCACTTACAAATTAAAGTCCGGCCCCAGATAAATCTCCCGCGCCTTGGGGTCGTTGGCCAGAAACTCCGCGGTGCCTTCGATCAACACCTGGCCTTTCACGATGATGTAGCCGCGATCAATCAGCTTGAGCATCTCGCGCGCGCTGTGGTCGGTGATCAACAGGCCCAGGCCCCGATCCCGCAGTCGGCGGACAATCTTTTGCACTTCGTAAACCGCGATGGGGTCAATGCCCGCGAACGGTTCGTCCAAGAGCATCAACTTGGGGCTGGTCACGAGTGCACGGGTGATTTCGAGCCGCCGCTTTTCCCCGCCGCTCAACATGTAAGCTTTGCTCTTGGCCAGCGCCGTTAAATCCAGTTCCTCCAGCAGATACTTCAGGCGCACCGCGCGTTCTGTCCGGCTCAAGCGGCAGGTTTCGAGGATCGCCAGGATGTTTTCCTCGACCGAGAGCTTGCGAAACACCGACGCCTCCTGCGTCAGATAACCGATGCCCAGCCGCGCGCGTTGGTGCATTGCCAGGCCCGTGATCTCGCGGCCTTGATACTTCACCGCGCCTTCGTCGGGCCGGATGACGCCGACCACCATGTTGAACGTGGTGGTCTTGCCCGCGCCATTCGGACCGAGCAAACCGACAATCTCCCCGGCACCGACGGTGATGGACACGCCATTCACCACCCGGCGGTGGGCGTATTCCTTCACCAGCTTTTCGGTGTGCAACAGGGCATTGTCAACCGCGGTGCCGCTCGCTTTTTCGGGCGGCAACGGCGCGGCGGCTGGCTGGGTTTGCGGCTCGCTCATGTCACGGTAGCTTCTGCGAATCGCCGGCGCGCTTCAAGGCTTCAGACTTGACCTTGATCACACACGGCTCGCGCGCGCGGAATTTCTTCTCCGATTGACTCCAATACACCTCCGGGGATTCGGTGAAGATCACCTCCGGCGTCTCCAGCACGGTCTTGCCGGTCAGCTTGAATGTGTCCGTGGCGGGCGTATACACTGCGCGGTCGCCGGTTGCCCGGATGCCCGGCGCTTCGAGTTTCACGTCGCCGTCGGCTGCCAGCTCCCCCAATTTGTGGGTGGCCGGGTCGGCGTCGGCGGCGAGCGTGTGGGCGGTCATCCGCCGGTAAATCTCCGGACCGTTCGTCACGCCCGGCGTGCCTTGTTCGTAAATCACATTTCGCCGCGCCTCCAGTCGCTCGACGTGCGGCGGCGCGTTCGTGGAGAACCGCAACGCCATCTCATCGCTCTGCAACCTTGGTTCGCTGCCGTTAGTCGGCGATTGATGCACGCGCACGTCGCCCGCGAACGTCACCAGCCGACCATTGGTCGAAGCCAAGAAGCTGTGCGCGGCGACCTCGATCACCGTTCCGGCACGATTCGTCGCCGCATCCCCGGGGAAAAAACTCAGGAACGAACCCGAGCCCGGCCCCAGCTGCACGGTGACTTTCACGTTGTTCTCCGCGAGCACTTCACCCACGCGCGTCCGGATGGTGAGACGCTCGGCGACCCCGGTGTTTTGTTCGATCCGCCAGCGCGGGTTGCCGGTGAAAACGAGCGCGCCATCCGCTTCCGAGTAATCCGCGCGGTCGGCGACGATACTGCCGCCCGCGCGCGATACAATTACATGGCCCGTGGCGATGGCGATTTTCTCCGGCGCTTGCGGCGGGCCTTGGCGCGCTTCGAGCCGGTCGCAGGTCAGTTGATTAGTCGCGTCCAGCAGCCGCACGCGGCCTTCGGCAATGAACTCATTGAACTCATTTGTGCGGAACGTGCAGCGGTCGGCGAATAAATCCACCATGGGCGAAACTTTGGTCGTGGTTGGCGGGGCATTGCTCGCGGTCAACATACCGCCCGCCGCGCCCAGCAATTCGCGCGGCGATTTGAGCGCGACATTGCCCACTACCACCACCCCATCGGCTTGCCGGGCCGTCAACCGATCCGACCGTCCGGATCGCCCGTCAAGCTCCCACTTCGCATCACCGATCAACTCAAGCTTTTCCTCGGTGCGGCGATACACCCCGCGCTGGGCCGCCGCGCGCCGGCCCGCCTGTTTGCCGCCCGCCTTGCCGACCACGTCGAGCGCTCCGTCGGCTTCGATGAGGTCGAAAGCCAGCCGGTTTGTGGCCACGCCCAACTGGTTGGCCGCCGCGCTCACGCTCAACCGCCCGCAGGTGAAATCAAAATCCGTGTCCCCGCCGCGGACCTCGTCGTGAAACACACCCCGGAGTTGATCTTTGTCGAACTCGAACCAGCGCGAAGTGATTTCGAGCGGCCCGGCCGCATTCGTGGTCGGAAGCTCCACCGTGGCATGAACGCGATTGGAGATCACCACGCGCGACTCACCCTGGCGATATGAAAACCCGTCGCCGGCGATGCGAAAACGCCCGTCGCCCGACTGCACCTGCAAAGGGCCAGGCGAATTCACCGTGCGGCTGGTTTGGTCATAAACACATTCCGGCACTGCGATGACGAGTTCGGGTTCACCGGTCACCTTGAAGGTTTGCAATTTGACTTTGGTGAGCAACTGCCGGTCGCCGGGCAGCGAGCGGGCCTGCGCGGCGGTCAGTTTGAATTGGAGGTTGGTGTAATGCGGCGGCGGAAAATATTCGCTGGTGCTGAAGTTGTTGGCCTCCAGCGCGACGGCGGAGGACGTGACCAGGATCAGCGCGGCGGCGGCAACAAAAAACGGGAACCACACCCACCCTCGAACATCAAGCCTCCAACACCCCATCAACGCCCGGCCGCAGCGGCTGGGCGACGACCGGGATTTCCAGATGGCGGCGGTGTTGAGCACGCGGAGGGTTTAACAGCCGCAAGGCCGGAAGTAAATGATGGAGGGCTGTCGAAGCCGGAATTGGTGGGGCGAGCGTCCGCGCGAGCCGGCTCGTCGGGAGCCTCGCCCCACCGGGCCAGCAGTAAACCAGCGCTGGCGATTTAGCCGCCAAAGAACACACAGACCGCAAAGAATTCAGAAACGGTAGGGCTGCGTTGCGGCGCGGCCCAAATATCAGGGCGGCGCGGCAGCACCGCCCTACCTTGAATCAATACACCAGCACCAGCACGGCGGCTTGTTCCGCCGCCTTCACCACCTCCTCAAACTTCCGCTCCTTCGTCTCCGGCTCTTTCAACTTGGCTGCCACTTCCGGCACGGATTCCAGAAAGCCCAGCAGGAAACTGCTCTTCACCGCGTAATTCACATTCTCCGGCAACGCTCCGCTCGCCGCCAGCGCCGCCCGCGCGCTCAATTTGGCCGACACCACCCCCACCACGTTTCCGCGCTCGTCCACCAACGCCCCGCCCGAATTGCCCGGCTGCACCGGCACGCTGATCTGGAAATACCGCGCGTCATCCCCCGCGCCGGACAGCGACGCGATCTCGCCCTTGGCCAGCTTGGGCGCGAACCCTTGCAAGCCGATGTTGGGAAAACCCACCGTGGCCACCGTGCCGCCCAACTTCACCCCGCGACTCGCCGCCACCGGCAACGCCGCGAACCGCCCCTCCGCCTTGAGCAACGCCAGATCATTGGCCGCATCCACCTTCACCACCCTGGCGGAAATAAAACCTGCGCTCGTGACCAGACGAACGTGCGTGGCTTCTTTGACCACATGATTGTTTGTAATCAAATAACCGTCGTCCGTAATGAAAAAGCCTGTGCCGCTGGCCCTTGGATTTGTGGGTGAAGCAGAAGTATTAGAATCCAGTTTCTTGTGCGAAACAAACTCGCGGGAAAGCCTCTGTGCCTCGGCAATTTGCTCGGCAGTCATTCGCTTTTCAATATTCTTCAAATTGCTTTTCGCAGGTTCGTTTCCTTGAGCGGCAGATAAACTAATCCATTTATATGCTTCTACATAGTCCTTCGGCACACCATCGCCCATGGCATACAGCGCACCGAGATTAGCTTGAGCGTTGGCCTGACCTTGCTCCGCAGCCTGCTGATACCAAATGCGTGCTTGTTCGTAGTTTTTTTGTACACCTTCGCCTCTAAAATACATTTGGCCGAGATTGAATTGCGCTTGAGCGAGTCCTTGATCTGCTGCCTTACGATACCATTTAACCGCTTCCTCGAAGTCCCTACTCACTCCTTCACCTTTTTCGTACCGATATCCAAGACCATGTTGGGCCACCGCGTTTCCTTGTTCCGCCGCCTTACGATACCATTTAACCGCCTCAACAAAATCCTGTGGCACGCCATCACCATTGGTGTACATCACTCCAAGATTATTTTGGGCGTCGGCAAGCCCTTGATCTCCAGCTTTTCGATACCACCTGGCTGCTTCAGCCAAATTTTTGCTCACACCATCCCCGCTGGCATACATTGCACCGAGATCGAATTGTGCTTCCGCGTCTCCTCTTTCGGCGTTGATTTTCGTTTCCTCGAACAGCTTTCGTGCAGCCTCGGTCTGTTGAGCGGGCACTTGAAAAGTAACCACAATCAGCAACAGAAGCGTCCACATCAACCGGTTCGATTTCATGTCCCCAGATTAGTTTGTTCCAAACGGCTGGCAAGCGTCGCGTGGATATGTTGCTCGATCATATTGCCCAACATTTCCGCTGTGTTTATTATCGGCATGGCTGCGCGAACGCGTCTCGACAGATTTTTTATGAAGCCACACACGAGTTGTCAAAATTGTCACAGTCCGCGCCGTCCTATCAAAGCGCGCGGCCTTTGTGCGGCCTGCTTCACTTGGCAGCGACGCATTGATAGGTACGTCGCCAGAATGGAACGGGCGAAGAGTGATCCGGGAAAGTACTATCTCAAGTATGATGCGTCGTTTCTCCCTCTGCGAATAGACATTGCCAAGCGCGTGCTCCAAGAGTTCCGTTGGAGGGAAGCAGGGTTGCAAACCGACTCAACGGATGATTGGCATCTGGAGGCACTCGTTAACATCTTGGCCCAAGTTTCTCGTTCCAAGTTTCCTTTCAATACCAACCGCCTCATTCAGCGGATGTCACCCCAATCACGACGCCAGATGTACGAAGTCCTGCTGGCTGTAGTAGAAAACATTCCCACCCGCGACCCAATAATTAACGACGGATGGGGACGCTGGTTTCATGATCGCGCTTTTTCACCCGAGGGTGACGAAGCACGTCGGGTTGGGCACGCTTTGCAAAAAGCATATTCGGATTTTTGCAAGAGGGCACGCGGCAGTTGAGCGAGAAGGCATCATGCCCCGCCCGCGACAAATTTTACGCCAAGCCGCCATCCGCCTTCGTCCGACTTCGGCGAGACAAGCGTCGCGGAGACGCAAAGAAGCTCTCCAGTTTTCCCTGCGCCTTCCGCCTTCATCCGCTTTCATCCGGCTTCATCTGATTTCGGCGGGACAAGTCTGATTCCAGCGCGCCGAGTCGGACTTCGGCGAGACCGGTGGCGTTGAAAAATCCGCCCGGTGGTGGGTCGGGCGCGTCACTCCGTGCGCGCCGTCTTTGGTCTGCGGACGCCCGGCGCGCAGAGGACTGACGCGCCCTACCAATTCCCAGCGCCAGCGGCGCGACATCTCTGTAGAACATCCGCCCGCAACCAATCCCAAGCTCCGTCGGAGCGCCATCGGGAATATGCCGCTCCGATGGAGCTTGGATTATTTTGGGATGGTCAGACTACAAATATATCAGCCCTGACGGGCTTTTCCCCGCGTCTTAGCGCCTTGGGCCTTGGCGTTGAATTCCGACCGAATGATTACGGAATGGTTACGTCTTCGCCGTCATCGAGCGTCTGCATGATTCGCAAGCGACCGACCGCAGCATCCCACTCAGCAACAACTCGGCCCGCGGTTTTCATTCCCAGATATTCCGCCGGTTGCGTTGACGCCATGGGCAACACTTCTGCCACTGGCAGGCCCGTGAATTTCACGGTGTTGGCCACCGCTTGATCCAGGGTCAGGGCCGAACCGGCCAGCCACCAACCGACCGCGTCGCGAACCTGGCCATCCGCACTCAGAGTGACCTTCGTTCCCCCCATTTCGTACACGCCGGGCGGTTGCCCGGCGGCGGCGACGGCGTCGGTTACGAGAATGGTTCGGGCGGTCGTCTTTGCGCGGATCATGGCCTTGACCGTGGCCGGCGGCAGATGGTGGCCATCCACAATCAAACTGGTCATGAGTTCGTCCGCCGCGAGTTGCTCCCAGATGAAATTCGGATGCCGGGGCAGGACTCCGGCGCAACCGTTGCCGAGATGGGTCGAAAGGGTCGCACCCGCCCGGATCGCATCGCGAATCTGCTGCGGAGCCGCCGCTGTGTGCCCAATGGCCACGCGAATGCCGGCGGTCACGAGGTGTTCGATGAGCGGGATCGCCCCGCCCACTTCGGGCGCCAACGTGACCAACACGATGCGCCCTTCCGCCGCTTCCTGGCGACGCTGGAAATCATCAAGGGCTGCCGCCCGAACGTGCGGCCGCGGATGCGCGCCGCGTGGGCCGTCGGCTTCCGCGATGTACGGTCCTTCCATGTGAATGCCCGCAATGGCCGGATCCTGGATGCGGACCAAGACTCGCGCGCAACGCGCAAAATTTTCAAAGGAAGACGTAATCAACGTTGGCAGCAGTCGCGTGACCCCGGTGGCGCGCATGGCCGCAAGCGCGTGCTGCACCTGTTCTGGACTAACAAGGGGATTATTGAAATCAACGCCCGCAAAGCCATTGACCTGCAAATCGAAGAAGCCGGGGAATTCCAATCGGGCCAGGCCGGGGCTGGGGGACGGAGTCCCGGCGGCGGGTAGTGCGGTGTGCTCGTTCATAACCTGACCTAGTTTAGGATACCGGCACAGTCTGTCGAAGTCGGATTTGGAATATTTGTTCGCGGAGGATTGACGCCCGTAGCGGCGCCCTTTCGAGTCGCCGTTACGATCCTTCAGCAAACCAGCGCCAGAATGATTCACGACCTCCCTCATCCCAGCCTTCTCCCCAAGGAGAAGGAGAATTGTTCTCCGCCTCCCTCAAAGGCCTGCGACTGGATTTGCCGGACGCTCACCCGCAAAACCCAAGGTGGTCAACCGCTGTTCCTTCTCCTCGGGGGAGAGGGCCGGGGTGAGGGCGAGCGTTCCAACAAACTTCCCCGTGCTGCAA
>CAYHFK010000152.1:7993-11401 GCA_964355895.1 uncultured Bifidobacterium sp. | reverse complement strand
TCCTCTGGCAGCGCCGTAGTATCGAGCGGGTGTGGTAGCGCGAAATGAGCTTTGAGATTCTGCGGGTTCAGGGCTAGTCTTGTCGGGCGATGGAAAAGAAAGGCGACATGAAAGTCTTGGGGCGACGGAAGCCCTACTCCGGCGGTCTGGAGGGGACGCAAGGTTTCTTCGAGTTGATGATCAAGTTGCGAGGCGACCAACCTTTTCTGCCCAAAGGCGTTCATCGCTTTAAAACCTACGACGAGGAGCGTGAATGGACCCTGAAAATGCTCACCCGGCCGAGAGCCGCCCGCCCACAGTAACCGACCTCCTCACGGTCTGCCGCAGCCTCAACGCCCAGGGCGCGAATTACATGGTGGTCGGCGGTTTCGCCGTGAACCAGCATGGCTTCACGCGCGCGACGATGGACATTGATGTGCTCATTGACGATTCACCGGAAAACCAGCTCCGAGCCAAAAAAGCGCTGGAGGTGCTGCCTGACAAAGCCGTCCTCGAACTCGGCGAGGACGACCTGCGCAACTACGTTGTTGTACGCATCTGTGACGAAGTGGTCGTGGATTTGATGACACTCGCCTGCGGAGTTTCCTACCGGGAAGGCGAGTCGGAGATTCAGGTGTTCACGATTGACGGCGTGCCGATTCCCTTTGCTTCGGCAAAACTGCTTCTGCGGACCAAGCAAACCTTTCGTGAGAAGGACGCCGAAGACCGGATGTTTTTGGAGGCAAAGATCGCCCGGGAGGCAAAGTGAATCCTACCCCACGCGGGGGCAACTATTCGAGTTTCTCTGGCAACGGCGACGCATTGAGCGGGTTTGGTAGGGCGCGTCACTCCGTGCGCGCCGTCGGTGTACCCAAGGAAAGCGGCGCGCACGGAGTGACGCGCCCTACCTCAGCGCTTTACCAGACTTAACCCAAAATGGGTTCACTTCGCCGCGTCGAGCAGGTTGAAACTCCATGTGACGCGGCGGGTAGGAGCGAGGAGTTCAATCTCGTGTCTGGACGACATGCCTCCAAATCGGCAGATCGTGCCATCCTTGGCGAGCGCCAGGTCCGTCTCCCAGTCGGCTTTCACGGCGATCCAATCGGTGCGCTTGCCGAGTTGCGCCAGTTTCGGTAGCGGCCAACTGTAGAAATCGCGGCTGCGCTGGAGCCATAAGGTGCCGTCCGTCTTTAGCCCGACCAACGCTTGCCAGTTGCAACTGACCGCCAACCAGTTCGAGCCGCCAAGCCGCCTCGGTTCTGAAAAATACTCCATGCCATAGCCTTCACCGCGCAGGGCGGGCGGGATGAGACCCAGTCCCCAGAGATTGCCTTCCGTATCCAGGATCAAATCGAAATTATTATCGCCCGCACTGACACTGCGGACGCCGGGCACTTTGATGTTTAGCTTGACCGGTCCTTCTTCCATCTTCCGCTGGTAAATGTCGGTCGCGAACTTCCCCCATTTCCAAATCTCACCTTCGCGGTTCACGGCATAGGAAAATCCGTTGCCGGCGTAAAGTGCCGTCCAATTTGTAGCCTGACCCATTTGTACGGGAGCGTAGGTAATGAATTTTGGGCCGTCACCCAACTGTTGATTGCTATTGTCGCCCCAACCCCAGATCGTGCCGTCTTGTTTGAGCGCGATGCAATGTTGCCAACTCGCGGCAATCTTGGCCCAGTCGGATTCGCTGCCGAAACGCTCAAGTTTCAACGGCATTGCCCACACGGTAGTGCCTTTCTCACTGGGACTCCCGGTGTGGAATGGCGCAACATTTCCTGCTTTATCCACTCGTTTGGACCAAGCCGCTCTCCAAAGCGAACCGTCAGATTGCACGCCGACGAGTTCACGGCGCGTGGTCGCAACCGACACCCAGTTCGAGCCCCCGAGGAATTCAATTGGCGGATGCTGGATGGCTCGCCACTTGTTTCCCGAGGCGAGGATGGGCGGAGGAACGCGCTCGTCTCCTTTGTACGAACACAATCGTCCGTCCGCTAAAAGCGCGAAATTGGGCCCTTCATCAAAGGAAAAACCGGTGATGACCGGTCGCACCGGACCGCTCAAACGCGTCGCACCAGCCGGCGGCTCGAACGGCATCGCAAGTTCCCAGACGCGGTTGTAAACCAACGTGGTGATGATGCCGGTCAAGACAAAGCAGCTCAGCCACGTCGCCGAGTTGCGCCACCAAAGAGAGAGGGAAGTCTGGGTGTGTTTGAAGTTCTTGGCGGCCAGCGCCAGCGTCAGCGCCACCGGACACAAGGCTGCCGCCACGCAGGTGAGCGTGATGGTTTTGAATCCGTCATACGCGGTTGCAAGCCCGCCCGCGAGCACCGCCTGGATATCGCCCCGCAAGAGCGCCACCCCAACCAGCCCCACCACACTTGCCCAAAACCATCGCAGCCGCCGCCAACTGTGGCCCATGGCGAAAACGAACATAACGCCTGCGCCGACGAAGAGGACCAACGGCCCTTGCCAAAGGGTCGCCCCAAACAAGCTGAAGGCATCGCGCCCGCGCGAAAAGCTGCCAATAAACCAATTTGCGAGAAACAGCCCGACCACAATCATTCCGATGGCCGCGCCCAAGGCCTGGAGGAGTTGGTGCGCGAGCGAGGAGGCGTAAAAGGAGACGAAGGCGAGGCAGATGCAGGCCAGCGTCCAGCCGGCGGCAAATTCCATCGGGTTCGATCCCCGGCCGGGATTGATGGCTTCGACCAGAACGGGCACGAGCGCGCCGAGCACAGTGCCGCAAACCATTGTGACGAACACCTTCACGGCAAATTGCCACGCGCGGGAAACGGGCAGGCAGAGCTGCGGTTCCAGGGTGCCAAGTTTGCGTTCCTCTGCCACGGCGCTGCACCCGACCAACAGGGGCATGACGATCCAAATGCCCCAGAAGTGTTGCACGATCATCCCGAGCACGGAGTTCTCGTTCAAGTTCAAGTTCACGAACTTCTGCACCATCAGCACGGCGACCTGCACGAGCAAAAGCAATCCGGCGAGCAGGAAGCTCACTTGCTGAAATTGAAATTCCTTGCCCAACAGCGCCCGCAGCGGATGCGTTTTCGGTCGCACGGTTTCCGTGCGTTTCCACGGCAGCCAGCGCTCAACACCGGGTAGCGACACGTTCCCGCCGGTCCAAGCGGTATCCTGGGCGTGGCGGAATTGCCAGCGCGCAAACAAATATCCAGCGATCGAATACGACAGGAGAAGCACGGTCGCGATGGTGTTGCGGGTTTTTCCTTCCGCGCTCTCGTTGCCCAGAAACAACACGAACATCAAGATCGCGAGCGGCAGAAGCACCGAAATCCAGAACGCCGCGATGATCTGGCGGAACAGCAGCGTCGTCCACAGGCCACCGGTCACCGCCACACACGCGGTGAGGATCCAGACGAGCGCAGTCTCCAGGCGATTGCCCGGCGGAATAAATTG
>CAYHFK010000152.1:0-7893 GCA_964355895.1 uncultured Bifidobacterium sp. | reverse complement strand
CCCGCTCAACAGAATTGGCGCGATGACCAGCAACATCGCCGTAATCCACGCGGGCAGCAGCAGGCGGATTTCCTTTTTCACCAGCGCGTTCATGATTTCGTCGGGCCGAGGGTGTTGGCCGCCACAAAGATTTCTTCCAGCGTCAGCGATTCGGTTTTCACCTCTTCCGGCGAGTGCGCCTTCAGCTTCGCCAGCAAGGCTTCGCTGCTGCCGTTGGCCACGATTTCAACTTCCCGTCCATTCTGTTTTACGCTCAACGCGCCGGGCAGGTCGAGCCGGACGGGCGGTTGGGCAAACCGGGCGCGGATTTTCTTGAAGCGATCGCGCGCGGCGTCGGCGTCCATTGTCAGCAACTCGCGCCCTTGTTCGATGATGGTGAATTCGTCAATCAAGCCCTCAAACTCGGAGATGAGATGCGTCGAAACAAAAACCGTCCGCCGCCCGGCATCGCCGGATTGGTACGCGCCGATGACCGTCTGGATGAACTCGCGGCGCACGATGGGATCCAAGCCCGAAGTGGGTTCGTCCAACAGCAACAGTTCCGGCTCCGGACATATCGCGCCGATGAGCGCGAGCTGGGTGCGCTGCCCCTTGGAGAGGGCGGTCGTCTTCTGCGCGGCGTTCAACCCGAAGCGGCTCAACAGGTCGGCTTCGATGTCGCGATTCCAATGCGCGCGGAACGACGCGAGGTATTCGAGCGTGTCGCGCACGGTCATCCATGGATAAAACGCCACCACGTCTGGCACGTAGGCGATACGGGATTTGACGGCGACCTCGTCTTTCTGCGGATCCAAGCCGAACACGCGCACGCTGCCGCTCGTGGGGCGCAGCAGGTTCAACAGGCATTTGATGGTGGTGGTCTTGCCCGCGCCGTTGCGACCGAAGAAGCCGTAGCAGCGACCCGGTTTCACGGTGAGCGTGAGGCCGTTGACGGCGTCGAGCTTCCCGTAGCGCCGCGTCAGCTCCTTGATTTCGATGACTGGAGTTTCGTTCATAGTTTTACCTCGGTAAGAAGCGGCAGTTCTTGAGAATGGTTGTTACGCTCGCCCTCACCCTGACCCTCTCCCCCTGGGGAGAGAGTTCCCGGACTTTGTACGCGCCTTGCGCCCTGCCGCCGTAGCGCAGACTGGCAGTCTGCTGTGTCGCGGATTGCCAATCCGCAGCGGTGCAACATTTCTGTGGCCAGCCGACTACCAGTCGGCGAAACAGCAGGTTGCCAACCTGCGCTACGAGCCGGCGGTTCATGGGAACAGCGTTGGGACGTTTGCTGGCTTGCGATGGACCTCCGAGAAATCTCCGACTCTCGACGATTGGAAAACCGGCGGGAGAGGGCCGGGGTGAGGGGGAAGGCAACAATCCACCGACAGCCTTCGGCATTTTTGAAAAGCGGAAGATCATGACTTTTCCTCGTGGCTGGCGACCTTGCGCTCGAAGTGGTCAAGCCGTTCCTTGACGAGCGCGAGAAACGCCGTGCGGTCCACTTGCAGGTGATGCGCCATCACCACGGCTTCGTCCACTTCCTTGAGCAGGAGTTTCTGCCGGACCGGCTTGGTGAACGGCGAGTTGTTTTCCTTGAGGAAGCAACCCTTGCCGGGAATCGTTTCGATGACGCCCTGGCTTTCGAGTTCGGTATAGGCCTTGGCCACGGTGTTGCGGTTGACGCGCAGTTCCTCGGCGAGCGGGCGGATGGACGGCAGCGGCTCGCCGGGCCGCAACCCGCCGGACGCCGCCGCGTACCGCACCTGATCCACCAGTTGGAGGTAAACCGGCTTGCCTGTTTTGAAATCAACCTGAAAGACCATATTCGTTTTCTGTCCTATGACACTAGGACAGTTGATCGGTGGCGTCAAGAACTTTTTTAGGGGAGTGGCGGGGCGCGGCAGACGTAGCGCAGAGTGGCACTCTGCGGTATCGCGGATTGTTAATCCGCAGGGCTGGGAAAACTTTGGCGGTGGTGGAAAGTAGCACACCCTGCCGAATGCCATTCGGCGATACAGCAGATTACCAATCTGCGCTACTGGGGGCCGCCCCATCCAGTCGCACCCGTACAAACCACCCGGCTTGCCCGCGATGAATGAATTCCAGTAAGGTGATGTCCAACGACGATGCCAGACGCCGAAAATAATGTGCCGTCCTCAGTCTTGAGGGCTTTTGATTTTCCCGGTCCTACGCGACTGGTGTCAGGCGTGGGCAGCGTCGAGCGCGTGGGGGAGTTGGCGCGAGCGATCGGCGCGAAAAACGTTTTACTCGTGACGGATGCGGGGATTGTCGCCGCCGGCCACGCTGGACGCGTCCAAAGGAATCTCGAAGCCGCCGGACTGCGGGTCACCGTGTTCGACCGCGCCAGGGAGAATCCAACGACGAAGTGCGTGGACGATTGCGTGGCCGTGGCGCGGACGGCGGGCGTTGATGGCCTGGTCGGTCTGGGTGGCGGCAGTTCGATGGACACGGCGAAGGGTTGTAATTTCATCCTGACCAACGGCGGGCGGATGCAGGATTACTGGGGCGTGGGCAAGGCGACGAAAGCCATGCTGCCCTTCATCGCGATTCCGACGACGGCGGGCACGGGCAGCGAGATGCAAAGCGCCGCGCTCATTGCCGATGAACAGACGCATCAAAAAATGGCGTGTCTTGATCCAAAATGCGCGGCCCGCGTCGCCATTCTGGATCCGGTGCTGACGCTCTCGCAACCGCCGCGCGTCACGGCCTGCACCGGCATTGATGCGATTGCGCACGCCGTCGAAACGGCGGTAACGACGAAGCGCAATGCCCTTTCGCAAAAGCTTTCGACCGAGGCGTTCAAACTTTGCCTGGCCGCGTTCCCGGAAGTTTTGCGAAACCCCAGCGACCTCAACGCTCGTGCCCGGATGCAACTCGGCGCCGCCTACGCCGGCGCGGCGATTGAGAACTCGATGCTCGGCGCGGCACACGCGGCGGCCAATCCCCTGACGGCGCATTTTGGAATTGCACATGGCCATGCGGTGGGACTGATGCTGCCGCACGTCGTGCGTTTCAATGCCGGCGAGGCCGGCGCGCAGGTGGCGTATGCGGCCCTGGCACGGGCGGCGGGGATGGTTTCCGCCAGCGAGAGTGATGCGGGCGCCGTGCTGGCATTATGCGAACGCGTGGAGAGCTTATTGGCGCTGGCCCGGCTGCCACGCACGTTGGCGGAGTGCGGCGTGGGGGAAGGTGCGCTGGCAATGTTGGCCGAAGAAGCGGTGCGGCAGTGGACGGCGGGTTTTAATCCCCGACGCGTTACCAAAGATGATTTTACAAAACTCTACGCCGCCGCGCGGGGTTGAAACGAAAACGGGCGCCGTTGCCGGCGCCCGCGATCAAACATGGTTGGACCCTGAGTTATTGATCCAGAATCATCAGCTTGTAGCTGTGGGACGCGGCGCTGTCCTTGCTCGGCCCGCCGAAGGCAGTGAACTGGTAATCGAACTTGTAGTGGTAGGTGACGGTTTTCACGCCCGCCGGCACGGGGATAAGGCCTTCCCAGCGGTTGCGCATGAGTTTGATCGGGCGCATCGGGTAGGATTCCTTGCCGACGATGACGGCGACTTGAATCGTATCCCACCGGAGGGCTTGCTGGCGGCTGTCGAACGCGACTTCGACGGGGTAAAGGTTGTTGGCATTGCGCAGTTGCCGCTGGGCCGAGATGTTCGTGCTGGTGGTCGCACAACCGGCCAGCAGCAGGAGCGCCGGCAACAGGATCAAAGTTTTCTTCCACATAACCCCGGTAGCGTGGCATGTGGGCGGCAGGGTGTAAAGTTGGAATTCGAAAGTGTTTCCGGTTGGGGCGCGACCGGGCCGGACAGTTGACCGGGGCGTTTGAGTCGCCAGTCCCGCAACCCCGCCGGGGCGCCGGGAAACCGCGGGCGAGGGGCGATCGCGTTTTGTGAATAAAATGTTTTTGCTTTTTCTGAACAGCCCGGGCAACAATACGTCCAAGAAAGTATTCGTACCAATCGGTGCTGGGCGGACAGTCGCTTCCTCACGACCAAGTTTTAGCACCTGGAATTTTTCATGAACGCACTACCATTATTTGCTGTCGTGGGGAACGCTGCCAGTGAGCAGGCAGAACTCCTCTTTGTTTGGAACGTGGCCAGTCCCGTAGCCAAGGCGATTATCGTCTTTCTGATACTGTTCTCCATCATGGCGTGGTCGGTGATGATCTTCAAAGCCATCCAGATGCGCCGGGCCAAGAAGCTGAACCTGTTTTTCACCAGTGAATTCAAAACGCAAAAGACCGTGCTCGACATGTTCGACCGGCGGATTCAGGCGGAGGGTTGTCCGTTGTTTGCCGTCTATCAGGCGGGCAGCATTGAACTGGACGCGCGGCTCAAAACCCCGGACAGCGGCCGGAAAAAATTCGTTTCCCTCAAGAGCATCGAACATGTGAAGCGGCTCATGGAGAACACCGTGGCCCAGGAATCGTTGAAACTCGAATCGGGCCTGATCCTGCTCGCCATTGCGGTGAGCGGCGGGCCGTTCCTTGGTTTGCTCGGCACGGTCTGGGGCGTGATGACCACCTTCAGCGGCGTCGCGCAGGCCGGCAGCGCCTCCCTCGCCGCCATGGCCCCGGGCGTCGCCGCCGCGCTGATCACCACGGTCGCGGGTCTGCTGGTGGCGATCCCCTCCATGTTTGGTTACAATTGGCTCGTCCACAACCTGCGGGTCCTGACGGTCGAGCTGGACAATTTCGCGCAGGAAATCGTCTCCAAAATGGAGACGGAGTATCTGGAAGAAAAATGAGGCGGTTCTCCCAACGCAGCCATCTGGTCACGCTGAGTGAGATCAACATCACTCCGCTGCTGGACCTCGCGTTCGTGCTGTTGATCATCTTCATCATCACGACGCCGCTGATGGAGAATGGACTTCCCCTCAAACTGTCCGTGGGCCGCAACCCTTCGGAACGTACGCCCGACCCAAAGAACGTGCGCGTGGTGGATATTGACTCGAACGGCCGTTACGCGATGAATAAACGCTTTACGCCGCTCAATCAAATCGTGGCAAACTTGGCGCAACAGTTCCAAGCGAACCCGAATCTAGTGATTTTTATTCGTGCGGACGAGAACAGTCGGATGAGAGACTTTGTGGCATTGACCGACGCCTGCACCAGCAAAGGTATTGCTCGCTACTCGATTCGCACACAACCGCCGGGAAACAAATGAGCCGCCTCCAGAAAAAATGTTTCATCGGTGCGACGGGGTTTCACCTGTTGCTGCTGGCGATGCTGATTGTCGGCCCGGTGTTCTTGGCGCCGGGCAAGTCGGATCCCACGCCGGTGCTGGAGTTCATACCGATGATTTTGACTGAGGCGCAAGTTTCAGGTGGCGGCAGTCCGCGTCCGCCCACACCATCGCCCCCGGCACCGCAACAACCACCGCAACCTGAGGTTCAGCAGCCGGTCGCGCAACCCCCACCCCAGCGGCAACCGGACCCACCCAAAGTTGAAAAGGCGAAGGAGCCAAAGCCCGATCCGGATTCCCTGGAGCCCAAGCCGGACAAGCAGCCGCACAAGGTGCAGGTCAGTGACAAGGTCATCAAAGTTCCCCGCGACCTCAAAACGCCGCCCAAGCCGGCGACCGATGCCACTGCCGCAGCGACGGCTCGCGCCAACGCCGAACGGAAACAACAGTTTGCCACCGCCCTCAAGAACATTTCCAGCGGGCTGACCTCCAGCACGGCGATCGAAATGCCCGACGGCCCCAATGGTCCGGGCGGCGGCGGCCCAAGTTACGCCAATTACGGGCAGGAGGTGCGGCGGATTTACACCGAAGCGTGGCGCATCCCGGACGACGTGACCGACGACGAAGCGACCGTCAAAGTCAGCGTGACGATTGCCCGCGCCGGGCATGTGGTTTCGTCGCGCATCCTCCAGACTTCCGGCAGCAAGCTGGTGGATCGCTCGATTCAAGCCACGCTCGACCGCGTGACGTTTGTCCGAGCGTTTCCGGACGGGTCCAAAGATTCACAAAAAACCTTCAATCTCAACTTCAGCCTGAAAGTAAAAAAACTCGGATGAAAAACAGCATTCCATTCAAACCAATGTTCGCGGCCCTGGGTCTTCTCGTGTTCGCCAGTGCGGCGTTTGCGGACGAGGAAATTCAAATCATCAAGGACTACGTTCCCGGCAAAGAGAAACCCGTGCCGGTTTCCCTCAGCGGCTTCACCGGCGAGGCCGAGGCGGTCATCAAGCTTGATCTCACCGTGCAAGGCTTCGCCTTCACCGCGCCGGAGACCGCGCAATATCTCCTCAGCGGCAGCGCCAACGGGAATCTCACCGGCCGCGCCCAGGATCGGTTCAACAAGAACATGCTCGTGAACAAGAGCTACACCGGCGCGTCCCTGCGGCGGCAGGCGCATGCGTTTGTGGATGATTTCCTGGCTGCGCTCGGCCGCAAGGGCGTCGGACAGACCAAGATCGCCTTCAAGGCGGACACCGGGGCGAGCAGTGAAGTTTACATCGCGGACTTCGACGGTTTCGGCGCACAAGCCATCACGTCGGAAAAGAGCATCGTGGCCGCGCCCGCCTGGGTGCCGGGGCATTTTGCGCTGTGCTACCTGTCCTACCGCGCCAATCATCCGGACATCTACCATCACGACCTGAGCACGGGCCGGCTGACGAAGGTGGCGTATTATCCGGGTTCCAACATCAGCCCCGCGCCGTCCCCCAACGGCTCGAAGGTGGCGATGATCTTGAGCAAATCCGGCGCGGTGGATCTTTACGTGGCCGACTTGGACGGCAGCAATTTGCGGCAGTTGACCAAGTCGAAGGAAGACGAGTCGTCGCCGTGCTGGTCGCCGGATGGCCAATGGATTTGTTTCGCCGGCAAAAGCAATGAGCGCCGCGCACTCTGGAAAGTGCCGGTGGCTGGGGGCGCGCCCGTGCGGATTCCCACTTCGGGCGTTTCCAATCCTTCCGAGCCAGACTGGTCGCCGGACGGGAAGTGGATTGTGTTCACCGCGCAGATGGGCGGCTTTGAGATTTGCGTGGTGCCGGCCACGGGCGGCACCGCCACCCCGCTCGTCAGCGGGGAGGATCCGTCCTGGGCGCCGAACTCGCGCACGGTGGTGTATGCGCAGCGCGACCGGAGCGGCGGACGACGATTGTCTTTGCTTGACGTTCCGACGAAACAAACCAAAGATGTTTCCCGAATTTCGGGAAGTAACTCACAACCCAGTTGGGCGAAATAGCCCTTCCCCAAAAATCAAACAAACATGAAAGCAACAAAATTGACCTACCTCCTGGTGATCGCCGTGGCCCTCACCTTTGCCTCCACCGGTTGCCGGAAGCGGCCCGTTGGCATCACGGATATTCAAGGCCGCGGCACGAGAGTGGGCGACCCGGGACCAACGGGTATCCCCCCAGCCAAACCGGTGACTCAGGATCCAGGACCCGTTGGCGAGCCGGGGTTGGGTGGCGGCCCGCAGTCGGGCAAATACGACCCCGCCAACTGCAATCAAGACCGCGCCGCGCTCGCCGCGCACACCGTTCACTTCGACTTCGACAGCTCGGTGGTCAAGAGCGGCGAAAAGGCAAATGTGGAAGCGGCGGCGGCGTATCTGAAAGCCAATCCCAACGTGGGCCTGCTTATCGAAGGCAATTGCGATGAGCGCGGCACGGAAGAATACAACCGCTCGCTCGGTGAACGGCGGGCGCTGGCCATTCGCGAACTGATCGTCGGCAGCGGCGTGGAAGCCGACCGCGTCGTCACCGTCAGTTTTGGCGAAGACAAACCAGAAGCGACGGGCCATGACGAGGCGGCCTGGGCGATCAACCGCCGCGGCGTATTTGTGGTGTTGCATCCGAAGTAAGCCGCCGGGTGCCGATTTGGCCGGGGAGTTTTGGTGCTTTACTCCGCACCCTCCCCGGCTTAAGCTTTG
>CAYHFK010000151.1:0-11630 GCA_964355895.1 uncultured Bifidobacterium sp. | reverse complement strand
GTTTCTTTGCGCCCTTTGCGCCTCCGCGTTTATCCCCATCGGTTCTCAATCGCATGGGTTCGGTTAAGCGTATGATTAAGATCAAGATTGGTGGGTTTGCCCGACGCATATCAATTGACGCCCCGCCGGCGTTCCCGTAGCGTCTCCACCGCTATTTTTCCAAGGCAAACATGATTGGTTTCATATTCAAAAAGCTCATCGGGTCGAAAAACGAGCGCGAAGTCAAAAAGCTTCGCCCGCTCGTCGCCCGGATCAACGAAATCGAGGCCGGCTTGCAAACGCTGTCCGACGCCGACCTGCGCCAGAAGACCGCGGACTGGAAGGCGCAACTTTCAAAAATTGAGGACAAGACCGAACTCGCGGCCAAGCTCAATGAGATTTTGCCGGAAGCGTTCGCCGTGGTGAAGAATGCCTGCCGCCGGCTTTGCGGCCAGGACATCATCGTGCGCGGGCATCCGATCAAATGGGAGATGGTGCCGTTCGATGTGCAACTCATCGGCGGGATGGGATTGCACGGCGGCAAGATCGCGGAGATGGCCACGGGTGAAGGCAAGACGCTCGTCGCCACCCTGCCCGTTTATCTCAATGCGCTCACGGGGCGCGGGGTTCACGTCGTGACGGTGAATGATTACCTCGCGGCGCGCGACGCCGACTGGATGGGGGCGGTTTATAAATTTCTCGGGCTATCGGTGGGTTGCATTCTGCACGATCAATCGCCGCAGGTCCGGCGCGAACAATACAGTTACGACATCACCTACGGCACGAACGCGGAGTTTGGCTTCGACTATCTGCGCGACAACGGCATGGCCACGCGCAAGGAGGAGCAGGTCCAGCGCGGACATTACTTCGCCATCGTGGACGAGGTGGACTCGATCCTGATTGATGAAGCGCGCACGCCGCTGATCATCAGCGGGCCGGCGGTGCATACGCACGACGAACAATACGGCCAGTGGAAACTTTCCGTCGAATCGCTTGTGCGGGCGCAGGAACGGTTGTGCGCGCGATTTTTGTCCGAGGCGGAAGACCTGCTCAAGAAGCTGCGGCCCACCGACGGCTCGAATCCACCAAATCCGGACGCGCTCGCAAGAGAAATCGGGCTGCTCCTGTTTCGCGTCAAGATTGGTCAGCCGCGTTCCGAAGCCTTGCTGAAGTTGTTGGAAGAACCGGCGAACCAGAAGCTGATGAACGACGCGGAGCTTTCGCTGCACGCGGATCAGAAGAAGGTGGAGCTGTACGCCGAGAAGGAGCAGTTGCTCTTCGCGATGGACGAGAAAAGCCATGAGACGGACCTGACCGAGAAGGGCCGGAATTTCATGAGCCCGAAAGACCCGGACGCATTTGTGCTGCCCGACTTGAGTACGGAGATGCACGACATTGACGTGGGGCCGGAACCGGACGCGCGCAAGCGCATGGAGGCCAAGACGAAGTTGCAGGCGGACTTCGAGGCGAAGGCGCAGAAGATTCACGCGATCTCGCAATTGCTGAAGGCGTACTCGCTCTATCAAAAAGACGTGGAATACGTGGTGCAGGAAAATAAGGTCATCATCGTGGACCAGAACACGGGCCGCTTGATGACAGGCCGCCGCTGGAGCGATGGCTTGCATCAGGCCGTGGAAGCGAAGGAAGGGGTCGAGATCGAACGGGAGACGCAAACCCTCGCCACAATCACGATCCAGAACTATTTCCGCCTCTACCACAAGCTCGCGGGCATGACCGGCACGGCCGAAACGGAAGCCGGCGAATTTTACGACATCTACAAACTCGGCGTGCTCGTCATCCCGACGAACCGGCCCATTGCGCGCAAGGACGCGAACGATTCGGTTTACAAGACCAAGCGGGAAAAGTTCAACGCCGTCCTCAACGAGATCAAAACCGTTCACGCGCAAGGCCGGCCGATCCTCGTCGGCACCATTTCCGTTGATGTCAGCGAACAGCTCTCGCGCATGTTGCAACGCGAGAAGCTCATTCACTCCGTGCTCAACGCCAAGTATCACCAACAGGAAGCCGAGATCGTCACCCGCGCCGGCCAACGCGGGGCCATCACCATCGCCACGAACATGGCGGGTCGCGGCACGGACATCAAACTTGGACCCGGCGTGGCGGATCTGGGTGGTTTGCACGTGCTCGCCACGGAACGGCACGAGGCGCGGCGCATTGACCGGCAGTTGCGCGGACGCTGCGCGCGGCAGGGCGATCCGGGTTCGTCGCATTTCTTCATCGGGCTGGAGGACGATTTGATGCGTTTGTTCGGTTCGGACAAGATCGTCAAATACATGGAGAAGATGGGGCTGGAAGAAGGGCAGGAGCTGGAGCATCCGTTGCTGAACCGCTCGATCGGCCAGGCGCAAAAGCGCGTGGAGCAACACAACTTTCAGCAACGCAAACGCACGCTCGAATACGACGACGTGATGAACAAACAGCGCGAAGTCATCTACGGCTTCCGCAACGAAATCATCAATTCGGACGACGTGCGCGACCGCCTCATGGACATCATGGAGGAGATCGTCATCCAGAAAGTCGAACAGTTCACGAAAGCGGAATACCGCGCGGACGAATGGCAGGTGCGCCCGTTGGCCGACTGGGTGAATCTGAATTTCCCCCTCGGCCTGCCGGAAGCGGAGATTGTCAAAGCCGCCGAGGCGGGCAAGGAAGCGCCGGTCTCCGGCTCGGTCTATGACGGCCTCAGCCCGGCGCAATTCGCCGTGTGCAATTTTATCAGCGACAGCATCCGCAAGGCTTACGAACTGAAGATCAGTTTTGAAGAGCCGGAGAAGCTGGCGACGGTGGAACGGTTCACGATCTTGAGCGCAATTGACCGGCTCTGGCAGGAACATCTCTACGAGATGGACAGTCTGCGCTACAGCATCGGCCTGCGCGCGCATGGCCAGCGCGATCCGCTCATCGAATACAAGGCCGAGGCGTTCAAGATTTTCGACGAATTGATGGTCAACATCAAATCCGAGATCTGCCACAACATCTTCCGCAGCGCGTCGAGCCTGATGGCATTCGAGAATTTCCTGCGCAACGTCCCGCAACAAACGCTGCACCAGACGACCAGCGCTTTTGGTGGCGGCGCAACTTCCACCGGCAGCAGCGCGCCGGCGAAGAAGGCCAGCGATGTTGTGAGCGAAGCCGCCGCAGCAGTGGACCGCGCCAAGCCCGTCCGCACCGGTCCCAAAGTAGGCCGCAACGACCCATGTCCGTGCGGCAGCGGGAAGAAGTTCAAGCAGTGCTGCGGGAAGTAATCCTGCGCGGCAGACTGGCGATCACCACGCCCGAGCGTATTGCATCGGCGCGGGCAGCAAATCCCGGTGACCTAATACCCGCGCGGCGATGCGCGGCCAATACGGTTCGCGCAAAAATTCCCGGGCCAGCAAGACCACATCCGCGCGTCCGTTGCGGATGATTTCATCCGCGTGCGTCGGTTCGGTGATGCAGCCGACCGTCGCCGTGGCGATGTCCGCTTCGCGCCGGATGCGTTCGGCGAACGGCACTTGAAAACCCGCGCCCACGGGAATCTTTGCCGCCGGCACGGCCGCGCCCGAACTGCAATCCATCAAATCCACGCCCTCCGCCTTCAATCGCCGCGCCAGTTCGATGCTTTGCTCGAGGTCCCAGCCGCCTTCCACCCAATCCGTGCAGGAAATCCGCACCGCCAGCGGAAATTTGTCCGGCCACACGACGCGGACGGCGCGCGTTAATTCCAGCAGGAAGCGGATGCGATTCTCAAAACTGCCGCCGTAACGATCCGTGCGTTGATTCGACAGCGGCGAAAGGAATTCATGCGCCAGGTAACCGTGCGCGGCATGCAACTCCAGCCATTCGCAACCCGCCGCGAACGAACGCTTCGCTGCCGCGGCGAATTGACCTTGCACGCGGGCGATGTCCGCTTCGCTCATCGCGCCCGGAACTTTTGTCAATTCACCGCCGAAGGCCAATGCGCTGGGGGCGAGGATCGGCCAGCCGCCCGCGTCGTCCGCGAGGGATGCGCCGCCTTCCGACGGGCGCGCGGCAGAGGCCTTGCGACCCGCGTGGGCAATCTGGATTCCCGGCACGGCGCCCTGCTCCTTAAGAAAGCGATTGATGCGCGCAATCGGTTCGATGTGTTTGTCCGCCCAGAGGCCGGCGTCGCCGGGGGTGATGCGGCCTTCCGGCGAAACCGCCGTGGCCTCGGCAATGACCAACCCCGCGCCGCCTACGGCACGCGAACCCAGATGCACCAGATGCCAGTCCGTCGCCACGCCGTCGCTGGACGAATACTGGCACATGGGCGAAACGCCGATGCGATTGCGCAGCGTGACGGACTTGATGGTCAACGGTTGAAACAAATGGGGCGATTGATCGTTTCTACTCATCGGTCGCCAGCGTAGCATTGGGCCGGAGGAAAACAAAAAAGTTTCTGATTTGAATCAATAATCTCGTCTTCGGTCGCGGATGAACTCTCACAACTGGGACGATCAAGACTTGAGCATTGGGCTGAACACTCGCCATCAGAACCGGGATTTTGCATCCACCGGAGGGCGACTTTATGGATGTTTGTCGGGAGTTTTCTCAGAGTTGGGCGTCACTCCGGGCGCGCAAAACTTGATGACCGAATACTTGGCAACAAAGACATTCTGACCATCGGCTTGTTCGAGTTCCAAGAAATCGGCAAGTGCATCGCCATCGCCGCGAAAGAGCTTTTTCACTCCTTTGAAGAGTGCGTTGCGGTAAACAACCACATCCTCATACCTCTCCGCACAATACACGTCGTAGCGCCTGCTGGTGTCAACCAGATCCGGCTTGGGATTGGCCAGGGCCGGGTTCGGAACTGCGGACGTGGTTTCCTTGACCGGCAAGGGCCGAGTTTCGGCTTCGTTTACTGAAAAGTTTGGATCGAGTTCTTTTAAGATTTCCTGCCGCGTCCGCTCAATGTCCACGTCCAGATTCTTCAAAACTCGACCGGCGACGCCGTCACCTTCACGCAAGATACCGAGAAGAATATGTTCAGTCCCGACGTAAGTGTGATTAAGTGCCCTTGCTTCCTTTGCTGCCAGCGCCAACACTTTCTTCACGCGCGGCGTATAAGGAATGTTGCCAATCATCTTTTGGTCCGGCCCGGTGCCGACTTGTTTCTCGACTTCCAACCGCACGGTCTTGAGATCAAGGCCCAGTTTCCGGAGGACATTAACCGCCACACCTTGACCTATCGCAATTAAGCCCAGCAGCAGGTGTTCGGTGCCGACAAAGTTGTGATTGAGACGGTCGGCTTCCTTGCGCGAAAGCGCCAGCACTTGCTGGGCACGCGGAGTAAAATTGGCCATGGCTTCGTCCACAGTTGGACTTAGGTTTGGCACTGGCTCCGTGAAGGCCTTCCGGATTTTCTTGAACCAATTCATGGCGATAGTGGTTTCGCCGGAAACAATATCACACCCACCCACAAAATTGCCACAACTGTGTTCTCACCCATTTTCCTTTTCTTCCGGCACTTTGCCGTTATCCTGCCGCGCTCTGATTGGGGGCTAAAACCCGATTAAGATTAAGACGAAGATTAGGATTAAGACCGAGAGGTTGGATTAGGATTTAATTCGGATGGACGCCGCACATATACGCAATTTCAGCATCATCGCCCATATTGACCATGGGAAGACGACGCTGTCGGACCGGCTTTTGCATCGCACGGGCACCATTGCCACGCGTGATATGTCGGCGCAGTTGCTCGATTCGATGGACCTGGAACGCGAGCGCGGCATCACCATCAAGGCGCATCCGGTGACGATGCTTTACAAGGCGAAGAACGGCGAAACGTACGAGTTGAACCTGATTGATACGCCGGGTCATGTGGATTTTTCCTACGAAGTGTCGCGCAGCTTGAGTGCGTGCGAGGGGGCGTTGCTGATCATTGATGCGGCCCAGGGCGTCGAGGCGCAGACGGTCGCCAACGTGCATCTGGCGATGAAACAGAATCTCCTGATCATTCCGGTGATCAACAAGATTGATCTGCCGCACGCGGATGTGCCGCTGGCGAAGCAACAGTTGGAGGATATTCTGGCGATTCCCGCCGAGCTGGCGATTCTTGCGAGCGCGAAAGAGGGGATCGGTATCGAGGAGATTCTCGAAGCGGTTGTGGAGCGGATTCCCGCGCCCAAGCCGACGGGCGCGGTCAGTTTGCAGGCGCTGGGGTTTGATTCGTACTTCGACACTTACAAGGGCGTGGTCACGCATGTGCGGGTCTTCAACGGCGAGCTAAAGGCGGGGATGCAGGTGAAGTTGCTGCACTCGGGCAAATCGGTCGAGGTGAAGGAGGTCGGGAGTTTCAATCCCAAGCCATACGTCCGCGATAAATTGCAAGTCGGCGAGACGGGCTATTTCACCGCCAACATCAAAAGCCCGAAGGAAGTGAAGATGGGCGACACGGTAACGGATTCGCGGAATCCGTCCGGTGTGCTCCCCGGGTTCAAAGAGATTCATCCGATGGTGTTCAGCGGGATTTACCCGATCAACACGGCGGATTACGAACATCTTAAGGCGAACATGGGCAAGCTCCAGCTCAACGATTCGGCCTTCGCATATCAGGCAGAGACGAGTGTGGCGCTGGGGTTTGGTTTTCGCTGCGGATTTCTCGGCTTGCTGCACTTGGAAATCGTGCAGGAGCGTCTGCGCCGGGAGTACGGCATGGACATCATCGCCACGTATCCGAGCGTGATCTACCGGGTGACGATGACCGACGGGACCGTGAAGGAGGTGGATAACCCGGCGTTCCTGCCGGAGACGACTTACATCGGGAAGTTGGAAGAGCCGATGGTGAAGGCGTTCGTGATCTGTCCGAACGAAAACATCGGGGACATGATGGCGCTGATTTCGGAAAAGCGCGGGAGCTACGATCACACGGAGACGCTGGATGCGCGGCGCGTGATGCTGACCAGCTTGTTGCCGTTGAGCGAAATCCTGATTGATTTCCATGATCGCATCAAAAGCCTGACGCGCGGTTACGGCTCGATGGATTACGAATACGCCGATTATCAGGAGTCGGACATGATCAAGCTGGACGTGCTGGTGAACGACGAGTCGGTGGATGCTTTCTCCTGCATTGTGCATCGCACCAAGGCGGAGGCGCGCGGGCGCGCACTGGCGTTGAAGCTCAAGGAAGTCATCCCGCGCCAGCAATATCAGGTGAAAATTCAGGCGGCCATCGGCGGGAAGGTCATCGCGTCCGAATCCGTGAGCGCGCTGCGCAAGGACGTGACGGCCAAATGCTACGGCGGCGACGTGTCCCGCAAACGGAAGTTGCTCGAGAAGCAGAAGGAAGGTAAGAAGCGGATGAAGTCCTTCGGCAGCGTGAACATTCCGCAGGAAGCATTCATCGAAGTCCTTAAATCGTGACCATGAATCTACGTTGGTTTATCTCCAAAACGGTCCGGCACGCGACCGCGATGCGGAAGCACGTCCGCAACATCCTGAATGCGCAGCGCGATATTCTTTCGCCGCAAGCCGTGCAAGCGGTGGACGGTTCGCTGACTGACCTGAACCGGGTTATCCATTCCGACACGAAGAAGGACGCGCTGCTCAAGCAGATGGAAACGCTGGAGGAAGTCGCCAACAAATGGCTGAAGCCGTATCCCAACGCCGCCTGGCGGGAGAACGTCGAAGTTTTCCTCGTGGCGCTCGCGGTGGCGATGGCGATTCGCACGTTTTTCGTGCAACCGTTCAAGATTCCGACCGGCTCGATGCAGCCGACTTTATTCGGTGTGGTTTCGGATAACCTTCTGGAGAAGCCGGACTTTCAGATTCCGACCGGTTTGGCTCGCCTTCGCGAATGGTTTGCCGGCGTCAGCTACGTTAACGTGCGAGCCAAGGCAGACGGGACGATTGACCGCGTGGATGAGCCGTTCGGCATCAAGGTCATCAACTTCTGGCAGAAGCTTTACATTGGCGGCGTCGCGCACACGGTTTTTTTCCCGCCTGATTACGGTCAGGGCAAACTGGAAGACCCGCACCGTGCCAATCTGAATGGGCGGCATTTTTATCACAAAGGCGATCAAGTCGTGTGGCTCAGGGTGCAGTCGGGTGATCATCTGTTCGTTGACCGGCTGACCTTCAACTTTCGCAAACCGACGCGGGGCGAGATAGCGGTGTTTCAAACCGCCGGGATTGATCACCCGCGCATGCCGCAGGATCAATTCTACATCAAACGCCTTGTGGCCCTCGGCGGTGAGCGGGTCCAAATTGGCGACGACCGTCACCTCCGCATCAACGGCCAGCGACTCGACGCTTCGA
This sequence comes from uncultured Bifidobacterium sp., assembly GCA_964355895.1. GTDB lineage: Bacteria > Verrucomicrobiota > Verrucomicrobiia > Limisphaerales > JADLHS01 > JADLHS01. The sequence goes on along the minus strand of CAYHFK010000151.1, from coordinate 3,374 downwards.
CTCCACACTTCGAGAATGTTTATTCGTTCGATCCGGCCAAGCCACCGGCGGAAAGTGAGTTCTCGGGGCACGTGAACGAAACGGTTCGGATGGGTCTCGCGCCGTTGTTTCCCAACCAGGAGACGATCTTTACCCTGGCACCCGACACCTACATGGTCATGGGCGATAACACGCTCAACAGTTTTGACTCGCGCGGCTGGGGGCCGTTTCCCGCTCAAAACGTGATCGGCAAATCTTTCTTCGTCTATTGGCCGATCACGAGCCGCTTCGGTTGGGGGAATCGGTAGGCCGATTCGCGAAGTGGATTCCAAAGTCCTCCGATACGGTGTACACATTATTTCTCTGGGCGGGTTCTAGTAAAAAGAGGCGGTTAACGTTATTGGAGTTTCAATAACCAGCTGCGAATCACCATGAATGTAGATTTATTCATGAAAGTTCAATTTCTTGCTTTCCTCCTTTTGAATCTTGACGCCATTCCTGCCAGTCTCTAAGCTCTGGCGTACTTAATAGTGTTGTAGGCAGAGTCGTTGTCCGGATTCTGCTTTTTTCATTAAAAATGCCACGAGGCCAGAATCCGAGCAGTCAAACAACTTTAACGATTAGAAATTGTGGATCTCAAAGACATAAAGGCCATCATTGACCTGATGAAGAAGAATTCTGTTTCGGAATTCGAACTGGAAAAGCAAGATTTCAAGATCCGGCTCAAGCGGGGAATGACCGGTGGCACGGTCGGGATGGCGTCGTCCGAAGATTTGCAACCGTTGGTTGCCTATGCACCCGCCCCGGCAACTTTACCCGGTGGAAATGCGCCCACCATTGCCCTGCCGGCTACCGCCTCCGTGGATGGGGAGATTAAGTCACCCATGATTGGTACTTTCTATCGCGCTCCTTCACCAGAATCGGCAGAATACGTCGAGGTTGGCTCGGAAGTAAACCCGGACACGGTGGTTTGCATCATCGAAGCCATGAAGGTGATGAATGAGATCAAGGCCGAGGTCCGAGGGGTCGTGACCCAGGTACTCGTGGAAAGCGCCAAGCCGGTTGAGTTCGGCCAACCTTTGTTCAAGTTTCGGCCCATTTGACTCCTCGTTTTCGTTTCAAAAGCAACCCGGGGAACCAGTCTTTAACCGCCCATGTTTGAAAAAGTCCTTGTTGCCAACCGCGGGGAAATCGCCGTGCGTATCATTCGCGCGTGCAAAGAACTGAACATCCGCACGGTGGCGGTTTATTCCGAGGTGGACGCCAACTCCATGCACGTGCAACTGGCCGACGAAGCCATCTGCATTGGTAAATCGCCGGCGAACGAAAGTTACCTCCGCATTGACCGCATCATCAGCGCGGCGGAAATCGCGGATGTAGATGCGATTCATCCCGGTTACGGTTTTCTCTCCGAGAACGCCCACTTCGCCGACGTCTGCGAAAGCTGTAACATCCGTTTCATCGGCCCCAGCTCGCGCGCCATGAATGCGCTGGAGGATAAAGCCCTCAGCCGGACGCTCGCAAAGAAGGCCGGCGTGCGCACGCCCCCGGGGTCGGAGGGCGTGGTGGACAACGAGCAAGCCGCCCTCGCCGTGGCCAAACGCATCGGCTACCCGGTCATGATCAAGGCCGTGGCCGGCGGCGGCGGTCGCGGGATGCGCGCGGCGCACAATGATGTTTCGCTCGTCAAAGGCTATCACACCGCGCGCAACGAGGCCGAGAAAGCGTTCGGCAATTCCGGGGTTTACATCGAAAAACTCATCGAGAACCCGCACCACATCGAATTTCAAATCCTGGGCGACAACCGGGGCCGCATCATTCATCTGGGCGAGCGCGATTGTTCCGTCCAGCGGCGCAACCAGAAAGTGGTCGAGGAAACCCCCTCGCCGCTCTTCAGCGAAAGCAAGTTCAAGAAACTGCGCGAAAAGATGGGCAAGGACGCCGTGCGCATCGCGGAAGTCGCGAACTACACCAACGCCGGCACCGTCGAGTTCATCGTGGACAACGACGCCAATTATTACTTCCTCGAAGTCAACAAGCGCATCCAGGTCGAGCATCCCATCACCGAAGAAGTCACGGGGATTGATCTGGTCCGCGCGCAATTGATGATCGCGATGGGCGAACCTTTGAAAATGTCCCAAGGCGACGTGCAATTCAAAGGTCACGCCATCGAGTGCCGCATCAACGCCGAGGATCCCTTTGATGAATTTCGCCCCAGCCCCGGTCGCATCGAGATGTACTATCAACCCGGCGGCCGCGGCGTGCGGGTGGACACCCATGCCTACGCGGGCTATACGATTCCGCCCGCCTACGACTCCATGATCGGCAAGCTCATCACCTACGGCAAAGACCGCCGCGAAGCGATGGACAAGATGAGCCGCGCCCTGGGCGAATATCTCATTACCGGCGTGAAGACGACCATTTCCTTCCAGCAGGCGATTCTGCAAGACCCGAACTTCCGGCGCGGCGTCTATTCCACGAATTTCGTCGAGCAACTCCTCAGCGGCGCCCGCCGCGAACTCATCGAAGAAAAGAGCTGATTGCGGTTGAACTCTTGCCATCGCGGCGCGGAGCGGCGACGGCGGTTTGTCAAACCTTGCAAGGTATATCGCAAGAAATGACTGGCGTCCGAATTCGGCCTTTGTTTAGCTTCTCCCCACCTTATGAGAAACAAAACACTTAAATTCCTAGGCGTCTTCCTCCTGTTGGCCATGGGGCTGGCGTGCCAGCTTTCCGCCAGCGAAGCCGACATCAAAATCCCACCATTGGACACCGTCAAATTCGCCGGGTTGGGCGGCGTCAGCGGCCACACCCTGATGATGCTGGGCATCGTGGTCTGTGCCATCGGCGCCTTGTTCGGCGTCTGGCAATACCTGCAAACCAAGGCGCTGCCGGTTCACGAAAGCATGGCCAAGGTTTCCCACAGCATCTACGAAACCTGCAAAACCTATCTGTTAACCCAGGGTAAATTGCTCGCCATCCTCTGGGTCCTGATCGCGGGCTGCATGGTTTTTTATTTTGGATTCCTGCAACACAATACGGCCGCGCACGTCGTCGTGATTTTGCTCGCCTCGGTCCTGGGAATCCTCGGCAGCTATGGGGTGGCGTGGTTCGGCATCCGTATCAACACCATCTCCAATTCCCGGACCGCCTTCTCGGCGCTCAAAGGCAACCCCTTCGCCACGCTCTGCATCCCGCTCCGCTCCGGCATGAGCATCGGCCTGCTGCTCGTCGCGGTGGAATTGTTCTTCATGATCTGCATCCTGATGTTCCTGCCGGATAAATCACTGGTCGGACCGTGCTTCATCGGCTTCGCCATCGGGGAATCGCTTGGCGCATCGGTGCTCCGCATCTGCGGCGGCATCTTTACCAAGATCGCCGACATCGGCAGCGAT